>CAIPTA010000077.1 GCA_903867855.1 Oligoflexia bacterium | reverse complement strand
TTAAAACTTGGCTGGGCTTCAGGGTTGCGAAGTGATTGCAAAGAAGAGATCACGCTGGCGCAACTCCTCACGAAAATAAAATGGAACAATCTAGGAACCATCGCGGAACAAAGTAGGAACCATTGTTCCGTTTTGAAAATCTTAGATAATCGACATAGACGTTTTGAATCGAGCACTTAAGTCACTTCCAGAAAATCGCAATTTTTGCAACAGACCGGGGTCCATACCTATATTTGTCCTCTAGGCATCGATTGGTTGGAAATGGCAGCGTCACTTATTGAATTTTTATTTAGGAGTGCTATGAATATATATAGAAGCTCTTTGCAATTGTGTAAGGAGAGGCTCTTTGACAAGTTGGTAGGAATAAGATTTTGTTCTGTTGACGGATTGGCGTTTTGTATTTCGTTTGAAGTCTCCACTTGGAGGTCTTCATGATTAAGAAATATATCGACGAAATGGGAGTAGAACTTTTTTTAGTTTCGGTGAATGTGCGCTCTACAAGCTCACCCCACCGCAAGCAAAGAAAAGTATCGAAACTAAAAACCTATGCTGAAGCCAAGAAACTTGAACTTCAGCTCATCCGCGAATGTGAACGAGAACTTGTACAAAGAGAAGCTAGAGGAAAAAGCTGGGGCTTTATTGTAGACGAGTTTGAGAATTATCTGCAAACAGATCAAACGGTGAATCTCCACGCGAATACTCGGCTAGATTATATAGCTACCGTGAGGCGGCACTGCACACAGTGGAATGACCTGGCGCTATCAGACATTGGTAAATCAGAGGTGCGTGAGTTATTCGCGCAGCTTCACGCTAAGGGTTTATCCATTGGACACCAGAAGATTATCAAGCAGGTGATCCAGCGTATTTACTCCTTTGCAGAAAGCTATGGGCATATCAAAAATATTGCCTGCCCTGCGATTGGCTACCAGTTTCCGAAAGAAGAAGAGAAGAAACCGGAAATCCTTACTATCCATGAGATCAAGGCATTACTTGAAAAGGCAAAAGCCATGAATCATGAGTGGTATCCTGTCTGGGCCATGGCTCTTCTCACGGGCATGCGAAATGGCGAGCTATATGCTCTGCTCTGGGATGATGTGGATTTAGAGAATAAGGCGATCAGCCTCACTAAATCCTACAATACCAGGACGAGAAGCATTAAATCGACAAAGGCAGGTTGCTGGCGAACGATTCCCATCTCCTCCGAGCTGGAGGCTCTTATCAAAGAGTTGAAAGCCGAGACAAGAGGGAGAAGAGAATTGCTACCCAGGCTTCCCGGCTGGGAAAAAGGCTTGCAAGCGAAAATCCTTCGGAACTTTTGCGAAGGCATGGGACTTACCTCCATTAAGTTCCACACGCTCAGGGCTTGCTTTGCGACACAGCTCATACGCCAAGGAGTGCCGCCCATCCAGATTCAAAAAATCTGCGGCTGGCGGGATTTAGAGACCATGCAGCGCTATGTGCGTCTTGCGGGGATCGAAATCGCTGGAGCCACGGAGAGTTTAAAGATTCTCCCAGAGCCTGAGCTTATGGCGAAAGTGGTCAATCTTTTCACCGCAAAATAATTGGCCAATGGCTTCCGCTTGGCTTCTCTTATATCTAACAACTTGATATTATTTGGATGGATACTTATCCGCCATTTTCAATAGTAATTTCTATTACTTAAAAATATAGAAAATAGATTCTGTTTACTCCTATTTTGGCGCTTTATGCGTTCCGGCGAGCCTAAGCTAGCAGGCAGCGATCCCTTCCTACCTGCCACATCCATTCCAAATCGAATTTTTCACAGCCCACTTGGTCGCGTAAAAAAAATCCAGATGGAATCATCCGCTTTAGGGTGATGACAGTTTGCAATTAATTCATGGGATTTAAATTATTGCCAACTTGGTGAATATGACATTTTGTCGTCTTAATAATGTCTATAAAAATAAAAAGTATTTATTGGTAAAATCGAAAATATCGGTGGCGTGTAATGGCGATTGGCGGAAACAAGTTTCCGTGAAAGCAAATCAATCAATTTTCGATTTTACTATTGGAGAACAAAAAATTCTTCGTTAGCATTCTCTATAACTCAAATTTAAGGAGAAATTTTTGATGAAAAAATTAGCGATACTTTGTTTGGCATTAACAATCCCAGCTTTAGCTCTTGCTGCAGGCGGCGGTGGCGGCGGCGGCGGTCAAGGTGGCGGCGGTGGCCAACAAGGTGGTGGTGGCGGCGGATCTAAAGGCGGCGGCATGGGCGGCGGATCTGGTGGAGGAATGTCCGGCGGTCAAGGCGGTGGCATGAGCGGCGGATCTGGTGGCGGAATGTCAGGCGGATCAGGCGGTGGCATGGGCGGCGGATCTGGTGGAGGAATGTCCGGTGGTCAAGGTGGCAGCATGGGCGGCGGATCTGGCGGCGGAATGTCCGGTGGTCAAGGTGGCAGCATGGGCGGTGGATCTGGCGGCGGAATGTCCGGTGGTCAAGGTGGCAGCATGGGCGGCGGATCTGGTGGAGGAATGTCCGGTGGTCAAGGTGGCGGCATGAGCGGCGGACCTGGCGGCGGAATGTCCGGCGGTCAAGGTGGCGGATCTAACAGCGGATCAGGCGGCAGCATGTCTGGTGGCAATGCAGGTGGAAATTCTTCCGCTAAAGGAAGCAGCACCACTCGTAAGTCTACTTCCAAAAAGTCTTCCTCTAATGGTGGCCAACAGAGCGGCGGAAGCAGCCAAGGTGGATCTTCTAAGAGCCAAGGCCAAAGCAGCGGTCAGAGCAGCGGTCAAAGCGGCGCATCCGGTTCTAATCAAGGTGGCGCGACTGGTGGCAGCCAACAAGGTGGAACTCAAAGTAGCGGCCAACAGAGCGGCGGAAGCAGCCAAGGTGGAGCAACCGGCGGCGCATCTAGCTCAAACTAATTTAACTAAAGGTAATTTATGATCTACAGCTCAGCGGCGATAGTATTTTTAATTTTGTTCAGCGGAAGTTCTAGCGCTGCTGAGTTGTCTAATGAACTCACTCAAGCAAATGAGTTCTACCAAAAGGGAGATTGCGCCTCAGCAATCAATGCCTACCAAAAAATTGCAAATGATGCCGCAAGTGCTGAAGCGGATAAGGATCTTGCAAACTTCCGAAGCTCCTATTGTTATTTGGATTCGAAACAAATCGATGCCGCGATCGCGGGCTTTCAGCGCGTAGTGGGAAAATACCCACAGAACGATGAGGCACGTTTCCGATTGGCCCAGGCATTGTCGCAGGCGGATCGATACAAAGAGGCAAGGGATGAAGCTCTCAAGATTAAAGATTCTGGCCTTCTTCCTGAGGCAGTATTGCTGGCAGCACAACAAGACCTTGAATTGGGTGAGCCTGTTTCTGCCATAAATTTACTTTCTTCCGTGAAGGTTACCGGAGATGCCACCGCTATCTACGCCTATTGGCTCGGTGTTGCGGAGTATCGCGACGGTGATGTGCCAAAAGCAGAATACTATTTTAAATATGCTATCAGTAAATCCGCTCCAGACTTATGGGTGATTAGTGAATCCAAGGGTTGGCTAGAAACCATTCGTAAGGAAAAAGCCTGGGCCCATGGTAGTGCCACATTTGGATATTTTTATGATGGCAACGTGGCAGAGCAAAGTTTGCTGAGCGTAGATTCAAATAATTTTCCTATTCAAAGTGCACCACTAAGCTCCAGTTATTATACCGATAATGGCTATGAAGTTGCCGCGAATCTAACCTTTAGGCTAGTGAATGAGAAAAGATGGAATCTCTATACGAGCTTGAGCTATTCCACTCCGTTTTATTCTGTCTATTCCAACTATAATAATGAGGTCTATACGGCGAGCGTCGCCTCTTCTTATAAAATTTCTACTTTCTGGAGCACTGATCTCACCGCAAAGTATATTGATAGCCGCTACGCAGCCGTTTACTATCAAGATTATCTAAGCTTAACCGCGGGTGTGAACAGCCAATTGACCAAGAAGTTAAGTGCGCGTTTTGAAGTTCCCTTTACGATGTACATGAACACCACCTTTTCGAAGTTATATGGTGGAAACTTGAGTGCTCACTATCTTGTGCCGTTTGGAACGATCTATGCCGGAGAAAGTGTGTATAAGGTTTCTGGTGGACCTGTTGCCACATTTACGGCTTCCGGAAACACGGCCTCGCTCAATTCAGGCACGATGTTTGTGAACTACAATTCGAATTCAACTTATCTCGGCACAACAGTGCCCTTAATTAGAGATTTTCACATCACTGGCCAAGTGAGCTTAACTAACGTGAGCTACAATAAAGAGCTTGTTCCTTCGGGAACAGTGCAGGCTAGCATCGCAGATCGGAGCGATAAAACTTGGGCCTACTCCGCTGAATTAGCCGGGCCCTTGAAAGCAAATTTTTGGTTCGCTAGCTTATCCTATACCTATACAAAAGATACTTCTGCCGGCCTGCAGGGTTTGCCAAGCAGTGGACAAATCTCAAGCTACAGCTATACAAGACCATACTGGCTACTCACTACGACAGTAACATTCTAAGCTAATTCTCTTCTTCAGTGGGCGCTCATGATTCGATGAGCGCAGCGATCGTCACTTCAATTACGCCAATCCACAACTACAACAATGGACCTTCTAGCTGATTCAGTCGCCTGGCACTGGCACTTTGTGGGCAATAAAAAACCCGGCGAAGATCATTACTGCTTTGCCGGGCTCTTAGATCTGTAGACTTAATCTATTTATTTGCCTGGAGGCTTTCCATTCGGGAGGCCACCTGGTTTATTTGGAGTAATCTGTAAACCTCCACCAACTGTTGCTCCACCCACTGATTGATTAGGAGCCGTACCCTGACTCACTGCGGGCGGTGGCGTATTGGAGCCGTTCATTGTTGGGGGAGGGGGTAGAGTGCCGCCTCCGGAGGAAGGACCAGCTGGCATTGAACTGCTTCCAAGTGATTGAGGAGCTGGAGCGCTATTCGGAGAGGGCATGGAGCTTTGTCCGCCCGAGCTGCCCGTGGAGCCTCCGGGACCGCTCATCATAGAGCCATTATTTCCGCCGCGAGGTGCTGATTGCTGAGAGCCGCCGCCTTGAGAACTATTGTCTGGGCCGGCAGCTTGTGGGCCATTTCCAACTTTGCCATTAGACTGCTGACTACTATTCGGCATGCTGGAACTATTTTTTTGCAAACGCTGCATTTGATTGCTTGGCACTGACTGTGGTGCGCTTGGCTTGGCGGCTCCGCTGACTAGCTGGGAAGTTTGACCCGTCTTTACGAGCACAGCATTATCGCTACGAAGTGCTTCCGATGCGCTCATGCCGGGACCAACATTCGCCATTGCCACCGAACCTTGAATTGTTACAAGGCTCGTTTTATTAGTTGCTGCATCGAAGGAAACAGAAAAATCTGTGCCTCTAATTCCAATAGCTGCTGTGCCGGCACGGATAATTAGTTTCTCTTTGTCTTGAGTTTCAGATTTTTTGATTAATGCCCGAATACTTCCTGCTACCAATATCCAAAGCGCTGGCTCATCGGCTTTTACTGCCTTGAGCTCAATTTGACTAGACGGCGCAATATTGAGGGTTGATTTGTCGGCAAGCTTCAAGCGCACTACACTCTTCGCTTCCGTTTTAATAATGGCACCTTCACTTAGTTTATCACCAATAGCAATAGCGTGACCGGAATCAGAACCACCGACAATGGCTGCTGAACCTTGAACCAAAGTAACTTTAGCCCAGGGCGATTCTTTGGCCTGTAAAGTTGAAGCGGAAATAAATAATAATAGTGCTAATATAGAAATTTTATTCATGCCGAAATTTTAGCATCGAGCCAAATATTCAGCTAATTATTTTGGAAATTTTTAGCCTGCTTGGTGGTGCTTTTCGAGTTCGTAAATTGGCTACCTCTCCAGTGTAACGCTAGCGCGATACCTGCCCAAAGCATCAGCGAATGTTCGCTTTTACCATCAAAAAAATTTACCTGTGTGAGGCCATTGATTTGGAATGTAACGAAAGCCGCAAGGCAGGATGCGGGTAGCCATTTTTTTGAAATGTCGCTCTCTTGAAATGCTCGCCAGAGATAACGCCAGAGCACAATCCACCAGGCCAAAAATGCCAGCAAACCGAGCAAGCCCGTAGCTGCAGCCACGTCTAGAAAATTATTATGGGCATGACTAGAAAAAATAGGTTTATGTCCTAAAATGTGTTCAGCATAAATTTCAGAGTAGTGACCTGTTTGTCCAAATCCGACACCGAGTATGGGGCGATCTTTAATCATACCAATGGCGGCCATCCACACCTGTTCGCGCTCTAAAATTGGACCTAATCCCATATTCCATCTGCCGCGTAAATTTTCAGAACCGAACCACAAGCAGCAGGCTGCGAGTGCACAAAGTGCCAGAGACACAAAGCCCCAGCGCGGCTTTTTTAGAAATCCGAGAGTGACAACCATCGCAATGAGAGCAACCCAAGAGATTCGAGAGTAAGTATAAAAGAACGCTAGAGTTGTTAGGAGTGCAAACGCAAGGCATGCAAATTTAGTGTTTCGATCATCTTCTTCCAGTGGCCAAAGCACTCTGCCCCAAGCATAAGAGCACACAAAGCCCATGGCAGAAGCAAAGCTCAAATGAAAATACATCAAGCCCTGAGCATGAAAAACGGGAACGGAATTTCCCGTAGCCATATTGCGAAAAAAACGATCGTCTAACCAATTGGCCGGAAAAAGATAGGCACCCCAAAATTGAATAATCCCAATCAACGAAACCAAAATCCCCATCCAAAAAAGCGCTCGCCATAGGGGGTGTTTTTCAAAGGCAAGCTTGGAGCCCGATGTCTTCACGAGGGCAAGTGCCGCCAGGAATGGCAGTATAAAAAAGTGAAACTTTTTTAAACCAAACATGGATTCCGGAGCAAGTCCAAGTGGAGGAGAAAGTTTCGCTGCAAGTAAACTGAAAAAGGAGATGATGAAGTAAACTAGGGTGACCAATCCCAAAGGAGAGCTGAAGCATTTTTTTACCATTGGGAGATCATTTCGAAACGCCCAGCACGTGGCCAAAACCAGTAGGCCACTGCCGATACCCATGGCAGCCATAAAGCTTAAGGTGCAGGCTGTCCAAACGCATAAAGCAAAACTCAGTAATTTTATTTCCTTGGTCACAGAAAATCTCCTGAAGCGAAGTCTAACGATTGTTTCTGGGGAAGGCGATCAAATTTCCGCTATTGCTTATCAATATCTCGCAGATCCCCTTCAAAAAGTGGAATGAAATTACTTTCGTGTATCCAGCTATAGTTGCCTTCGCTGATGCGCGCAAGCCGAAGCCAATCAACATGGCTCTCCACAATTTCTAGAATGTCTCCTGCTTTCCACTTTTGTACAGGCCCCTTAGTGATTTCCGGGCCTGGATATATGGTGGGATTTGATTGTTTTAGCACGCGTAAATAAAGCCTAACTTTGCGTTGGGAAAA
Organism: Oligoflexia bacterium; assembly: GCA_903867855.1. Taxonomy (GTDB): domain Bacteria; phylum Bdellovibrionota; class UBA1018; order CAIPTA01; family CAIPTA01; genus CAIPTA01. The sequence goes on along the minus strand of CAIPTA010000077.1, from coordinate 18,357 downwards.
TTTGAAAGTGGCAGGATTTCTTTTTTCCGAGAGAAAGGGCGCACCATGACATCCGCTCGGCTCGGCAGATAAAATTAATTTGATGGCCCCGTTTTTTGTTACAGAAAGGGCACCGCTTAACACCTCTTTAGGATTGGAAAATGAAAAGGTCTGAATCGGCACCACATTGCCCCGCTGCAAGCCAGAGAAGGCGAAGCGACAATCAGGATTCTCATCTAAGCTTTTGGTATAAACACCGCTCACCTGATGGGTTTTGGGATTGTAGGCGATGCTGAGATCCCCAAATTCACCTGAGACAAGCAGTGTGGCCTCCGCAGCGGACGACAAACAAAAAATTAGTAGAAACAGAAGTTTCATTTCCTTTGATCTCCTTCAACTCCCTAAGTAATATCATATCGCTGAATGGAGTTTCGCCTATGACAACGAATTTTTTTATACGACAACTTTTTGACCACGAGAGCTATACCTATACTTATTTATTAGCAGATCTACAGGCAAAGGAAGCCATTCTGATCGATTCTGTGAGGGAGCAGTCTGCACGTGATCTCAAGTTGATTCAGGAATTGGGCCTAACCCTGAAGTATCTCCTTGAAACCCATGTTCATGCAGATCATATCACGGGCGCTTCAGAATTACGCAAAAGCACTGGAGCAAAGGTTGCGCTGAGTGCTGTAGCAAATGTAGCAGCAGCCGATATTGGCCTAAACGATGGCGATGAACTTTCGTTTGGAGCCTTTTCCCTTCGCGCGCTGCAAACTCCAGGACACACGGATTCCTGCATGAGTTTCGTATGCAATAATTATGTGTTTACCGGCGATGTGCTATTTGTGCGAGATGTGGGTCGCACGGATTTTCAGCAAGGCTCGAACGGTAAAATGTTCGATAGCATTACAAATAAACTGTTCACCCTGCCTGATGCAACAATCGTATACCCTGCGCACGATTATCAGGGTCGAAGCAGCTCCACCATTGGAGAGGAAAAGAAATTTAATTTGAAGCTGGGTAGCGGAAAAAACAGGGAACAGTTTGAAACTGCGATGGCGGAAATGAAATTAGCTCTACCTAAAAAGATTCATATTGCAGTTCCTGCAAACTTACGTTGTGGGGAAGTTGATTAGTCGATAGAATCTTAGCATAAATATTCCCGCACGAATTGTCGGCGAAATTAAATATGGAGAGAAAATGAAGTTGAAAAGTGTTGTTATCGCTGTACTTACCCTACTCACCGTTGCCGCTTGTACGAAAAAAGAAGAAGCTGTGGAAACACCTGCATCCGCTCAAGCTGCCGCAGCTCCTGCTCCAGAGGGGGCAACTACTGCTCCAAATGCAGCTCCTGCCGATGAGATGGCAAAAAAAGAGGATAAAGCTGCTCCTGCTGCGCCAGCCGCTAATCACTAGTATTTAGAAGAAACTCCCAAACGAATTAGTTCTGGGAGTTTTTTTACGCCTTTTTTCCTGATGTATTTTTTTCACGACGTTTTCTTTGAAAAAATTCTTTTAGAATTTGTGAGCATTCATCCGTGAGTGGCCCCATCGAACTCTGCACTCGGTGGTTGAGCTTTTCATTTTCAAGAATGGGAATTTCATTGCTTATGGCGCCACCCTTTTCGTCCTTCGTGCCGTAAACAACAGAGTGCAATCTTGATAGTAGCATTGCGCCAGCGCACATGGGGCAAGGTTCGAGCGTTACATAAAGTATACAACCGCTTAAATTCCAATGGCCAATGGCCGCCCCGCCTCTTTGCAGCGCTAGAATTTCAGCGTGAGCCACTGGATTATGATCAAGCTCCCTTTGATTATGGGCGCGAGCGATGATCATGCCATCCTTTACAAGCACGGCACCGATGGGTACATCATCGTGAGCTAGGGCTAGGCGCGCTTCATCGAGCGCAGCCTGCATGAAATCAAGTGCGGTTAGCATCACTTAAAAACAAGGAGATACTTGAGATCGTCATCATCGAAGGAAACGCCAGCACCAAAGTAGCCGGTAGATTTACCATTATATTTCGTTAGGCTATCGATACCGCCGGTAACGTAAACTGAAGAATAGATCTGCGCTCTTGCATAGGCCCGCGCTGTAAATCCCTGGCCCTTTCCTGGAGAATAGCCTTCTACTTGAATCCCAAATCTGCGGTCAGGATCAAACCAATAGCCAACACCAACAGCACCATCATCCAAAATAATACCAGCCTTTAGTTCAAGCGGGCCGAAGTATTTTCCAAATAGGGCAGTTACTCTGAGGCCCTTTTCTTCGTTTAAGCTCTGGGTAACTACGGTAGAAGAAGCCCCATTCACAGAGGTTGTGGTGGTTGTCTTTGTGGTTTTTCCGAGCGTATCGTTGGCGATCCCGATCAAATAGTAGCGCGTGGGATTTGGTTGAATCATTACGGTGAGGGCACCACGATAGCCATCGTAAGCCGGAATATTTACGGCAGAAAGATCCACAAAGGTTTTCAGTTTCCCGGCCTTACCTAAAAGCAAATTTATGCTCTGGATTGCGGCCTTCATTTCATCATAAATCGATGTGTCGTTAATCAATTTTCCAAGAGTTCCATTATTGGAATTGATTTTCTGCATCACAGAATTTGCTTGTTCCATCATAGCTCGCATTGAATCTAGAGCGCCGTCGAGATTTTTAACTATCTTGCCGTCTGGCGTGGTGATTTGATGGAGATTTTTCAGCACACCATTTAGGTTGATAATTGTTTCTTTAAATTGTTTTTGTTGAGTAACTTCACGTAGATCCCCAACCATCAAGGAAAGTTGATCCATCAACTTGGTGGCTTTTTTCATCATGTCTTGAAGCTCGGTGTCCCTGGAGGCACTCAAGGTTTTTGAGGCATTCACTTCTGGAATGTCCGCTTCATCTGCGGCCATGGCACTTGATTCAAACAAGTTTAAAAAGCTATTTAAAATGGCATGGGGCTGATCTTGCTGACTATCGTGTGTTGCTGGTGGAGAGCTACTTTTTTCAGGATGAATTTCTGTTGGCTCTTTTTTCTTGTGTGGTTGCGAGATCATGTCCACCGGCTTTAGCTCTAAAAATTTATCACCGAGGAATCCTGCCGAACGGATATAAGCTCTTGTTTCGGGTACGAGAGTTACTGGCCCAGTAACGCATACAGTGATCATCACTTCGGCGCCATCCAGGTTTACATCGTGGATATACCCGATCTCCAAGCCTAGAGTTTTCACGGGTGATTTGCGGCGAAGCCCGGTGGCATCGTCCACGTGAATTTTCACCAGATTGCAGGGAGAGTACCAATAGGGATGGTCGTTCACGAAAACACTAAAACCAATAATCAGCGCTACACCTATCGCGGTGAAAATCCCAATTCTTATATTCCTGTTCACTTTTTCTCCTCCTTGTAGCGCGTCTCTAATACAAAAAATTCTTCTACATCGGCATCTTCTACTTCAAAAACACCGCGTGGCGGACCCACATAGCGAACTTTTCCATCTTTCAAAAAGGCAATATTTTCTGCCACAGAAAACACCACGTGTGTATCGTGGCTGATCACGATCGTGGTGAGCTTGTGCTCTTCGCTAATATCGCGAATTAAATTCGTTACCATCATAGTAGTAACGGGGTCGAGACCGGTGGTGGGCTCATCGTACATCATGATTTTCGGTTTCATGGCCACGGCTCGTGCGAGTGCCACGCGTTTTCTCTGTCCGCCGGAGAGCTCGGAGGGAGCCTTCGTGGCGTGTACCATCGCAAGCCCCACAGATTTGAGTAATGATTCCACTCTCGCATCGGTTTCGGATTTCGAAAGATCGAGACGCTCTTTGAGAGAGAAGGCCACGTTATCGTAAACAGAAAGTGAATCAAAGAGGGCGCCATTTTGAAACAGAATACCAAGGTGACGACGAATATGTTTCAGCTTCTGGAAATTAGTGGCGTCCATGCGTTCACCGAAAATATCGATTGTGCCAACATCGGGTGAAATAAATCCCATGATCTGCTTGAGCAGCAAAGACTTTCCGCAACCAGAACCGCCCATAATATAGGTTACTTTCCCAACGGGAATATCGAGGTCGATTCCATTGTGAATATGAAAAGAGCCGAAACTCTTTTTCAATCCACGAACGCGGATCGCAATATCATCAGTGTAGGATGAGGTTGCTTGGGTCATAGGGTAAATAGGCCGTTAAAATATAGTCACTAAACAAAATCAAAAGGATGGTTGCTACCACTGCTTTATTCGTGGCAACACCCACGCTCTCTGCGCTATTTCCGGCATTGTAGCCATAAAAGCAACCGAGAGAAGAAACGAAGAATCCAAAGATCACTGCTTTCGCGAGACCCTGCCACACGTCAGTGAAGTCAACCGCCCAGCCAAGTTGTTGCCAATACACGGCGCCATCACATTCTAAAACGAGAGTGCCGATCGCCCATCCTGCGAAACAACCAATCAAAATAAAATAGATGCAGAGAAGAGGTAATACCAATGTGCCAGCCAAAATTCTTGGCGCCATAATATAATCGTGAGGATCGGTGCCGAGTGCTTCCATCGCATCAATTTGCTCGGTAACGCGCATGGTGGCGATCTCCGCAGCAATCGCGGCTCCAGCGCGGCCTGCTACCATGATGCCGCAGAATACTGGCGCTAATTCACGGGTAAGCGCTATACCCACAGAGGGCCCGAGGAAACTTTCCATCCCAAACTGATGTAAAGGAATATAGGTTTGAAATGCCATCACAGCGCCGATGAAAATGGCGCTAAACGTGATCACGGTGAGAGATTGCACACCGATGAAATCAAACTGTTGCAGAAAAATATGGCCACGACGGTGAATCTGCTTCATTCCCGCCATCGAATTCCAAATGAAAATGTATAGTTTACCCAGAAAGGCAAACGGTGTTATAGCAACAGAGTACATGGGGTAAGTCTATTCTGGACATAGTGAATTGTCATGTTCAGCGATAGATTTTCACTACTTAGAAATTTTGCAACGCAGCAATTATGAGCGCTAAAAACATCAGAAATTTTTCCATCATCGCCCACATCGATCACGGCAAATCTACGCTCGCCGATCGATTGATCGAGGCTACTGGCGCACTAAGCAAAAGGGAGATGGAAGCCCAGGTGCTCGATTCCATGGACATCGAAAAAGAGCGCGGCATCACGATCAAGGCGCAAACAGTGCGGATGAAGTATCGCGCTCAAGATGGCCAAGACTATATTTTGAACATGATCGATACCCCCGGACACGTAGATTTTACCTACGAAGTTTCCCGTAGTCTCGCTGCCTGCGAAGGTGCCATTCTTGTGGTGGATGCCTCTCAAGGAGTGGAAGCGCAAACCCTTGCTAACGTCTACCTTGCCCTGGAAAACAACCTTGAAATCGTGCCCGTTTTAAATAAGGTAGATCTCCCTTCCGCCGATCCAGAGCGTGTGCGCGCAGAGATTGAAGAAGTGATCGGGATTGACGCCAGCGAAGCCGTAAAAACCAGTGCCAAAACAGGCTTGAACATCGAAGGCGTGCTCGAAGCCATTGTGAAAAAGGTGCCACCACCAGTGGATACCGGGGAAAATTCGGTAACTTCTCCCTTACGTGCTTTGGTTTTTGATAGTTGGTTTGATTCTTACTTGGGTGTGGTGGCGCTGGTGCGCGTTTTTTCGGGCTCTGTGAAAAAGTCCGACAAAGTAAAGCTCATGCACTCCGGCAAAGAATTTGAAGTGCAAAAAGTTACCTATTTTGAGCCAAAAATGCGGGAAACGGATTCCCTCGTAGTTGGCGATGTGGGCGCAATCATCAGCGGGCTAAAAGACGTTCGCGATATTAAAGTGGGCGATACGCTCACCTTTCGCGATAATCCAGCGCCCCAAGATTTGAAAGGCTTCAAAGAAGTGAAGCCGATGGTATTCTGCGGAGTGTATCCGATTGAAAGCGACGACTACGGCAACCTTCGCGATGCTTTAGAAAAATTGCAGCTCAATGATAGTGCTTTTACTTTCGAACCCGAAACTTCAGGTGCTCTCGGCTTTGGTTTCCGTTGTGGCTTCTTAGGGCTCCTGCACATGGAAGTGGCACAAGAACGTTTAGAGCGCGAATATAATTTAAATTTGATTAGCACCGCGCCTTCCGTAATTTTTAAAGTCACCACCACGGATGGCACGAAAATTTCAGTGGATAATCCAGCGAAATTACCGCAACCAACTGAGATCGCCTCCATCGAAGAACCCTATATCCGCTGCACAGTGCATGTGCCGAATGAGTATGTGGGCACGGTGCTAGCGCTTTTCCAAGAGCGTCGCGGAACGCAAATTTCTATCGACTACATCACCAAGGATCGCGTGCAAGTGAAATACGAAATGCCGCTCTCGGAGATGGTATTCGATTTCTTTGACAAGCTGAAAAGCAGCACCAAGGGCTATGCCTCCATGGATTATGAACTCACCGACTATCGCGAAGGCGATATGGTGAAGCTCGATATCTTACTGAACGGTGAACCGGTGGACGCTCTCTCCATCATGATCCATCGTTCGAAGGCGGCCTTTCGTGGTCGCGAACTTGCTAAAAAATTGAAGGAACTTATCGAGCGTCAAATGTTCGAGGTGGCCATTCAGGCAGCGATTGGCTCCAAAGTGGTGGCGCGAGAAACTCTCGGCGCTCTTCGCAAAAACGTTTTGGCAAAATGCTATGGTGGTGACATCAGTCGTAAGCGCAAACTTCTCGAGAAACAAAAAGAGGGTAAGAAGCGCATGAAACAAATTGGTAGCGTAGAGGTGCCACAAGAGGCCTTTCTCGCTGTGCTCAAGCTCGACTAAGCCATGCCGATTCGTTTCCTCAAAAATATTTTCTGGTTTGCTTGTTTTGCCCTCCTGATGCGTTCTTGTATCGTAGAGCCGCTGCGCACCACCGATGATGCGATGGCCCCCCAAATTCAATCTGGCGATGTGGTTTTTGTCTCCAAGCTATCCTATGGAATTCGAGTGCCCGGGGCGGGATCTATTATTGTAGAGTGGAAACCCGTTCATAAGGGCGATGTAGTGGTGGCCGTGCATGTGGGTGATCCGCCCCTTAGTTTGCTGCGACGTGTGACTGCCGTGCCCGGTGACACGGTGACAATTGCAGACGAAAAGGAGCCACACCTTTTAAAGAGCGAGGAATATATACTTTCACCGGATCAGCCTAGTGCAGCGAATGAAAGCCAAAAAATTGGCATTATATCGCGGCGAGCAATTATCGGAAAAGCAGTCTATCTTTGGCTACCCAGCGAAAACACTTCATCCACTGCAGAATCGCAGGTAAAATCGGAGGGTCAACAGCGTAGGATGCTCCAGCCGATATTATGACAAAAGCGCCCCAGCACCTTCTTGGAATTGAGGAACTCACTCTCGCGGAGATCCGTCGCTATTTAGACCTCGGCAAAAAAATCAAAAAAGAATTGGATGCAGGCACTCGCAAATGGGAAATCCTGCAAGGCTCCACTGTGGTGAGTTTGTTTTATGAAGCCTCCACCCGCACTCGCAGCTCCTTTGAGATGGCGGCAAAGCGCCTCGGCGCCGATTTTATTCACATGAACGCCGATGCCTCTACGAGCGTGAGCAAGGGCGAAACGCTAGTTGATACCGCAAAAAATTTGGAAGCGATGAACCCTGATTTTCTCATCCTTCGCCATGCCAGCTCCGGCGCGCCTCAGCTCCTTGTGAAACATCTAAAAATTCCCGTGATCAATGCGGGTGATGGTTTTCACGAACACCCCACGCAAGCCCTGCTCGATGCCCTCACCATGGAAGAGCATTTTGGCAAGGTGGCGGGGCTTCGTGTAACTATTGTTGGCGATATAGCGCACTCGAGAGTGGCGCGTTCTAATATTCATCTGCTGAAAAAGATGGGGGCGCATGTTACGGTTTGCGGCCCTCCTACATTGCTTCCCCCCGATCTCGATGGCCTGGGAGTGGAGAGCAGTTATTCACTCGAAGCGGCGATAAAAAATGCGGATGTGGTGATGATGCTCCGTATTCAATTTGAGCGTCAGAATGATAAACAAATTCCCTCTAACGCTGAATACTTTCGCTTCTACGGTTTGCATCGCGATAGCGTGAGATTCTTGAAAAAAACAGCCATCATCATGCACCCCGGCCCGCTGAATCGCGGCGTGGAAATTTCACCAGAAGTGGCGGATGGAGCAAACTCACTCATCTTAAATCAAGTGGCTAATGGCGTGGCGATTCGCATGGCGGTGCTATCCATTTTATCTGGGGGTGTGAAGTGACCAAAACTCTCCCAGGCAAAGCACTTTATATCATCAACGCTGAATTGCTCGATCCTTCAAGTAAACTAAAGGGCAAAGGCGAAATCCTACTTCATGATGGCAAAATTGCCGCGATCGGAAAGCCGGGCGAACTTCGCAATAAAGCGAAGAGTTTAAAAGCCACCACCAAAGAAGCTGGTGGATTATTGGTAACAGCTGGCTTCATCGATCTGCAATGCCATATCTATGAGCCTGGGCAAGAGCACGTAGAAAGTTTCATGAGTGCCTCGCTTGCTGCAGCAGCAGGAGGATTTACTTCCCTTTGCGTGAAGCCCGATACCACGCCGATCAACGATAACGCTTTCATGACAGATTTTTTACTTCGCCGCGCTCGCGAACATTCTTTGGTGAGAATCCTTCCCATTGGTGCGATGACTGTCGCGAAAGAAGGTAAGCGCTTGGCCGAGATGGGATCCATGGCCGCTGCCGGCATAGTGGCCGTTAGCGATGGAATCGGAATTTCTGATTCCTACTTGCAACGAAAGGCTCTGGAGTATTCTCGCGCTTTCAACTTGCCAGTTTTCCTGCATGCGGAAGATCGTCCGCTCATGGGATCAGGAGTGATGCACGAGGGAATTAATTCAAACCGTTTAGGTTTGCGCGGAATTCCTGCGGCAGCGGAAGATATTGCGGTGGCTCGTGATCTTGTGCTCGCTAAGCACACCGGCGGAAAAATCCATTTTCATTCGCTGAGCACTCGCGGAGCTTTAGAGATGGTGCGAGCGGCAAAGCGTGATGGCCTACAATTTACGGTGGAAACGAATCCACAATATTTTACCCTCACTTGTGATGCGATTAGCTCTTATGACGCCAACTATAAGTGCTTCCCACCTCTTCGCGAAAAGGAAGATGTGGCTGCGGTAATCGAAGCGCTTGCGGATGGCACCATCGATGCGATCGCTACGAATCATTTGCCGCAGTCGCGCTCTTCCAAGGAGCAGGCCTTCGAATTCGCTTCTCCCGGAATGATCGGATTGGAAACGGCACTGCCGCTCAGCTTACGCCTTGTGAAGAAAAAACAATTGAAGTTGGAACGAATGGTGGAGTTGCTCACCTCTGCGCCCGCCAAGGTATTGGGTTTAGAGAAATCTCAGGGAACCTTAAAGATTTCAGCTAATGCCGATCTTGTGTTCCTCGATCTCAAGAAGAAATATCAGTTCACTGAGAGCTCGGTGCATGGTGCCGCGAAGAATACGCCCTTTTTTGGCGAAAGCTTTGAGGGTCAAGTGCAAACAACTATCGTGAATGGCTCTATTGTTTTTGATCGAGGAGAAGAAAAATGATGGTTCAGTCACCCCTCCATTCTTCACTTCCCACGGGAGCTCTACTTTTCGCTGATGGCACAATCTTCTCTGGCTACTCCTTTGGGGCAGAAAAAGATCATTTAGCAAAAGGTGTTCTTGGCGAAGTGATCTTTAATACTGCCATGACTGGCTATCAAGAAATCCTTACGGATCCTTCCTACTATGGGCAGATTGTGGTGATGACCTATCCCCATATTGGAAATTACGGATTCAACCCAGACGATAATGAGTCTTCGAAGTGTTATGCTTCTGGCCTAATCGTGCATGAGTATTGTGAGGAGCCTTCCAACTGGAAGTCGAGGGAATCGCTGGCCACTTTTTTAAAGCGCCATGGTATTGCAGCACTCACGGGAGTTGATACCCGGGCAATCACTCGTTATATTCGCAGTGCTGGTGCCATGAATGCGTATCTAGTTTCTCCTGCTCCAAAAAATAAGGCTGAGGTGGAGGATATTCTTGCTCGTCTCCGCAAGGAACCAAGTTTTGGAGATCGGGATCTTGTTTTTGAAGTGAGCTGTAAAGAGGCTTATGATTTCAACTCTCCTTATGCTCCACATCAGGGCGCGTGGAATTTTCCCTTAACGAAAGCCAAAGATAAGCCGCTCGTGGTGGTCTTAGATTTTGGCGTAAAACAAAATACGCTCCGTAGCTTGGTAGAGCGAGGTTGCCGGGTGAAAGTGGTTCCGGCAAGAACTAGCGCCGATGAGATTCTCGCCATGAATCCTAAGGGAATTATTTTGAGTAATGGTCCCGGCGATCCGGCTCTTGTTCAATCTGCTCCTGCAAATATCCGTTCGCTTTTAGGGAAGTTACCCATTTTTGGAATTTGTATGGGCCATCAGGTATTGGCTCATGCGATTGGCGCAAAAACATTTAAGCTAAAGTTTGGGCACCATGGGGCAAACCAGCCAGTGCTCGATATCGAAAGTGGACGGGTGATGATCACCTCCCAAAATCATGGCTATGCCGTAGATCCCGATACGATGCCCAAGGGCGCAAAGGTGACCCAGATAAATTTAAATGATAAAAGTGTGGAAGGGATTTCTTTGCCAGAACAGCGCGCGCTCTCTGTGCAATATCACCCTGAGGCGAGCCCTGGTCCGCATGATTCAATGGCTTACTTTGATGATTTTATGAAAGCGATGAACTATGTCTGACAAATACCAAAGCTGTATCGACGCCATCACGAATGAATTCACTGCGGGAGAATACTACCGCGAAGTGTATGAAGCGAAAAAAGAATTTTTCGAAAGCATGGGAACCATTCCGGAAGATGATCCAGATTTTGAAAATCAGATGGATGTTTTCATGGGCTGGTATCTCTTCGACCGCCCATTGAAGAGCCATGAGCTCTCTCCAGCCATTCTTTTCTATCGGAAAAACTTGGCCACCATTCCGCAGGAAGATCTTCCTTTTTATAAGAACCTCACGGAGACGAAGCATTCTATCTATGAGGTGCTCAAACAAAAAGATGATGCTCTCGTGCTTCGTGATGTGGGCAATAAGGAAAAAGTAGAGGTGGATAATCCTCGCTTTAAAGTGGGGTTCTCAAAAGGGGATGTCTTCGAGGCCCGCTTGATTCCTGAAGGAAAAAAGTATTTTTTTACGAACGGATTCTGCTTCCATCCAAAAGAAGCGAGCAATTTTATCGAATCGCAGATGAAAAAAATCCGTGATCAGGATGATGCCCAAAGGGTGAAGCTATTGCTAAAGCTCGGACAAATGAAAACAAAGCATATGCGTTTTCCGTATATCGATATTCATCATATCTATACGATCAATCCGAAGTTTTAAATCCAGCGCGACCAAATTTTTTGGGTATAGAGGTAGGCCTCGCGGGCAATTTCTTGTTCCATCGTATTGGCTAACTTTAGGAAACGAATTCCAACTTTAATTTTATTGGTTTTCTTTTGTGTTTCTACGCTCTTCACTTCTAGATCCACTTCCACAGTTTTATTTTGAAAGGTAAGTTCCGCAGCCATAAGAATATCTCGTGGCTTGAAGAGCGCTTGTTTATCTGTGGGAACAGTTAAGCTCAAACCAGTCGCACTTAAATCAGTGGGAATATAATTCTCATTTCCCAGTTTGATTTTACAAGGGAAGCTATCGCTCACCTTTATACGAACTGCATCTCGCCGTTGGAGTTTGAAAATGGGCAATAAGAGCCGCAAACTCAAGCGTCGCTCATAGATGGAAACTAGCTCCGAGTTTGCGAAAAAATAAGCCTCATTGAGCGCGAACTGAATCCTTAGCTGGTCTACTCGTTTTTTCTCAAATGCCTCTTTTAGACGAGTCAGATCCGTGGATGCCTCATCGAGTTCAACTTCGACGGTGAGTGCCACGGCATCAGCGCGCTTTGCGAGGCCTTTTACACGAATATTTTCTTCGGGGTGAAAAAAGGCAACCGCCTCAGAACTTTCAATAATATATCGAAGGTAGCGGCCGATAACCGATTTGTCTTCCAGGCGCTCAAACTCTGATGCCTTCTTAGACATGTGCCTTAGGCAATCGTTACCTGGCGAAGCAGATCAATATCCTGCAATACTTTACCAGATCCGCGCACCACGCAGGTGAGTGGATCTTCAGCGAGCGCCACCGGCAAGCCGGTTTTCTCTTTGATCAGAATGTCGAGATTGGCAAGGAGTGAGCCGCCACCAGCCAAAATAATTCCGTTATCCACGATATCTGCAGCAAGTTCTGGCGGTGTGCGCTCTAGCGCAAGCTTGATGGCATCGGCCACAGCAGCCACGGGCTCAGCAAGAGCATCTCTCACTTCTTCAGAATTGATTTCGATTGTTTTCGGTGCACCAGTGATGATGTCGCGACCTTTAACTTCGTAGGTGCGCTCATCTTCAAAAGGATACGCATTACCGATCGCAATCTTGATTTGTTCTGCAGTACGTTCTCCCACGAGGAGAGAATACTTGCGCTTAATGTAGTTCAAAATTGCTTCATCGAATTTATCGCCGGCCACACGCACACTCTTCGAGTACACGATACCGCCCAGGGAGATAACAGCCACTTCGGTGGTACCGCCACCGATATCCACAATCATATTGCCCGAAGGCTCCATGATCGGCAGGCCTGCACCAATCGCCGCAGCCATGGGCTCTTCAATCAAAAACACTTCGCGAGCTCCAGCCATTTGCGCGCTTTCTTTTACGGCGCGCTTTTCCACTTGGGTGATTCCAAAAGGAATACAAATGATGATGCGCGGTCGGAACAAGCTATGCTCTGCCGTTGCTTTACGAATGAAATGCTTCAGCATCACTTGAGTAACTTCGAAGTCGGCGATCACACCATCGCGCATAGGGCGAATTGCGGTGATGGAGCCGGGCGTGCGGCCAAGCATTTCTTTGGCTTCTTTACCTACGGCCAGAACTTTTGTTTGTCCGCGGGAATTACGGTGAACCGCAACCACAGAAGGCTCATTGATTACGATGCCTCTATCTTTGGTTACTACAAGTGTATTGGCAGTACCCAAGTCGATGGCTAGATCATTCGAGAATAAACTAAAAAACTTTTTAAACATGTTTCGCTTCCGTCACCACTGATAATGTCTAATTTTTTCCCCTCGCACGGCGATCTCAGACATTGCCTTGATCCCGATCTCGAGGTGAAGATCCGTATACTCCTGAAAAACTTTTTTCGCTGACGCTTTGGTTTTAATGCCATCTGCACGTAATGGCAGATCGCTAACAAGCAAGAGTGCGCCATTGGCCACTTTGCTGGCAAAGCCCGCGGTGAAGAGCGCAGCGGTTTCCATTTCAATGCCGATTGCGCGCTGAGAGTGTAGCTTTTCTTTAAAGCCAGGATTGAATTCCCAAAAGCGATAGTCAGTGGTGTGCACTACGCCAGTGCGATATTCGATTTTATTTTCAACTAAAATTTCCGAAACAAATTTTTGAACTTTAAAAGTGGGTAGCGATGGCACATCAGCTGGCATGAAGTGCGATGTAACACCTTCACCGCGAATTGCAGCCATCGGCAAAATAAAATCGCCCACTTTTAAAGAGCGATGCAATCCACCGCACATCCCCAAGAGTAGCACAGCTTTGGGCTCTACAGTTGCAAGCACTTCGATAATTAATGCGCAAGTTGGTGCACCGATATTAAAATTCACTAAACTCACGCCATGTTTCTCAGAGTGGATCGCACTCATGGCGGAACCCACAGTGGCTTTTTTACAGCCAGTGATTTTTCTGAACTGCTTCACGTAGTGAGAAAAATTTGTAAGCAAAATTTGTTTTTGAAAATCTCCAACGAGGGAGCCTGTATAACGCTCAAGAATGCTAAGCGCGATATCGCGTTTGCGTTCATTGGAAAAAATTCGGTTGGAGTGAAACCCCGGTGTTGCTTCTGTTGCCATCTTAGTAACCAAATGGTAGCAAAGTGTGCTCCGCGCCGAAAGAAAAAAATCAGGCATTTCACTTGGTTAGAAAGAAACTCCTGTGATAGTGAGCAAGCATGGCCAAATCACTGGAGCAAGAGTTGAAGGCATTTTTCACTGGACCGCTAGCCGACGCTGCCGCCCAGGGCTTGAAGTCGGAGGCATGTATTGGGCTTCGCATAGACGGAGAAGCCTATTTTTTTGTTCGTCGAGGCAAGAAAAATCAGCTTTTGCGCCGGGCTCCCGTCGATCCCCAGGTAGAATTTAAGATCCCCGCTGATTCAATGCGTTACTTCCTTGATCTGCATGCCTTACCTGCTACCAGCTTGAGTGTGCTGGGTTTGGCGATTCTGCAGAGCATGCTGTCGCAAGACCCGCAGCGCAAGGTAACGGTAAAGGTGAAATCCTCCTGGTTAACTCTCTTTTCGCTCGGCTACTTTTCTGTTTTGAAAGCAGGGGGGCCTGAAGTAGCCTCATACATGGCGAAGAAAGGCTTCGGCAGCATTATGCAGATCAAAGCTTTTTTGCAAAAGATTCGAGGATAGTATGCAGTTTGATGATCGTCAGTTTCGCGATTTTTTAACCGAAAAAGATATTCATGCATTGGTGGACGATCTTGCCAATAAAATCAACGCAGACTACGGCATGAATGATCGCATACTTCTGGTTGGTGTGCTTAAGGGGGCCTTCGTGGTGATGGCAGATCTTCTGCGACGTCTTCACTCCGATGTGGAAGTGGATTTTGTGCGCACTGCCAGCTATGGCAAAAGCAATACTTCTTGCGGCACAATCACCATGCTCAAAGACATCGGCGTAGATGTGCGCGATCGTCACGTGATTATCGTGGAAGAAATTATCGATAGCGGACGCACCCTGAAGTATCTATACGAACGCCTGAAGGGAGCCAATCCGCTCTCTTTGAAAATTGCTACATTGCTCGATAAGCGATCGAAGCGCGTAGTGAAGATCGATGCTGATTACGTTGGCCGAGTGGTAGACGATCAATTCCTCATTGGCTATGGATTGGATCTTGAAGAGAAGTGCAGAAATCTTCCTGCTATCTACGCCTTAAAATATCCAAACTAATGAAGCTCCTTTCGCTATGCGTATTTGGCCTCCTGTTTATATCTGCAGCCGTCGAGGCCGCTCCGAAAACCATGGCCTTCTACTTGCGCATGGCAAGTTTAGATGCTGCCGCAGATAGCGACTGTACTAAAGCCGTGCTCGATGTGAAGTCTGCTGCCTGCAGCGCAAATGCCGGCGGAACTGATAAAGAAATTTTGGTGAAACAGGGGCAAGATTCCGTTGTAATTTGGAATGGAACCCTACCCGGCGGCGAGCCAACATCCGCCATCTTGAAGGCGAAGTTTTATTTTCAAACAAAGGGAGCGCTTGTTCAGCTAAGTTCAGAGCCCGGATTGGATGTGGAGCTAATTGTTCCTCAGAAAAAGCAGCAGCTCCACTTCGGCCACTGGCTTGAACTTGCCATCGCCAATCATAATGGCAAGAAAGTAAAACTCTTTGGCAGAGTTTTACAGAAATCCCCTAACTAAGCTTCAGTAAGGCCTCTTCGAGCACCTTAATCTTTTCTTGAGTAAGGTCGGCGTTTCGCTTTTCCATCGCTACAAGATCGGGCTTGGCACGCTCCAAAAAGGCAGGGTTGTGCAAGCGCTTCTGAGAAAAATCTAAATCAGCTTTCGCCTTTTTCAATTCATTGCGTAGTCGGGTACGTTCGCCCTCTTTGTCTACCAGGCCTTCCAGTGGGAAGGTGAAGGTAAACAATTCATTGGATACCTTTCCCGATAAGCCTGCGGGTAGCGCCGCGTTCAATTGTACGTCGCTAATTTTCGCAAGCGCCATTACTAGGGGCTTAATTTCCTGCCAAAGTGCGCTTTCTTTTGTCTCTAGAAAGGCCACGATCTGTTGTTTGGGAGCGATCTTATTTTCTGTGCGGAAATTGCGAATTCCATCTACAGCCATTATAATGGCGGCTAATTTTTTTTGGTCAGCCGCACTAGCTAGTTTCTTATCGTGTGGCAGTGGATATTGAGCATGGATGATGATGCCTTGTTTTCCCCAGGGCAATTCACTCGAAATTTTTTCCGTCACCATCGGCGCCATCGGATGCAGTAGACGCATGATTGTTTCTAAAGCATGGGAAAGTGTGTGTAGCTTTCCATTTTTTAGTTTCACCAACTCCAAGTACCAATCGCAGAACTCATACCAAGAAAACTGATAGATCTCTTGAAAGGCTGCATCTGGGCGATATTGGGTGAGATGCTCATTTACCTTGCGAACTGTATCATCGAGAGAATCAAGCAGGCAGCGGTCCACAAAATCCAAATCTTGAAGATGTTCTCTAGGGTCTGCAGCAGTTACGATTTTTGCCTCATCCAATTGCATCATTGCAAATCGGCTGGCATTCCATAGTTTATTCAAAAATGATTTGTAGCCCTCTAAGCGTTTCAAATCGAGGTTCACGTTGCGACCTTGACCCGAGAGTGCTAGCAGGGTGAGGCGAAGCGCATCGGATCCGTGTTTTTCTGTGATTTCCAAAGGATCAACCACGTTGCCCTTGGTCTTGCTCATCTTCTGGCCCTTATCGTCGCGCACCATTGCATGCAGGAAAACATCTTCAAAGGGGAGACGGCCATCCATGAAATAGGTGCACATCATCACCATGCGAGCCACCCAGAAAAATAGAATATCAGAACCGGTTTCCATGAGGGCTTTGGCCTCTTGACCGCCGCGAACCATATTCGCCTTCATCTGTGGATAGAAAATTTCAAGGTCCGACGTTTTATTTGGCCAGCCTAAAGTAGAAATCGGCCATAGGGCAGAGGAATACCAAGTATCGAGCACATCGGAATCTTGCTCAATTTTTGAAGAGGCACAGTGCACGCAACTCTTCGGATCCGCATCTTGAGAGGATTTTGGCACCGTGATTTTTGAGCAAGCCTTGCAATGCCAAGCGGGAATTTGATGCCCCCACCAGAGCTGGCGAGAAATGCACCAATCCTGAATATTATTTAGCCACTCGAAATAGGTTTTCTTCCAATAGTCTGGATAGAAGCGAAGTGCGGGGTCATCGCCCTGAGCGGCCTGTAGGGCGGGCGCTGCTAATTTTTCCATGCGCATAAACCATTGCATGGAAACGAGAGGCTCCACCACCACTCCAGTGCGCTGACAAAAACCAACTTCGTGGTTGTGCTTTTCTTCGCGGTCCATCAGTTCTAATGCAACTAGCTTCTCTGCCACAGTTTTGCGGGCCTTGCTGGCGAAGAGACCAGCGAATTCACCGGCTAACTCATTGAGTTTGCCGTCTTTGCCAATGCAGCTAATAGTTTTTAGTTTGTGTCGTTGCCCAATTTGCCAATCGTTTGCATCGTGACCAGGAGTGATTTTCAGGGCACCAGTTCCAAATTCCCTGTCTACATAGCTATCTAAAATGATCGGCACGCGCTGCCCAGATAGCGGCACAATCACCTCTTTCCCGTGGAAGCCCTTGAATCTTGGATCTTCGGGGTTAACGGCTACGGCCACATCGGCGAAAATGGTTTCGGGACGAGTGGTTGCCACTAGAATTTGGTCACCGCTGTTATCCGCGAGTTTATATTTTAAGTAATACAAGGCCCCTTGAACTGGCTTAAGTTCTACTTCCAAGTCGGAGATGGCGGTTTGCAATCCCGAGCTCCAATTCACAATGCGTTCGCCGCGGTAGATGAGCCCATCATGGTAGAGGCGAGTGAAGGATTCCCTCACCGCAAGCGAGCTCTTGGTGTCGAGAGTAAATAATTCGCGACTCCAGTCGCAAGAGGAGCCGAGGGCGCGGATTTGTTCCGTGATTGTGCCGCCGTATTCTTTTTTCCAATCCCAAACGCGTTTTAAAAATGCTTCACGGCCTAGCTTAACGCGCGAACTACCTTCGGATTCTACTTGCCTCTCCACCATCACTTGCGTGGCGATCCCGGCATGATCAGTGCCTGGTAGCCAGAGCGTATTATAGCCCAGCATACGCTTCCAGCGAGCATAGGTATCTTGAATGGAAACAAAGAGGGCGTGCCCCATGTGTAATGCGCCCGTTACGTTCGGTGGCGGCATGGTGATCAGAAAGGATTTTTTATTAGCTTCCGATTTCGCCTTGAAATCGCCATTCTCCTCCCATCGCTCATAGATTCCGGGCTCAAAGGAGATGGGTTGAAATGAAGGGTCAAGCATGGCGACTCCTAGCGAAAATATTTATATTCAATGTCTTGTAGGGAAGAGCGAACGGCTTGGTGACCGCCCAACCAAAAGTAGCCGATCACTAGTGATCCAAGAATGGCGGAAAAAAATAGGGTGCTTACCATCACCATCATTCTTCCATTCCTACGTGAGTGATTGGCTACTTCAAAAAG
>CAIPTA010000076.1 GCA_903867855.1 Oligoflexia bacterium | reverse complement strand
CGATTTTGGACCACTTTTCCCGCAATTTTCTGAGATGTTCATTGAAGTATGAAATGACTTTTTCCGTCGTCCTTTTTGGGTTCATCGACGGTTCCCTTAAGATCATGCTGGATTCTGTAATAGAGATGAATGACTTTTTCGATCTGATTCTGAACATCCTTTTCAGAATAGTCAATATTCTTCCGATTCTCCAGACCTTTGATGTCTTTGTACCGATTGGGATGATAGCGATCTACCGATATACTGCTCAGTTTTTCCATCGCTGCCTTAAACTTCCTAGTATCTTCAGCTTTTTTCTGCTTGTACCACTTAGCGCCGACTTCCGACCGCTTGTCCTTGTCATATTCGAATAGACATACGTGCCACTTCGAGTTATCCATAGGTTTGCGGGGATTGCCATCCATGTCCTTGCCCATGTGATCATGATGGTACATTCGGATCTCTTCATGGGTGTTCTTGTCCCGGTAGTGATCCCCAGACCATTCATTCTCAGCAATGCACAGAACTACGTCTTCGTCTAGGGAAGGGACGTAAAAAAGAGCCGTACAGGAAAATTCGATGCACGCATGGTTTCGCATTTTAGCTCTTTAGTTAGCCAAAGTCTTGAATCTTGAACTGTCTAACTTTTAGACAGTGCCTAAAACGCTAATCAGGCAATCGAAATCGCCTATATTTTCCTCGAAGGAATTCAAGATCATAGGCGTGGCGTATTTCTTGCTCCCTATTCCACTATGAACTCCACTATAGCGATTGCCATAGCACTGCTCTTTTCCAGCTCCCTAGCACAGGCAAAGGATTCCCAGTTCCAATGCGTGGAAAAAGACCTGCCCCAGCCTTCGGCTGCTGCTAGCAGCAAACATAAATTAAAAAGCGTAGCTGGATCCATGCTGAATATTTTCGGAGTAAAGGGCGTATCGGAAAGTGTGTGGACTGATTATCTCGGCGCCCAGGATTATCCAGAAAAAGTAAAAGCTATCTATGATGCGGCCAACGAGTACGATCTTTCGCCCATTGTACTCACCGGAGCAATACTACAAGAATCTAGCGCAGCGAATTTAGGGATCGGTCGCGACTTCGATAACTGGACCTGCGGTCCAAGCCAATTCAGCGTGCTAGCCTGGTGCTCCTGGGCCCAAACTTTGGATGCAAGCACCCAGGCGGCCATCCATTGGCCCACTGATTTAGTGAAAGCGTTCCAAGCACAAAATCCAGGTGTAGATATTTGCCAAGAAGATAAATTTATCGCTCGCGAACATTTGCGTCCATTTTTAGAGATCGGATTGAAGCGAATGGAAGCGGCCATTCACTCCAAAAACGAATACTTAATGCAACCAGAGTATCTGCTGAAGCCTAGTCCGATTCAGTTTAGTGATGTGGCTAATAGCTATAGCGCGATCTCACAGACCCATGGCAGTCTCCTCGCGGGTAATTCTGAAGTAGAGAATTTCCGCTTTTTGATGACGAAAAGTTTTGCTGAGAACTGTTCTAATCATGAGTATGCCTTCCGCGCGATGGCCCATACCCTGCGCCAGACCTATGCGATATTGCCGCCCGAAGTGCAGAATGCTCAGATGCTACCTAAAACTGCCGATGATAATGCCGACGATTGGTCAAATCCGCTCTACAGTGATTGCGGCTACAAGGTAAAAACTCATGCGAGCCCACTTAACATCGGATGGTTAATTGCAGACTCTATCTATAATGCTGGTCCGAGCCTCTTAACCGGAATCTTAGCCTATCAATCTGAGCACAATATCCCTTGGGAGAAGTTTAGTCCTGAGGACTTATTGAAAGCGATCCACTACGCGATTAGCCCAAAGTTTGGGATGAGTGGTATAGGTCCGGAAGAGGCGAAGAACCATATCAGAGGCGTGCTCGATTCTGTAGGCTGGAGTCCCGGTAAAACCAAGGACGAACAATAAATCCCACCCTTTAGGTGCGTGTGTTTTTTTAAAAGCCAAAGATCAAGGCGACAAGGAGCGAAGACGTGAAGCGCACACTAAGTGCGCTGGAACGTTGGGCGACGAAGGCAACGCAGAGATTTGGCTTTTAAAAAATCACACTGAGTCCATGCCCCAGAACCAGAGTCGTAGGGGCTTCAGCTCCGACTCCTCTTCCACACCAAACAATAACTGCGTGAGCTCAGAGCGAGTCATTTCCATCTCTGCTTGGGTGAGAGAAAATTCTGGCGCACACTTCTGTAATACTTCTTCAAGCATGGAGAGATTTAAAATATTAACCATGCCCATGGATTGCGCCTCCATGGAAAAACCAAGTTCTTCCAAGCGATAGATCCATGGCGCTTCTTCCGGCGTGAAGTGTGGAGTGAGTAAAAATTTTGCGCCAGCTTTCGCCACATGGGGAAGAAGTGAGAGAAGCGCTTCCGCTTCACCAGCCCATTCGTGAATATAGCCCTGCAGATCACGGCCCTTATTTAGCACCATATAGGCCATGAGATCGCTACCTAGCCACGCAGAGAAAATCTCGCATCCTGCAGAGCTAAGTAATTTTCGATGATCGCTGAAGCTCCTTGCTACGCCGAGATCTTGAGCACTCAGCAGTGAAAAACTTTGCGTGAAAAAATCGTCATTACGCGTAGAAGAAATTGTAAAAGAATATACCTCTGTAGCAGCAGCCAATTTTTTTAAGGGTTCAGACTGCAAATCCAGGCACCATTGGCGCCCAACCAGCTCAAAACCGAGCTTTTGGTAGAATTCTGGACGGTCCGACCATAAAAAAGCGAGGGCAGAACCTGCGGCTTTAGCCTCTTCTAACAATTTTTCTACTAATTTTGTGGCGTAGCCTTTACCTTGTGCCGCGTGCTCCGTGCACACGCCACCGATACCGCTAACAGGTAAAATCACTCCCTCTAGCTTTAGTTTTTGCTCACTTCTTCCTGCATGCGCGAGGAGCGCCCCCTCCTCCTCCATCACGAGTAAGTTATGGATGTTGCTGGGAGAATAGAGAAGAGGAAAGTCACGATTCACGAGATTTCCTTCCTTATATTGGAAGGCGCGCGAAACCATCTTAATTAGGTCAGGTAATTCTTCTAGCCTCGGTTTTCGTATGCTCATTTTTTAGTCATCTCGCAGTGTCTAAATATTTTTCATTATTTCTTAAAGTTCTTTTTCCCAGCTCCGAAAGGATACATGTAGGCAGTGAAGTAGTCGCAACCTACGGAACGAAAGATTCCCTCAAGGAGGAGAGAGTCATGGGTCTAAGAATTAATACTAACGTAGCGTCGATCAACGCACAAAGGTCTTTACGACAAACGCGCAATGCTCTCGACCATTCTTTAGAACGCCTCTCTAGCGGTCAGCGAATCAATCGCGCAGGCGATGATGCTGCTGGACTCGCAATCAGCGAAAATTTAAAAGCACAGACTCGAGGCCTTAAGCAGTGCGAACGAAACGCACAAGATGGTATCTCGATGGTGCAGGTAGCAGAAGGTGGACTCACCGAGGTGTCAAACATCTTGATTCGACTCCGCGAACTTTCTGTGCAATCCGCTTCCGATACGATTGGTCCACAAGAACGAAAATTCCTAAACGTAGAATACGAAGCTCTTCTAAACGAAGTAGATCGTATCTCTAACTCCACCGAGTTTAACCGTGTGCCTCTTTTGAACGGCGCTGGTGGTGTGATCGATATCCAAGTGGGTGTGGGTAACACAGCCTCGATCGATAGAATTACTTTCGATCCGAGTGCTACCAATATTAGTTCCACCGCCCTTGGGCTTAACCTCACGAACGTGATGGATAAGAGCGCAGCGCAAGCCTCGCTAAGTTTTATTGATAAATCGATCCAAGCAGTGAGCTCCGTGCGCGCTGACTTCGGAGCGATGCAGAACCGACTGCAATCTACGATTAACAACACGAATATCGCGATCGAGAACCTCTCGGCAGCGAATTCGCGGATCCGTGATACCGATATGGCTGAGGAAACTGCGGAACTTACGAAGCAGAATATTCTCTCGCAAGCCGGCACCTCCGTGCTAGCTCAAGCGAACAATAGCGGTGCCGGTGCCTTGCAATTGCTCCAAGCAATGCAGCACTAACGGATAAATAACGATTTGTGAACGAGCTGGGTGAAAGTTGTATGAGTTGAGCAAACGAGCATCACAAAAAACGCAATGTTAAAGTTGCGCCCTGTTTCCTGCACTTGTTCCGGTTCGCAAGAACCGGAACAAACTTATTTTGGGCGAATAGTAGTTAACTGAAACAATCAACAGCAGGATGCTGTCCCTTTCTACAAAGAGGAGGGGTGATCACGGAGGAATAACATGAACACCACGGAAGGATGATACAATGGGTTTAAGAATATCAACCAACATAGCGGCGATGAATGCCCGCCGCATGTTGACGAATAGTAGTATGGCAACACAGGCTTCGTTCGAACGTTTGTCGAGCGGTAGCCGAATCAACAAAGCTGGGGATGACGCCGCCGGACTCGCAATCAGTGAAAACTTGAGAGCGCAAATCCGCGGTCTACGCCAAGCTAAACGCAACGCATCGGATGGTGTGTCGCTAGTGCAAGTATCTGAAGGGGGACTCAACGAAGTATCGAATATTCTTGTGCGTTTGCGAGAACTCGCAGTGCAAGCAGCTTCTGATACCATCGGTGATACAGAGCGATCCTTCACTGACCGAGAGTTTCAACAGCTAAAGAATGAGATCCAGCGAATTTCGGAAACCACGAATTTCAACGGAACCCCACTCCTTGCTGGACGTAAACAGGCGATTGATATTCAAGTTGGTATCCATAATACGGCAGCTGACCGCTTGAGTTGGGATCCTGAGTTTGCAAACTCTACTTTGATGGCACTAGGTCTTACAGAAGATGGCGTGCTTACCAAAGAAGGCGCAAGAGGAGCTATCGAACGAGTAGACGCAGGCTTGAACCACGTCAACGAAGTGCGATCTTCTCTCGGTGCGATGCAAAACCGTCTACAATCGACGATTAACAATATCGCGATCTACGACGAAAACTTGTCTGCAGCTAACTCTCGTATCCGCGATACGGATATGGCAGAAGAAAGTTCGGAATTGGTAAAACAGAATATTCTCCAGTCTGCTGGTATCTCTGTATTGTCCCAAGCGAACTCCTCGCAGCAAAGTGCATTGAAATTATTGCAAGGCGCTTAAGCGATCTTGAGGTAAAATCATAGGGCAGGGTCTTTATTGAAAGGCTCTGCCCAAACTTTTTTATGGACTATAGAAAACCAAAAGTACTTATCGTGGGCGCCAGTGGATTCTTAGGATTCCAACTCGCCATGCACCTAAAAGAACGCTATTGCGTAGTGGGCAGTTTTTTTAGTCACCAAGTGCAATCGCCAAATATTCAATTTTTTCCTACTGCTCTCAAGGAAATTACCTTTTTTGAAAACTGGGTGCGCTCGCAAGCCCCTGATTATGTGATCAACGCAGCAGGGTTAACGAATCGAGAGATCGCTAAGGAGCAACCTAAGCTAGCAGATGCAGTGAACATCGTGCTCCCCGTAACAATCGCAACCCTCGCGACAAAAGTGAAAGCGAAATTCTTTCATTTGAGTTGTGCAGAGATCTACGATGGCATTAAGGGTAATTACGAGGAAACAGATAACGCCTATAGCTTGAACCACGAATTCGGGAAGCAGAAGATAGCTGCTGAAAGTTATATTCGCGCGCAAACCATGGAAAGCACCGTGGTTCGCTTTGGTAAGGTGATTGGGATCGGCCTGCCCTCGCGCTTGAATTACTTTGATAAACTACGCTCTCAAATGGCGAAGGGCCAAGCGGTTGAAGCGAGCAAAGTAAAAACCTATAGCTATATTTCTATCTACTCTTTTTTAAATGCCATGGATGAACTCCTTGCCCACCACGTGCCTGGAAAGCATCGCCTCTACCATCTGGGTGGTGTATCCCTCACTGAATACGACTTTGTGATGGGCTACCATAAGCTACTTGGCATGGATGAAAAAATGGTGATGCCGCCTGCGAAAGAAAGTGAAAAGCGAAATATCTCGCTAAAATCTGGGCTTTTTGAGAGTCATTTTCCTGGTTGGAAAGCAGAAACGCAGAATATGCTCTACGCAAATATACTACGAGAATTGAGCCCAGGAGTTGGGATTAAGAAATGGCAGAAGATTTTACAAATTCCGTGAACAAGTAACGCACTACTGCCTCTACGCGAATGCGTTCGCCGTGGAATGTCCACGCTAAATCATTAAAAGGATAGATCTGAGCAATGAGATCATAGCCTTCGCGCTTTGTTTTTACAGTTGGCTTGCTAAATCCATTCGAACGATTCACAAACGCAAAATTGATCACACCGAGGGCTGGATTCGAAACCACCAGCTTCATGGTATTGCGGAACAAAATAAAATCCGAAGCGGTATTCGAAATATTGAAAACTTTTACGGAGTTCGGTAAGTGGGATCCGCCGCGGTAAGCATTGAATAAATCCACGCAGGCAAGAAACTCTTCGCGGAGTTCATTCATGAATTCTAGTGTGGCATCTTCCACTACTTTGCGATGATCTTGGTGACTTAAAAAATCACCGGAGCCAGAACGCAGTAATTCCGCTTCGTTCTCGACGAGACGTTTGAGCCAGTGCTGGTCTTTCGACGGGCGACTAGCGAGCACCTGCCTTGGGACTTGAATCTCTGGTTGCATAGCGAAAATGCTCCTCTTTCCAATAGTCTGAATGATACGCCTTAGCGTGTCAATAGCACTTGCAAAACTCGGCGTTCTAATTGACGCATTCTGCGATCTTCTTTCGCACTAATCTCATGGTCGTAGCCGAGTAAGTGTAAAATTCCATGTACGAGTAACCAATGAAGCTCTTTGCGATAGGCCACACCCTTCTCTTTCGATTGGCGCTTCGTGGTTTCCAGGCTAATGATCACATCCCCCAGAAGTAGTGCTTCACCCTCAATGGGCTCCGTGCGAAGTTCTGGAATAGAAAACTGGGGAAACGAGAGCACATCGGTGGCTTTGTCTTTATTACGCCACTGGCGATTTAAACGATGAATACTACGGTCTGTGACAAGGGAAATGGAGAGCTCAGCTCTTTTTAGAGCCTGTGCCCCCGGCGCCCGCGATCGGGATAGCTTTTGTAAGGCTAGACGTGCTGCCCGCTCCAGCCACTGGGCTTCCTGCTTGCAGTTTGGGGCTTGTTTTTGAATCCTGATTTCCATTCTTACGTTTGCCTCCATCGCGGATCGAGGAAACACCATATTCTATCCGAGCATGGTAAATGCCAAGCAGAACATCCATAAAACTTTTGGCAATAAGATCAAGATCGCGAAGGGTGAGGTCACACTCTGAGAGCTGCCCTTCCGCAAAGTATTTATTCAAAATATTTTTCACTACCCCAGATAAGCGTAGCGGCGTTGGATCGGCCACAGAGCGAGTGGCGGCTTCCACCACATCCCCCAGCATCACGAGCGCCGTTTCTTTCGACTGCGGCTTGTGACCATCATACTTATAGTCGCTCTCGAGCACAGAATCCGGTTCTTCGGTTTGGCTGCGCGCCTTATTGTAGAAATACCAAATCGTGGAGCTACCGTGGTGCTCGCTCATGGCGGCGATGATTGGCTGGGGAAGCTTAAACTTCCTACCCAGCTCTTCCCCTTTTTTAACGTGTTCGCGGATGATCATCGCGCTCATGTGAGGCTGCAAGGAATCGTGGCGATTGTAGCCACCCCCTTGGTTTTCAATGAAATAAAGTGGACGCTCCATCTTACCCACATCATGGTAATAGGCCATCACGCGCGCGAGGAGTGGATTAGCATTGATCGCTTCCGCTGCAGCCTCTACAAGCGAACCGATCACGATAGAGTGATGGTAGGTGCCTGGAGCCTTCACCATGAGATCGCGTAGTAATGGATGGTTCATATTCGCAAGTTCGAGGAGGCGAAGATCGCTGGTGCGTCCGGAGATCATCTCCACGAGGGGCACCACAGACACCACGATCATCGACATCGTGAATCCCGAAATCATGCCAGACCAGAAGATCCAGTGCATATCATCCCAGAGCCGGGAGAGTGAACCTGCGTTCCTTGTATTCGCTACGATACAAGTGATTAAGAGCACATTCACCACACCGGTGATCAAACCCGCTCGATAGATCACACCGCGAGTTTTGATCCGCTGTGCGAGACTCGTAGCCGTGAGACACGAAGCCAAAACATAACAGGAGTAAAAAAAGTTTCTCTCTAAAAGAATACCGCCAACCACGGACAATACGAGCGTAAACACCAGGGACGGCTCTTTCACCGCGATCATGCGAATGATCACGGGGCCCGCTGCTACAGGCACGAGGAAATAGTAAAAATCAAAGGGGATCTGTGGGAACTTTTCAATCAAGGCTTCTACTGCAATAAACTGCATCGCCTTGATGCCAAGAATCGCTACCACCATTAGCACCGTAAAGACTAATAAATCACGGGGGTGATAATGAAAGGGCTTTAGCCCCCCTTCGAGAAACCCTGTTACCGAAGCCATTACGATAAACAAAAAAATCGCCGTGAATACAAATTGGAAACGAGTATTATCGGATTCGGAATTCTTTTCTAGCTGCTTCAAGATCGCTAGGTGACGCTTATTGATCGTTTCGCCGTAGCGCACGATGGGCTCGCCCTTATTGATCTTCACGAGCACAGGCTTGATATCATCCAGCACTTCTTTTTTACGCTTCTCCGTTTCTTGGCGATTTAGCGTGAGGTTGGGAATCACGAGTCGCTTCGCTATCTGCACAATGTTGCCAGCATGAACAGCTAATGGACCCGTAAAGAAAGCCTTACTCTCTTCGGCGATATCTTGTCTGGCCGCCTCAAGATCAACGATGGAGCTGATATTGGTGAAAGTTTGTTCTGAGTGCGCTTCCGAGCCCTCACTCAAGCGACTCAAGGTGATACCCTTACTTTGATCACTCTTTAAAAATTCTTTATCTGCCACAATAAGATTTAAATTCTCTTTGGAAAGAAGATGAATCAGGATTCGTTCCACCTTTTTCGAATATTGCAGACGAAGAATGGATTCAAATTGGCCATCACTTAGCTCCATATCGAGAGCGGTGGAAAAAGCTTTCTTGGCTTGAATGAACGAATCCGTGCGGGCCATATCCGCGGAGCTCACTCGCTTATTCACTAAATCAAGAGCAGCTTCGTGATCTTTACGAACAATTTGAAAGGCACGGTGGATTTTGTCCGTGGTGCTATAGAAAATATGACGATCATAATCATAAACCGATAATACACCCTCTAAAGAGCTCTTTCGTTTTGCATCCGTTGTTTCTTCATCCACCATTTCCATCGTACGCTGGGCCACAAGGTGGCGCTGAGCCATATCACCCAGTTTATAATCCAGAAATGGATCTGTGATTTGTCGATAGATGAAGAAAGAAATTAAAATGGAACAAATGGCGATCAAGCCTTTAGAAGCAACTCTGCGATCCCTACTCCAATTCTTTAGAAAATCGAGCCAGGGGTGCACACTCACTTGCCGATTATTAAATTGCGGCAATTCTTTTTTAATTTTTCCAAATACGGGATGATCCGTTTCGAGAACAGACTTCGTCAATTTTTCGAAACGGCCGGATTGATCTCCGCCCTTGTGCTGGTCAGGCATAGGAAAAAAGCCCCACTTATTCACCTAAGTATAGCATATTTATCGGTAAGTTCCTCGCTCAGAAGAAGGAGAATACGCATTCTTGGTAAAGCGTGTTATGATTTTTCCAATGGATAACAAAACAATTTTAGTTGGGCTAACA
Organism: Oligoflexia bacterium; assembly: GCA_903867855.1. Taxonomy (GTDB): domain Bacteria; phylum Bdellovibrionota; class UBA1018; order CAIPTA01; family CAIPTA01; genus CAIPTA01. Next base: position 3,705 of record CAIPTA010000076.1, on the reverse strand, counting down.
GGTGGGATCGGCGCCGGAAAATCCACTGTTGCCAAGCTACTGCAAGAACAGGGATTCCCCGTTCTGAGCGCCGATATTTTAGCGAGAGAAGTGGTGGCTCCAGGTAGTGCTGCGTTACAAGAAATCGTGAAGTACTTTGGAGCAGAGCTACTACAAAGCGACGGCAGCCTGGATCGCAAGGCGCTTCGAGAAATAATTTTTGACAATGCAGAAAAGCGAAAGAATTTAGAGAGCATCACGCACCCAAAAATCCAAGCCCTGATGCTAGTAAAGGCCCAGGAGCTATTCCAAAAGGGAAATAGCCTTCTATTTTATGAAGCCCCCCTACTTTTTGAGGCGAATTCAGAAACACGGCTCAGCGCCGTGGCCTGCGTTTGGGCGCATGATTCGGTGAGGGTGAAGCGCATCATGGAGCGAGATCAGTGCAGCAATGCAGAGGCCGAGAAAATACTGCAAAGCCAAATGCCGCAGTATGAAAAGAAAATTCGTTCGGATTTTTTGATTGAAAACAGCGACGGACTCCAAGAATTAAGAGAAAAAATCTCTCCCTTTCTCGAATCCGTTAAGCTGAAATTTTCACTGCCAACGAGCTAAGTTCGCCTTGGCTTGCTCATTAATAATCGCGCTAGTTTCACCGAGCTGACTGGCAGAAATCCCCATTTTATCCACGGAGCTGAGCAAGGCTAATGCTTTCTCTCCGCCAGTGAGAATTTCCTCACCCGTGCTGCGCCATTTTTCCAAACAAGAGCCAAGCTTGGTGTGTTCATCTTGCAGGATACCGAGCGCCGCAGAATCAATATCCATGGCATCTAGTTGCGGCAGCAATGCGGCGGCAGGATGAGCATGAACCAAGGATTCTAAACCGTCTGAGATCTTTCGCACCCGATCACAGAAATTCCCGAGCTGATTCGCATAGGCTCTGGCCTTAGCGGATAGCTCCGATGGTGATGCATTCTCCGCAAAGGAGAGATTGATGGCATTCACTCTCGCTTCCTCGCGGAAGCGTTGAAGGTCAGCAAGGTCATTACGAATTTCCCCGATCATCACCTTTATCGTAGTAACCGCTTCACGGAGAGCATCTTCATAGGCTCTTGCCTTGCGCAGCACTGCCGCCTGCGATTCCAAATCTGATTTTAGACGCTTGCGGTTTTCCGACCACACTGCCAAATCACGTTCCACCACGATCATTTCATCGGTGAGCGTTTCCTCGTGTTCATAAATTTTGGCGAATAGAGAAGTGAGCTCATCATGACGATCTCGCATTGTTTGAATCTCTCTGCCCAAACGAAGTAAGATTTCTCGCTGGCGCTCGATCTGATCAAGAAGGCCCAAGCCCTCACTCTTCCACAATGCCTCGCGTTCACTAACCTTCAACTTCATACTCTGGAAATCGCCGAGAAGCGCACGAACTGGAGGCGAGTAACTTTCATTCGCCTCGATTTCAAAGTCGTAGCCATGAGTCATCTTGTGTACAAGATCACGAGCATAGTTCAGCTGGTAAGAAACGGCTCGCTCCACTCTACTAGCCTCATTACGGATTTGGCGGAGGACATAAATTTTTCCACCCACCAATGGGCCACTGGTAATGGGGCTGGAATTAAGCTCCACAGGAACTAATTCCTTATCCGTTTTCACATGAAACTCAAAAACGTCGTCCTTAGGTGCAGCAAAGGAATTGCGAACCACATCCACGAGATCATCACTATCCCCTAGGTGAGGACTAATTTTAGCCGTAGAAATGAGATCGTCTAGGGAAAGACCATCCTTCTTCTCTGGCAGCTGGAAAAGATCAGCAGCACTCTTATTCCAAAAGAGTACGGAGCGATCCTTCTTCAACACAAAGAATGGCAGCTGCATCGATTTGGCCACAGAGATCTGCGTTTGATAGTTCTGCACAAATTTTTCTTCTGCTTCTTGGGCGGCAAAAAGTAGATCCTGCCAACCTTCATCCGAACGGAGCGTTTCCATTTCACCCACACTGAGCAGATCACGCTTCTCCTGACCAAACTGACGAAGATAGCGAAAGAGAAGATTAGAACGTTTCTTGAAATTGCTATCCACTACTTTGTAGCCAACGAGCAAGAGCCCAAGGCAAAAGATGGAAATAATCGCGGAGAACAACCCCGTATAAAAGAAGGATCTGCGGGAGGATTCAATGCCCCCATCTGCGCTGCGCTTTAGATCCTGCAGCAGCTGCGCAACACTCTTATCTGCCTTAATCAAAATTTCTTCTCGCTGAGAATTCCATGATTCGCTCATCAGGAAGGATTTCTCATAGAGCGCAATTGCACTTTCTAGATTTGCGGCGCGCGCCAATACTCCACCATCATGGGCAGCAAGGGCTTTCAAGGAAGAAACTCGCTCATGGGTATGCTTTAAATATACCTGTTCCATCTCAGCACTTTCGTTTAGAAAGCTGCTCTGGGTATCGAAGATAACATTCAAGAGCAGAGCACGAATGCGAATATCTCCACGCGGAATTTCCTTCCGATAATTATTCAGAGCTATTTCTAAAAAATCGCGCTTCTTAATCAACAAGTGATGCTGTTCAGCTTCTCGAGGTTTATTTGCGAAGTGAGAAACGAGAGTAGAATAAACTTTCTGCAGTTTCTCTACTTGTTCACTTTCTGCACCTAAACCGGTGATGCTTTCAAAGGATTTAAAATTGCGCTTCACATCCTCTGCAGACTTTGCGAGGCGCATTTGATCCTGAATGTTTGCCATAATGGGGGCCAAACGAATTCCGCCAGAGATCGTAGCTCCACTTTGATCAACACTGTGAAAGAGCGCGGTAGAAACACAAATAAGCGCCAGGAAGAGCAGCCCAAATATGGCGCCGCCCATAATCAAAAAATAACGGGATGATCTCATGGCCGACTCCAATCACGATGATATAGGTCCATTAGGGATTGCCCCTCTATATAAGGGATCAGGTGGCTCAATCCCTCTTTCTGATAGACACCGAAGAAATGAAACCAGGAATTCTCTTCTAAGAGATCTCCTTCTTTTAGTTTTCTTACGGCAATACTTTGTTCAATTTTTTCGCATGCCACCACGAATTGAAAATCAGCAACAGCGATGCGCACTGCGCTCGTGCAGGCAGGCGCTTCTGCCAAACTGTGAAGCGGCATGAGTCCAACCTGAGGATGGATCACATACAAACGCTCATTTTCTAAAACAGGATTTTCTAAAATCTGAGTTACGCAGCTGGCGGGAATCCCCAAGATAAAACTGCCCGCAGAAAGAAGATGAGATTCTACTCTTAAGCGAGGGAGAGGAATTCGAAACTCTATCTTCCCACCATAGGTCTTATTCGTAATCGCTTGAAACCAACCGCCCTGCTTTGCCACGTATTCGCGAAGGCTGGAAAAGTCGGTATTGAAGTTTTGATCAGCGTAGCCTATCCCATCATCTTGAATGGTGAAGTGCATGCCTTCGTCGGAGGAGATGAGGGTGATCGAAAAGGAACTTGTGCCGAATAAGCCTTTTTCTTGGCGGGCCAGATAATCGCTGGCATTAACGCTTGATATGGCCACTCGAGCGCAAGCCAAAATGGCTGCCATCGCGCTCTCCAACATGAGCAGGGAAACTTGCCCCTTCCCGAAGCTGGAAATCGAAATATCTATATCTTTCTTTTGCGTTTCTTCGATCACACTGGCCTTTGTTGGCGCCGTTATCTCCGAAACAATCGCCTCCAATGATGGT
>CAIPTA010000075.1 GCA_903867855.1 Oligoflexia bacterium | reverse complement strand
GGCCATCGCCCGGAAAAAATCTCGATTCATGGGCTGTGGGGATTGGTATTGCCGGTGAGTATTTTCATAGCACTGGTAAAAAAAGTCCCAATCGAGTTCAGAAATTTCATTTCCACTCAGCTTGCGAAAGCTAATTCCAGCCTCTCGCACCTTGCGGCGCTCTTGTTTTATTTTTTTGCGTTTGTCGTGGCGGAGGCCGGCGAGGAAATCATCGAAACTCTGATATTCCTTATTGCGCCAATGAAACTGCACTCCTTGGCGCAACAGAAATCCAGCCTCTTCCATTTCGCGCGCCTCCGCGGCGGTGGGAAACAAAATATGCAGCGAAGATACTTTCGTCTGCTTTGCTATCTGCAGAGCGCCCTTCAATAAGGCGAGCCTTACTTCCGGGGAATCCGCCAAGATCCGCTTTCCGGCCACGGGAGTAAAAGGAATCGCACTAATTAATTTTGGATAATAGGGCAAACCACTTCGTTGGTAAGCATCAGCCCAGGCCCAATCAAACACAAACTCTCCATAGGAATGCGTCTTAAAATAAAGAGGCATCGCGCCCACCAGCTTAGAATTCTCGAAACAAAGTAGATATTGTGAGTGCCAACCCGTCTCAGGCACAGCGCAAGCAGTGCGCTCCAAGGCAGCGAGGAAGGCAAATTGCAAAAATGGATTTTCTCCCGCTAGTTGATTCCATTCCAGCGCTGGAAGCTCGGCAATCGAAAGAAGAGTTTTTAACTGATAATTTGCCATCGCCTGCGTTATATCATACTCGGTATCGACAACAAAAATGAGGCTCCTATGACCCCCACAGAGGTAAAACACTTTTTCGATGCGCATTGGACAGTGCGAAAATATAAGCCCTTTGCGATGCCAGCGGAGCACTTGGATGCTATCCTCCACGCCGCCCAAAGAGCCCCCACGGATGCCACCGCTCAGATGTATAGCCTTATTCGGCTTAGCCATCCAGGGCTTAAGCAATCCATCGCAGAGTTAAGTGGCAATCCCCATATTGTCACGGCGTCGGAGGCGTTTTTAGTTTGTGGGGATATCCATCGCCTAGAAAAATACCTCCAGAGCCAAGCTCATGATATTGGCCACTTCCCCTCTATCGCAACTCACTTCGCCATTGGTGACGCAGCCTTGGCTGGCCAAAACCTGCTTCTCGCCGCAGAGATGCTCGGTTACCGAGGCTGTTGGATCGGGGGAGTGATGAATGCTCTCCACGAAATTTCTGCTCTCGTGGAACTGCCCAAGGGAGTGATCCCCTATGCTGCACTCACTATTGGTATTGCTGACGAAGCCCCCATCCACCGACCACGCCTTCCGCGAGAGCAAGTGATCCATGAGAATCGCTACAAAACTCCTGAGGCAAAAGATCTCCTAGCGGGTGCGGAACAAATGGCAAGCATTAGTCCACGAGGGAATTGGGTGCAAACTTTAGCTCGGTACTTTGCCAAAAATGGCAGCATGGAAACGCGAGAGCAAAGTCTCGCAAATTTTCTCCAAGTTAGATTTGGGAAGAAAATATAGATATCTACAAGCAAAGCGTTGCATTCTAAAAAAAATTCCATACAATTTAACTATGTCCAATGGATTTAAAGCTTCTTTGTTGATCTTGGTTGTGCTTGCTATTGGTGTTGTGGTTCTGATGCAAAAAGTGAATTCTCCCAATACGGAGATCTCCGCAGACGACCAAGCAAAAATGTCGCAGCAGCTTCGACCAATACAGAAAAAGCAGTAATTACTTCAAGAGTAAAGTAGATACTTGCACGCTGGAAGTTCCGCCATTCGTGGCCGCCTCCACCATCACTTGGCTAAAGCAGCGATTGCCATACGTACCCACTTGAATCCAGCTAGAACTTGAGCCCGCCTTTAGCGTAACTGCGATCGGCAGGGTTTCCCAATTATTCAAAGTAGAAAGCATTTGAAGACTCGTGATGGTAACCGTTTGAGCTGGATTGCTTGGATTGGCGGGAATAGAAACTTTCACCGCGCTCACATAATCCTTTTCAGTCGCCGTGTTGAGGCACGTATTTGTATTACTGGCCACTTGCGCTTGATCAAAGGTATTCACCGGCAAGGTGGCCACCACGGATACTTTTCCAGCTGCTACTTGGGCGGCTGAAAGAGTGGTAGAGCCTCCATTACTACTGCTTCCACAGCCTGCGAGAGTGCTGAGGCAAAGTAGCGAGCTTAATCCTACCGAGAGGCCATTTAAAATTTTCATCCATCCAGTATAGTGCATAGCGCCACTAATCCACAAGTATTTGTTTTTATTAATCATTTCGCACTTCTTCTAGACAGCTGCCTAGTTCTTAGCCAACAAAACCAGCACTCCGCACGGGATTTCCCCTAGACTTACCCACAAGAGCGATGCTACGCACCAACTCAACTCTCATTTACAAAAGGACATTCTATGAAAAGCTCCCAATTGATTGCCATCATGCTCGCCTCCGCTTCGTCCGCCGCCTCTGCGAATCCCGTTACTCTGCGCGAAGATTGCGTGGAAGTGATCAAAAACTCTGTGGCAGCCGCTGCAGGGGCAGAAACGCTCGATGATACTAGCCGCCAAGATATCAATATTTCGAACGTGCGCGTGCTCGGTGAAAATGAAAACTCAGCTGGCACAGAAGACTATACCTATCGCGCTCACGTGAAAGGCCAAGGCCTCGCCGGCACAGTGGTGCTTACAGCTACTCGCGGCGGTTGCCTCGTGCAAAAGCTTGATCTCCACGCCACCTATAACTAATCGCAGTCTGTGATCGATTTTTTTTGGGATGAGCAATTTCAACTGGGTGAAGAGAGCACTCTCCTCACCCAGCTCACTTGGCCGAATTATCTGGTGGAGCCCAGCGATATCCCCGAACCTTCTCTAGAATTTTCTATTTCCGAAGCGGAGTTACTTCGCCGTATGCCCACCTGGGGGATTCGCCGCAAAGGCGATGGAACGCTAATAGCCAATGCTAGCGCGGTGCTTATCTCCGCGGATGTAAAAAGTGATGCGCTTCCCGCAGCTGGCTGGCGCTTTGCCATGGAGGCATTTGGAAAAAACGAGAAACCAAACTGTCTTTGTTTATTGGCGGCAAATATTCACCCGGCCTATCGCAGGCAAGGCTTGGCAGCCCTACTCCTTAAAAAAGGCAAAGAAATCGCATCGAGCCGGGGTTTGGACTATATGATTGGACCGGTGCGCCCCACCGCGAAAAGTGAATTTCCTGAGCTCAGCATGACAGAATATCTGATCAAGAAAAATGAAGCTGGAGAAACATATGACCCTTGGCTTCGCCTGCACCTTCGCCTAGGCGCCGAGCTACTCAATATTTGTGAACAGTCGGTGATCATCCAAGCAAGCGCTGAAAAGTGGCGCGAATGGACTAAACAAAAATTAACTAGTTCTGGAAAATATACGCTTCCCCAGGGGCTTGCTCCCCTAGACTTAGATATCTCAAAAAACTTGGGGATTTACAAAGAGCCCAATGTTTGGGTTCGCTATACTCTTCGGCGCTAAAAAATTTGTCACGGTTTGTTCTAGCGCAGGCTGCATCACCGCAATATTCGCTTCGCTTACCGTATATTGCGCAAAACTTTCATTAGAAAATCCACGGGTGTGCACGGCCAAGAGAATAGCGGTTCCCCCAAAGGAATCGAACTGAAACAAGGGTCCACCAGAGGCGCCCTCATCGCTCGAACAATCGTGAGCAAAACTGGAATCGGGAAATTGGCTATGGATAGTGCAATTCGCCACAAGCGAAGGCAATTTGCCCTCTTGAAAATCAGCGGAATACCCAGCGAAGGAAACAGTGAGAGGCAATTTCGCAAGGCCAGCGCCAGACAATTTCATGAAACCCAGACGATCACCGAGCCGCTGATTTAATCTTATCACCGCCCAGTCGGCACCCTTCCCTAGCTCGGGGCTAAGCGTGCCTGCCACCACTTGCACGGAATCAGCCTCTGCTAAGAACGCTCCATTTCGCAGGCCAGCCTTGAAATGCACAGAAGCAAGCTTGCCGTTTTCATCCAGCACGCAATGGGCTGCGCTCACGAGCACATCGGGGCCAACTAGAGTGGCCGTGCATAGATGCAATATTCCATTCGAGTCTAAATGAGAGAGCTGGCCAATGGCCGACCAAGGAAAGCTAGCGCCAGTTATAGCTGTGCGAGGATCGTGGCCTTGCGCATTTAGGAACACGGCAGCAGACTCCGCGGCCCGCGAAATATTCGCACCCATTGCAATCCAGCAAAATAGCACGCAAGCCATCATTAGAATGAAATTCCCCTTGGGAGAGTCGATATCGTGGGGCGCCGATATTGTCAAGGTGACGGGGGATCCTAAGGGTAACTCTTCGTAACGGTCGCGTTCACGCAAGTAGAATATGCAATAGAAAGAGCCTGCGGTATTTTCGTTATAGCGGTTCCATTTACTGTAGAGGTGATCAAACTAATCGGATTTGGCGTAAATTCTCCAGGAGCACAGGAATCAGCGGGCACGGTCATGGTATATGGGAGTTTATCCACCGTAATGGCCACTGAATTGGAAGCGGGTGTACATGCGGTATAGACGCAAGAACTAAGGCAAGTGGTCGCTGGTGCCACAGGAGTACAAACTGGTGGCACACAGGGGCCCGGATCGCAACTAACAGCGAAGGCTAGGGACATTGAATAAAAGAAACTCAAAAATCCAAGCATCATTTTTTTCGTTCCAATAACTCTAAGCGTTGTATAAGAATTGAATTTTGTTTTTCTAAACCTTCTACTCGTTTATTTAGCTCTGCCACTTGGGAATTGGTTTGTAGGATCGCTAACTTAAGATTTTTTAAAAAAACCATTATCGGCGCCAATAGCATTGGATATTCCACGGCTAAATAACCGTTCGCCATCTGCACCACAGCTTCAGGAAAATATTTCTGCACCTCCTGGGCAAGAAAACCAAATCTTGGTTTCTTCTCAAGATCATCTTTCATCACAAAGCGGTAGGGCTCCAAGGCTTTCATCGCAATATCATCGATTTCTAACGGAGTAATACTTGTTTTTAAGCGTCGATCGGAAGTTGTAAAGGTGGAACCATTTGCGCCGGCTGGGAATTGCGCCATAGTAGTAAAGGTGGCTGCACCTCCATCAAATTGGCTCGTGCCATTGAAGTGCGAGGTTCCAGTTACATCAAATTGATAGCTAGGTGTAGTATTGTTAATGCCCACAAAATGTGACGAGTGAGCAACTTCAATTGCCGGAGTGCCCATCGCTCCAGAGGGAGCCTGCTCGTTAATCTCAAGACCCTGCGTGCCTGTATTAAAGTCTACGGTCCATGATTGTCCGGGGGCAGTTGGCGTTGCGTGGGGAAATTTTGTTAAATATAGAGAAGAATAAGAACTACCACTGGCCATGGAATCATCCCCGGCGATAGCGATGGCGGCCTGGTAATTCGTGCTATGCACGATGAGCGAGCCAGTATGTGCATTTGTGAGGTCTGGCCTCATTCCGATGGCAGATCGATCTAGCTCGCAACTAGGCGTTTTTGTGGAATCATAGGTTCCGCCAAAAGTTTCTTCGCAAGTTGTTTTTTGAAGACCTAAATCCGTGCCCCCTGCGCAGGAAAAGAGAGCATTTCCTGCGCTTGGATCTGCGGTGATGGCGAGATAGAAATCTCTATCCTTCATTCCATTTCCACCCACGCTTGCTCCGTCTGCATTGTTGGCCTTGCTCAAGGAAATCGTGAGCTTTGCGTAAAAAAGATTCATCGTTTTATAGACGGGCGGAGCGGGATCGACAGAGGTTTTCTTAGAAACTGTCAGGGGGCCACCCACGGTTTGATTTGTTAAGGTGACTGCGTCTGCCACCACTCCGTTAATATTCACCGCTTTTTTTAAGAGTGGATTCGCACCAAAATTAAATTGTGGCACATCGATGGTGGTCCAGCCGGTGGGAAAAGTAATTCCAGGAAAGGCTTGAGTGCACATATTATCGCTAGAAAGGGAAATCAATACTGCTTGCCGTAAGCTATTGGCCTCACTTGTTTGCGTAACAGAATGCTGCCCTTTTATTGAATTGGAAAGCCCATATACAAGCCCCATGATCACTACGATGGCGATACCAGCGGCAACCATTGTTTCCACCATGCCCATACCAGCTTCGCCAAGGCGCTTCCAATTTTTCATAAGATTCCTCTGCTCTAGCTTAAACAGAGGAACTCGGGCTTACAATCTAAATGTCCAGCCGTAAGCTACACGCTAGAGTGAAAACTAAAAATCTCTATCGCGGCGATTAAATGCCTACAGCGCTGGCCTCCAGCAAAAGCTCACTCATGAGCGGCGTATACTTGAATTCGAAGAGATGTTTCGTTTTCTCATCCTTCATCACTTGCATTAGATAGCGCAAGAGATCTTCGGAGGTAATTATTCCCACCACCTTATTGTTCACGCCAGTCACTAGCACCGCAGAAATTTTATCATTCACCATTCCTTCTGCCACATCGCGAAGGGAGCGGGTTTCCTCTACGGAACTCACAGGCCAACTCATAAAATCTTTTACTAGCGTTCCTGGAGCAAAACCAGGGCGCTTCGGATTCATCGCTCGATTCACATCGCGATCGGAGAGAATGCCGATAATCTTATTACTCTCATCTGTAACTGGCAGGTGACGAATGCGGTAATCATCCATCAGGCTAGCCGCCTCCTCCATAGATTCTTTCCAGGAAATAGTCTTTAGAGTTCTGGTCATCGTGTTTTTTGCGGTTTCGTTTGGCATAAGATCCTCCTAGAAACTTGCAACGCAAGGATCATTCCAGCTCTAGATACGCTCAAATTGCTGCTCGCAGACACGAGGTTCCCAAATTGTCTCAAGGCCGAGTCACTTTGTCTGAGCGAGTGCCTTTAACTCCTGCAAACGGCCGAGCAAATTTTTCGTAATATCCGTGCCGCTTACGCTGGAATATTGAGAGAGAATAGAAGCTTCCAGTCGATTAAAACAGGTGTTCGCTAGAGAAGTATGTGGCGACTTTCGTATGCAGGTTTCATAAAAGATCTGATGAATATCTTCTAGCTCTAAAGGATTCAACACCTCATAGCAAATTCCCGCTAAAAGAAGCGCCTCTTCGGAATGCGCACCATTCGGAGCAAGCTGCATTAAATCGTGAAGCACCGCCGAGGCGCGCCAATAATAGATATCTGCATTGCGATCCATGGGATATTTTTGCAGCTCTGTTGCCTTTGCTAATAGTTGTTTAGCACTACTAAACAATTCTTCTTCACTCGGATTCTTAATTAGCTTTTCGGCAATCCATGCATCGATTGAACTGTTCCAAACTATTGCATCCTCGCGCATAAATTCCGGAGCGCCATCTGCTTTGAGCAGTGCCTGCACGATTTTCTTTGCCACTATGGGATCTTTTTTCACTCGAACCGCAACTGCTAACGCCTCCTGAATGGCTTTCCCCCACATCAACTTATTGGTGCCTGGCTCACTTGGATTTTCGATTACACTTAAAAATTCTTGCAAAGCGCGATCAAACTGTCTGGAAGCCGCAAAAAATTCTCCCCGCTCAAATTTATTCATGATGGAGGCCGGCTCGAAATTAAGTTTCGCAAACTGTGGCCCACTCTCATTTCTTGTGTGGCAAGCGATACAATAGCTAGGAATAGTGCGTAGTAATGCGCGCGCATAGATTCGATTGCCATGCTTCAGCTCATCGGCAGCAGCCTCCAATTGGCGCTTTAACATCGCTGCTGTTTGAGGAAATAAGGCATCGCTATTTAGCTTTGAATCATTTGTTTCTGGTAGCGAATGAGCCAAACTCGCGAGCTGCTCTACCTCGGCCTCAATTCTCTTTTTATTCGCTACATCGTAAAAACGCGAATCGCTGCAAACGTCTGTTAGGAGCCCAGTGAGGTTCGAATAGAACCCTTGCATATGGGCCTCCCACTGTTTTTTATGCTCCGCTTGGGCATATAGAGGCAAAATCGATACGAAAAATAAAATTAAACCAAAACGGAAATTCTTAGCTTTCGAAATCATGATTTCTCCATCCATTGCTTCGATCTTACGCAATGGAGGAGCAAAACAAAAGCGCCAGCCCTACACGCTAACCGCGAATCGTTTCGCTGATTGAAGCCAATACTTCCGAAATCTTCACTCCGAACGACTTTTGATTTTTCACCAGCGACATTCTGGGATGCCGAGACCAAAGCTGTTCAGTAAGTATATCAAGGCGATGGGCCTCTTCCCAGCTCTCGTTGCGGTTCGGATTTAACTTAACATTAGCCAAATAGTCCTGCTCCGCTGCACTTTCCAAATAAATCACACGGTCGTAGCGATCGAGCTCATCTTGCAACGATGTGCCTAGTTTCAGAAAAAAATCCTCCGGGCCTTTCGTCCAATACGCGGCACCATCAATGGTTCCCCGATCGAGCACCAAAATTTTATCAGGATATTTCGCTGAATAGGCCGCCTCGAGGCCTGATTGCACATGATAGATTGCCCGCTGAGTGGCCTCTATAGCATCCGGTAATTGCCACCTCGGAAATCCCCCGGAAAAAAGTAGAGAGGCAGCCTCTGGCACCACCACAACTTCCCGATGAAATACTTTCGCAATCACTTGAGTGAGAGTTGTTTTTCCCGCGCAGGGGCCCCCAGTAAGCACTATTTTTTTAATCATTCTTTATTTAGAGTAGCACTTTTGGTCCATACACCCAAACCGGGAATAGATTACTTCGAAAAACATCCTGAGATAAACTACCTAAAGCCAAAGCGGAGATAGTGCTACTAGCGGACGACATCGCGATAAAATCAATTTCTTTTGCCTTGGCTTCTTGCAAAAGTAGCGAAGCAATATCAGCGCCAATGCCATTACTCGAAATGGCTAGGTCTACCTTTATTCCAAAAGATTCCGCGATACGCTCCCAGTTAGAGCCCTCTTCTTTTGCCCATTCCTCTTGCTCCGTAAAATAGTCGGGAGAGATCACAACTTGCGTATCCTGACTCGCAAGCAATGCTGTGGCTGGTAACGAAACCGCATGGAATAAAACCAGCTTTAAACTTTGTGCTTTCACATGCCTTAAGAATTTCATAAAGATCAATTTTGATCGCTCCGAAAAATCAGTGGCGAATAGTACTTTTTGAAATGCAAGCTTCTGGCTTCTCGGCTCTGCATGATCGAGGAAAAAAATAGGTAGCGTGGATTGCAAAAGAAGAGCCTCTGCGAAACTACCAAAAAATAAGCGCCCCAAGCCTGATCGGCCATGGGAAGAAATTAAAATACAGCTTGGATGAGTTCCCTCGGCATATTCTAGCAAGGCTTTAATTTCGTCTGCACGAGACGCTGCAGGAAGAGAAATAAGCTTAGTAGAAGCAGCTCCACGCACCCCCATTTTTTTTAGATACTCATCTGCTTTTTTTTGCTCCGCCAATAGATTTGGGTCGAAACTTTTGGCTCCTGGCTGTTCGGGCGCCTTAGAAAGCAAATAAACGGGCTGGAGAGGTGATCCTGTAGACTCAGACCAGCTAGTGATCTGCGCAATTAGACTAGCCTCAGGAACTACATCTTTTTCATAGGGATCGATGGCCCAAATAATTGTGTTTTTCATAGCTACTCCAATTCAAAAAAGCGAGCTCTATATCCCGCCTACGCAAATTTTCTTCCATTCAGCCAGTAGCTTTTCTCGATCCTCTGGATGAGCAATCTCAATGAGGGCATGGGCTCGTTTTCCTAAGGATTTTCCGTAGAGCTCAGCGATGCCGTATTCTGAAACAACATAGTGCACATCAGCTCGTGTAGTAACCACGCCTGCCCCGCCGTGAAGAGCTGAAACAATTCTCGATTCGCCTTTTTTAGAACGGCTAGTGATCGCGATGATTGGTTTTCCACCTGCTGACATGGCAGCCCCGCGATTAAAATCAATCTGCCCACCCACTCCAGAAATCATTCGGTGACCCACAGAATCAGCACAGACCTGGCCCGTAAGGTCGATCTCTAGCGCAGAGTTGATCGCCACTACTTTTGGATTGCGCGCAATCACTTGGGGGGAATTCACGTAGTCACTAGGGTAAAGTTCTACGGATGGATTATCGTTTACAAAATGGAAGGTCTTTTTCGTACCCTGTAAAAAAGAAGCGATGGACTTCCCCGGGTGCACAATTTTTTTAGAGTTGTCTACCACGCCACGCTCTACTAAATTCACCACTCCATCCGACCACATTTCGCTATGCACTCCTAGGTGCTGATGCCCGCTAAGTGCCGCTAATACAGCATCAGGAATGGCGCCGATCCCCACCTGAATCGTAGATCCATCCTCCACGAGACTAGCCACATTTCTTCCGATGCTAAGAAGTGCTTCTGAATGAATATCTGTATTTGGTTTCGCCTCTGGCAATGGCATATCCGAATAAAAAATATGCTGAAAGCGACTCACGTGCACTAAACTATCTCCATGTACTCGCGGCATTTGTGGATTCACCTGCGCAATCACTTCTTTCGCATTTGCTAGTGCTGCTCGCGTGATATCTACCCCAACACCCAAGGTACAATACCCAAAGCGATCTGGGGGGGAAACATGCACAAGCGCCACATCGATGGGAAAATTTCCAGAGGAAAAAAGTTTTGGAATTTCAGATAAAAAAATTGGAGTATAGTCGATGCGATCGCAATCCACTGCCCGGCGAAGGGATGGGCTCACAAATAAATTATTAATCCAAACACGATTGCGGTACTCGGCACGAAAATGAGCGGGATTTCCCTCGAGGTGAAGATGCACAAACTCCAAGTCTTTTTTCAACTGGGTTTGGCGCATCACCTCTTCTAGAAGAGCGAAGGGAACAGCAGATTGCCCATGCACAAAAATACGATCGCCGGAATTGATCCCAAAATCGATTGGGTCATTTTGTCTTACAGGGTGCGTGCTTAGTCCCATGAAATTCTCCAACGTACGCCCGCTTCTGCATCAGATAGAATAAGAGGGCTTTGGCTTATCTTTTGCTTAAGTCGTGCCAAGAGCTTGTATTTATTTTGGGAGAATAAAATTATGTCACAAAAAACTACGGGCACCATGAAAGCGCTCACATTTATTAGTCCGGGTAAAATTGCCCTAGTAGACAAGCCCATACCCCAACCTGGCTACGGGGAAGCCCTCATGAATGTTGTGGCTTCGGGTAAGGTAGACCTAAAGCCAATGGTAACTCACCGATTTAAGCTCAGCGAAATTATCGATGCCTATGAACTATTCGCAAGCCAAAAGGATGGTGTGCTGAAAGTTGCCATCACACCATAGCACGAATATTGCAATTCGATCTCTAGATCGCATAGACTAAAGCGGACCAAGAACGGAGCGCACGATGAGAATGAGTTTTTTATTCCTAGCTTTATTCAGCTTAACGGGATTGACCTGGGCCGCAGACAAGCCAAGCGTTTGGATTGGTGACAATACGCCCGGAGTGAAAGTAAAAGTAAATCAAAATACCAAGGGTGTGGAAGTAACGCTAAATAAAGATAATGACCATTTACCGAAATCGGTAGGAATCACCTTTTTTGATGAAAAAGGAAATCGAACCACTCTAGAACTAAAAGCTATGGAACCCTGGACAGATCCAGCGAAAATTCCGAACCCAAATATGCCCCAGTTTGTAGGTGCTTTAAGCTCCTCGAATCAATCGTTCACTGGATTTGAATTATCCATTCCCTTTGGTTCAGATTCTAAGAAAATTATTCGCTCCCAAGATCTTCGCAAAGCCGAATAATGAATTCGAGTCTACAATTTTTAGGTGGTGCTGGCACAGTTACTGGATCGAAGCATCTACTGCAAATCGATCACAAAAAAATCCTGATCGATTGCGGCCTCTTTCAGGGCGTGAAAGATCAGCGCCTAATGAATTGGCTTCCACTACCGCTTGATGCATCGACTATTGATGCGGTAGCGCTAACTCACGCCCACCTCGACCATACAGGATATCTTCCTCTTCTCCTCAAGCAAGGCTTTAAAGGTCCTATTTATTGCTCAGCACCCACGGCAGAACTAACAAAAGTAATTTTGCTAGATGCTGCAAAGATTCAAGAGGAAGACGCAGAACAAAATAACCAAGGTGGCTACTCCAAGCATAAACCT
>CAIPTA010000074.1 GCA_903867855.1 Oligoflexia bacterium | reverse complement strand
GTGACGCTTCTCTGTTTCGTACTCTACGTGAGCCGTATTAATTGTAATACCACGAGCCTTCTCTTCAGGAGCCGAGTCGATCTGGTCGTACGCTTTAAACTCTGCGCGACCTTTTTGCGCTAGCACTTTCGTGATCGCTGCTGTCAAGCTCGTCTTCCCGTGATCCACGTGGCCAATCGTTCCGATATTCACGTGCGGCTTGTTACGCTCAAATTTACCCTTTGCCATCTCTCATTCTCCTACAATTACGTTAAAGAAAACCAAACTCGCTAAATGGAGCTCACAACGGGATTCGAACCCATGACCTCTTCCTTACCAAGGAAGTGCTCTACCGACTGAGCTATGTGAGCCCTAACAAAAAATTGGAGCGGGAAATGGGTCTCGAACCCACAACCCTCAGCTTGGAAGGCTGATACTCTAGCCAATTGAGCTATTCCCGCCCGCTAAATCCATTTGATTTATAAACCAATAAAGTGGTGGAGAGGGAAGGATTCGAACCTTCGAAGACGTGAGCCATCAGATTTACAGTCTGACCCCTTTGGCCGCTCGGGAACCTCTCCATCAATCAGTGCTTCCAACTGGTTGGAGCCGGTAGAGGGAATCGAACCCACGACCTATGCTTTACAAAAGCATTGCTCTAGCCAACTGAGCTACACCGGCTTGTAGTCACTAAATCAATTCACAAATCAGTCTGGCAATATAGTCTGGGCAGCGCAAAATGCAAGCTTAACCCTAGGATAAATTTACGAAATCACTTGCGATTCAATGCGTCATGCTGCTGGCGATGTCTTAGCAAGGCCAAAGCGACTGCCGCAGCGGTGGCAGCGTTGAGAGATTTAATTGGTCCGAGGGCTGGAAGACTCAGAGTATAGTCACAGTTTTTCTCTGTGAGCGGGCGAATGCCCTTCTCTTCATTCCCCACCACCAAGGCGATGGGAGCGTCAACCCGGGCTCGCTCGAATAGCTCCGTAGCATGCTCACTTAGCCCCACCACCCAAAAACCTGCTTCTTTAGCGGCCTCCAGGCCTTGCACTAGATTGGTGACTCTGGCAATCGGCACATGGGCGAAACCACCGGAAGAAATTTTAATAGCGGCCGCTGTGAGCGGCGAAGAACGATGCTCGGTAACTGCGATGCCGGCGACATTAAAAAAAGCAGAACTGCGAAGCATGGAGCCGAGGTTCTGAGGGTCCGTGATGGAATCTAAGAAAAGAATAACGGGATATTCTTCTTTTTCGCGAGCAAGCTTGAGAAGTTCCGCTAATTCTACTGGAGCAGGGTCTGGCACTTGGGCAAAAATCCCTTGAGTGGACTCTAATTCTTCTATGTCACCCCCCAGGCGGCGAAACTCTGATTCGAAGCGCGCGCGCTCCTTCTGAGAATATTCCTTCCAGGGAATATTCTTCTTTTGCACCATGGGGCGCACTTTCTTGAGACGATCGGAATCAGGCTTAAAGAGAGCGTGCACGGAATGCACTTTTTGATCGGCCTCAAGGAGTGACTCTAATGCGTGAAAACCATAAATGATCATAATACCCCTAAAACTTCTCGAAGCACTTGTGCAGGATCTTTGGCGGCAGTGATGGGTCTTCCCATTACTATGCAATGAGCGCCAGAGTTTTTTGCTACTTCAGGCGTGACCACTCTTTTTTGATCTTCTGTAGACGCGCCAACCAAACGAATCCCTGGAACCATAGTTTGGAATGATTGTCCGCAAGCAGCTTGCACTAGGGAAAGCTCTTGAGCGGAGCAAACCACGCCATCTAAACCTGCTTCCTGGGCCATTTTTGCAAAATGGGGAACCTGTTCTGAAATTTTGCGAGAATAACCAATCTCCTGAGTGGCGTGATCATCGAGGCTAGTGAGAATCGTTACGCCAAGAAGGGAGCAGGTGGAGCCGAGTTTTGCACAAGTTTCTCCTTTTGCTTTGGCCGCGGCTTCGAGCATGGCTGTGCCACCAGCGCAATGAACATTCAGCCAGCCCACACCGAGCCCAACCGCCGAAGAAACAGCACCCGCAATGGTATTCGGGATATCATGGAATTTAAGGTCGAGAAATACTTGCCCACCCTCGCCAATGATCTCGCGGACAAAGTCTGGGCCGGCGATCGTAAAAAGCTCCAACCCAATTTTAAAGTGGGGATTCATGGGCAGGGCTAAGCGAACCATTTTTCTGGCAAGCTCAGGATCAGCATAGTCGAGCGCGAGAAATAATTTCGTTGCCATTAGTAGGCTCTAGCGAAAAGCACTCTCTGCTTCGACGGTTTGCCACTTCGAATGCAAATGCCTTCCTCTTGAAGATTATTCAGAGGAATACAGCGGATCGTTGCCTTCGTTTCGTCTTTAATCATTTTTTCCGTTGCGGCGGTGCCATCCCAATGAGCGCGAACAAATCCGCCCTTGGTATCGAGAGTTTTCGTGAACTCTTCGAATGTATTCACATCCGTAACATGTTGGTTGCGATTCTCGAGTGCGCGCTTAAAGAGATTTTCTTGGATATCTAAAAGGATATCGAGAGTGCGAGCTGGAATATCGGTGATCGTAACGGCTTCTTTCGCTCCCGTATCTCTACGAGCAAGCATGGCTTGGTTTTTTGCAAGATCCTTAGGACCCAGTTCAATGCGAAGAGGCACGCCTTGCATTTCCCATTCATTAAATTTCCAGCCAACACTTTTGCCTTCGTCCATATCAATATGCACGGAGACGGGTCCGCCAAGTTTCGCCTTTTGCGTAGGCCAGGCGCGAATGGAGTCAGCGAGCAATTTTGCTTTACTGAGAACAGCATCGCGCTCTTCATCAGTTTTAAAAATCGGGATGATCACAACGTGGGTTGGAGCCAAACGAGGCGGCAACACGAGGCCCTTATCATCGGAGTGAGTCATGATGAGGGCACCGATCAAACGGGTAGAAACACCCCAACTCGTTTGGTACGTATGATCGATAGAGCCAGTGCGTGTTTGAAATTGTGTGCCGAAAGCCTTTGCGAAATTCTGACCAAGATTATGGGAGGTACCCGCTTGCAGCGCCTTTCCATCCTGCATGAGCGCTTCGATACAATAGGTGCGAACCGCTCCGGCGAAACGCTCGGTATCTGTTTTAAGACCACAGAAAACAGGCATCGCCATATAGGTTTCTGCGAACTCGCGATACACCTCGAGCATGCGCAAGGTTTCTTCTTCAGCCTCAGCATCGGTTTCATGGCAGGTATGACCCTCTTGCCAGAGAAACTCAGCGGTGCGCAGGAAAGGGCGAGTACGCATTTCCCAGCGAACAACGTTGGCCCATTGGTTAATAAGGAGAGGCAAATCGCGATAGCTCTGAATCCATTTCGCAAACATCGCGTTGATGATGGTTTCGGAAGTGGGACGTACCACCAAATTTTCTTCTAATTTTTTTCCGCCTGCATGAGTAACAACCGCGAGTTCAGGAGCAAAACCTTCTACGTGCTGGGCTTCTTTGTGAATAAAACTCTCCGGAATAAAGAGCGGGAAATAGGCATTTTTGTGGCCTGTTTCTTTAAATTTTTTATCGAGCACTTTTTGTACTTTTTCCCAGATGGCATAGCCCGTGGGACGAATTACCATGCAGCCTTTTACTGGGGAATAATCCGCCAACTTGGCGTGCTGAATAATATCTAAGTACCATTGAGAAAAGTCGCTCGCGCGCGAAGTAATTTTTTCAGCCATACAAACTAACCCTCTTTTGCCACTGTGATTTTAAATGCCTTTATCTTGCGATGCAAATGCGCACGCTCAATACCCAAACTTTGTGCCGTGCGAGAAACATTCCAATCATTTTCTTTCAACTTTTTCAGAATAAATTCTCGCTCAAACTGATTCTTCGCCTCGCGAAGCCCAGCATCCAAAGCATTCTCGGCTGAAAGATCAACTCCTTCGCTCGCCGGCTCTAAGCTAGCGCCTTCCAAAATTTCTGCAGGAAGATCTTCCGCTCCGATTTCTTCACTGAGCGCCATAATGCTAAGGCGTTCCACTAAATTCCGTAGTTCGCGAACATTCCCTGGCCACGGATACTGACGCAAAATACGCATGGCCTCTTCCGAAATATTTTTGGGTTCTCTGCCCTGCTCGCGGGCAAAAACGGCGAGATAGTGCTTGAGAAGTGCCGGCAGATCATCGAGACGATCGCGAAGTGGCGGAACCACAAGCGGTACTACATTCAAGCGATAGTAGAGATCTTCACGAAATTGATTATTCTTGATCGCCTCAACAAGGTTTTTATTGGTAGCGGCAACAACACGAACATCTACCTCGATAGTCTGGCTGCCACCAACGCGTTCAAATTTTTTCTCTTGGAGAATACGAAGCACCTTCGCCTGCGTCTTCAGGCTCATATCCGCAATTTCATCTAGGAAAAGTGTGCCGCCGTGGGCTTGATCAAACTTTCCGCGCTTCATTTGAATAGCGCCAGTGAAGGCACCCTTCTCGTGACCAAACAATTCACTTTCAATGAGTTCTTCGGGAATCGCAGCGCAGTTTACCGCGATGAAAGAAGCATCCTTATTGCGGCTACCCGCGTGGATCGCACGCGCCACTAGCTCTTTTCCCGTGCCATTTTCACCCGTGATGAGCACCCAACTTTGCAATGGAGCCACGCGAGAGATCACCTCTTTTAGCTCTAGCATTTTTTTGGATGTGCCGATCATCTGCGGCTCTTTCACATACTCCGAGCGCAGAATTTTATTCTGTTGATGAAGTTCACTAAATTGAATCGCGTTGCGAAGCATGACGAGAATTTTGTCTAGCGATAGAGGCTTCTCGATGAAATCGTAGGCGCCGAGTTTGGTAGCTTTAACCGCGGTTTCAATATTGCCGTGACCACTCATCACAATCACCGTAGAATCGGGAGAAATCGCCTTGATGCGTTTCAAGGTTTCTAAGCCATCGATGCCAGGCATCCAAACATCGAGCATGATCGCATCATAAGAATTATTCGCAATGAGACCTAAGGCCTCTTCGCCGGAACCAGCGCTGGTGACAAGGAACGACTCATCCTGGAGTGCGCCTGCGAGGGAAGAGCGGATCGCCGCTTCGTCATCAATGATTAGAATTTTACGCGCCATGCATCACCTCCATGGTGCGGCTAATGGGTAGCTCGATATTAAAGAATGTGTGGAACTCGCCCTCTTTGCGAGAGCTCGCTCGGATATACCCATCATGATCATTAATGATCCTTTTGGCAATGGCGAGACCGAGTCCGGTGCCCTCTTTCTTGGTGGAAAAGTATGGCTCGAAGAGCATGGGCAGCACTTCATCGGGGATACCTGGTCCGTTATCCGCTACCTGCAAGTTTACCATACCCGACTCTTTCTTAAACTCTGTGCCAATCCGCACAATGCCGCCGCCCTGCTCCCGCATCGCGGCTACTGCATTATCGCACAAATTGATGATCGCACGCTTAATTTGATCACGGTCAAAGGCGAAAATGGGCACATGGCCATCCGTGAGAAATTGAAATTCAATTTCCTTATGCGCTTGACGAAAAAGCCCAACCACCTCGGAAATGGCTAGATTTAGATCATTAGGAATGGGATTCGCAGCCGGAAGACGCGCAAACTGCGAAAACTCATTCAC
The DNA here is from genome assembly GCA_903867855.1 of Oligoflexia bacterium. Lineage (GTDB taxonomy): Bacteria > Bdellovibrionota > UBA1018 > CAIPTA01 > CAIPTA01 > CAIPTA01. The sequence continues at coordinate 8,367 of CAIPTA010000074.1, read as the reverse complement.
CATTTCTTTTAGCTCATCCACCTGACGAATAATCGTATCCGTGCACTCTGCAAAAACTTCATTTTCTTCGAGCTTACCCAAATAACGTTTCTGCAAACGCTGCGCCGAGAGCTTGATCGGTGTGAGCGGATTTTTGATTTCATGCGCGATCCTGCGAGCCACTTCGCGCCAGGCTACTTCTCGCTGCGCCTTAATAAGATGGGAGATATCGTCGAGTACGAGCACTAATCCGAGGTAGCGATCTTCGGAATCGTAGAGCGGAGTGATGGTGACGAGCAAGGAAAGTGGGCGCGCATCAGCGGTAATAATATTGAGATACTTGAAGATAGTTTCTTTGCCGCCACCGAGCAGCACCTGATCAATGCTTTGTAGGAGTTCATCGAAGGGACCAGCAAAAACTGTATTGAGGCTTTGGCCGATCGCCGATTCCGTGGAGGCGCCAAGGAGAGCCGCAGCCGATTTGTTCATCGTAGTGATGGTGAAATCTGAATGAACGGAGCAAACACCGGCACTTACGTTGGCTAAAATTGCTTCAAGATAGCGGCGTTTTTCTTCGAGCTCTTCGTTAGTGCTGCGGAGCGAGCCATAAGCGCTTTGGAGGCGATCGCGGTTTTCCTTGAGATCAGCCGTCATTTGATTAAACGCGAGACTCACCGTTGCAATCTCATCTTGCCCAAGATTGGTAATTTCCACATCGAGGTTACCGGCACCCACAGCGGTTACGGCCTTTGCAAGGCGTTCAAGGGGCATGGTCATTTCCCGCGCTAAATACAAGCCGATCCAGATCGCCGCAAAAATCACGAGCAATGTGATGAGAATCAAAATGATAAAGTAAGTGGATTTTACAGGATACTTTAACGGATTCACTTCCTTGAAATCCGCATAGGTAGAGGAAATTTCGTCTACCTTATTCACGAGACTCAATGGCAAGTGATAGCTTACGGCCAGCGCCCCGGTAACCACGCGGCTTCCACGGCGCTCCCGCAGCGGAATCACAGAGCGGAGCACATCTCCAGTGCCCACGTGTTGCACGAGCTCCACCTCATGACCATCAAGCGCTTTCTGAATACTCTCCAGCGGCAAGCGCGGGAAAAGATCGGCGTTCAACTCGCTGCGCACCACCACGAATCGAGGGTCGAGAGGGTGCCAATAAATTTCCACAGCATCGAGATCATACTTACTTCGGAGCACAAATAATTCTCGCGAAAAATTTTTGCCCCTCTCATGAAGCGAACCAAGCTCGGAGAGATCTTCGTTGATCCGCTCGGCAAAGTGCTGAGCGCTTCGAAGCGTGTTTTTATAGTAGGCATCGGTAATTTCAAGGGATGCTTCCAAGGTATTCCCCACCTTTACGCTAAACCATTTATCAAAAGTAGAATTGATATAGAGCGATGAGATGAAGAAAAGTACGATGGTCGGGATGATCGAAAGGCTCAAGAAACTCGCGACAAGTTTCGTTTTGAGCTTGGAACCCATGAGTCCACTTCGGCGCTCCAAGAAGAGTTTCGAAAGATTACGAAACACGAGAAAGAAGAGCACCGCGAGTAGAATCAAATTGAGATTGATGATCCCGAAAAAGAAAATCGAGTTTACAAAGGGCAGTGTACTAGAAAGCTTTGCGAGCTTGAGTGCCACATTGGCAAGCACCACCATGGCGAGCAAAACACCCACAATCGTGAGTTGTTCGCGTCTGCGCTTGCGACGCTCTGGCTTGTCTAGCGGTGTAAAATTCGAAGTTGGCACAGCGCAATACCTTACACTCGAAGCGCCTCAGGCACAAGTTGACATAATGACCCGCTCCGCCCTATAAAGGAAGGGTAAGAGTAACGCCTTCACAGGCTCTGTAAACTCCGCCCATTTGCCGGAGTCAAAACTTAATATCAACCACAATAAATTGAAGGGCTATTTATGCCATCTGAATTAGTTATTAATGCCACCTTGCCGGAAATCCGCGTGGCACTTTTGGAAGACGGAGAAATCTCCGACCTTTCCATCGAGTATGAAAAAAACAAAAGCATCGTAGGAAATGTATACAAGGGCCGCGTAGTTCGCGTGCTCCCCGGTATGCAGGCTGCCTTCGTGGATATCGGCCTAGAACGCGCTGCGTTCTTATATGTGGGCGATATCGTTTATGAAGCGGAGAAAAATCGCGACGAGGAAGAGGAAGAAGAGCCAACTCAAGAGCTCGTGGAAGAAGCCTCAACCGAAGCCGAAGCAGCTCCAGCCGACGCTGATAATGGCGGCATTGAATACGATGCAGCGGAAATGCTTGCCGAGAAAAATTTAGGCGAGATTGAAGAAACCGATAATAAGACTGTTCCCCCCGAATCTCCCGAATCGGGCGAGGCGGAAGCTGGCGCTGAGGAGGGCGAGCGCGGCGAAGGAAATGAACAAGGCAATCGCAATTTCCGACCCAATCAAGGCCCGCGCAGAAATAATAATAATCACCGTCGTGGTGGTGGCAGAGATCGTGGACGTGGCGGTCGCGGCGGCAGCGGCGGACCTCGCGGTGGTCGCCCACGCTTGAACATTCAAGATGTGGTTCGTGAAGGCCAAGATGTAGTGGTGCAAGTGGCTAAAGAGCCAATGGGCACCAAGGGCGCTCGTCTTACCTGCCATATTTCCCTTCCGGGTAGACACGTTGTGCTCATGCCGACGGTAGATCATGTAGGTGTTTCTCGTAAGATTGATTCTTATGATGAGCGCAAGCGTTTGCGCGCCATCGTAGATGAGCTTCGTCCTCAAGGTATGGGCATCATCGTGCGCACCGTAGCCTCCGAGCAAAGCAACGAGCAACTCACCGCCGAGATTAATTACCTCTTGAATTCTTGGGCTACGATTAAGAAAAAAGTCGATTCCATGAAGGCTCCAGTTTGTCTTTATGAAGACCTAAACGTGGTGCTGAAGACTGTGCGTGATTATTTCACCGATGATATTCACCGCTTGGCCGTGGATTCTCCTCGTGTGCATTCCTATATCGTAGAGTTTGCCGAGCAGTTCGCACCTCACCTCGTGAATCGCATCGTGAAGTATACCGGCAAAGATCCGATTTTTGATGCCTACGGCATTGAATCGGAGATCGCTCGCGCCCTGAACCGCAAAGTGTGGCTAAAGAGCGGCGGTTATTTGATCATCGATCAAACGGAAGCGCTCACAGTGATCGACGTGAACACAGGGAAATTTACGGGTAAGAAAAATCTCGAAGAGACGATTTTGAAAACGAATATGGAAGCCGTGAAAGAAGTGGCCTATCAACTTCGCATGCGTAATGCCGGTGGTATTATCATTATCGACTTGATCGATATGGAGAAAGGTCAAAATCGCGAAAAAGTTTACCGTGAACTAGAAGCAGCTTTGAAGAAAGACAAAGCAAAAACGAATATCCTTCGTATTTCCGAGCTTGGCTTGATTCAGATGACGCGTAAACGCACCCGCGAATCTTTGAACCACGTGCTTTGTGAGCCATGCCCATATTGCTATGGCAAAGGCTTCACGAAAAATCTACGCACTGTTTGCTACGATATCTTCCACGAACTTGAGCGCACCGCGCTTGAAGGTGGAATGGTTGGCGCAACCGTGATTGCTCACCCAGAAGTGGTGGATACGCTTTTCCAAGATGAGCGCGATACCCTCGATCGTTTGGAAGAGCGCTTCAGCATGAAGGTTTCCATTAAGAGTGCGCCAAACCTCCACTTGGAAGATTTCAAAGTAGAAGGGGAGAAGCTCAGCTTACAATCTCGCCGGATTCCTGCGCAGACTCAGCCAGCAGCAACTAACTAAGCTGATTCTAGAGAGAAAGAGAGGCCTCGATGGCAACATCGGGGCTTTTTTATTTGTCTAAATTGGGAAGCACAGAAACACTGAAAGAATCTGCCCCGTCTACCGACATCGTGGCCAATTGACCATTCCTGGCAATAATCGTGGGAGAGGAAATGAGTTTCTTAAATTGATTCTTCAACTGAAAGATCTGCAAGGAAACATGAATGATCCCTGGCCGAGCTTCATCTAGAGATGATAGAGCACTAATCTGATAGCCATCCCCATTTTTTTCCTTCACCGAGATCATGGCTGGCTTTCCGACCAGAGCGATTATTTTTGGCGCTGACTTCTCGCCATCGGGAAAAGAAAGATTGAGCTGCAGATCAACAGTATTGGCAGCTCTCGCTAGCGTATTGGAAAAGAATAACAAGAGGATGAAATAGAATAGACGCATCTAAAAACGGAGTGCTGTCACTTGAGTCCACATAGCGCTGGGATTATTTTCTAGCACTGAGTGAGGGTGTTCAATCATCGCCGAGCTCTGGGCCATTAGAGTTTGATCTCTCGGTACGAAAGCATTCACATCCTGCTTCTCTTCTTGGAGAGCCGCGAAGGAGGCCAGAAAAACTCCAGTAACAGCTCCTAGCGCCGCACCGTAAAAAATATTTTTCGTATGATCACCTGGCGTTGCATAGAAAGGTAGGGTTGAGGCGCCCAAAACTGCCCCCACACCACTTGCCAAGCCCACTGTTAGAGCGGCATCACCAAAATCCATCGCGCTGGCATTTTTCGGAAGAGCAAAAGTGAAAAGACAAACTAAAATCAGAAAAATTTTTGAGACTAGAGAAAATTTCAAGGCACGTAATCTTTCAATCGGGAAATAACACGCTCGCAAGCTTCTCCATGAAGCTTGATCGTATCCTTCGCATAGTTGTGAGTTTTAACATTCCAATAAGAGAGCTCCGCTTCACATTGCACACCGCTGGCCACTACGCGGCCAGTATCCTTAGCAATGGAAAGTGTAACGGGATTCTCGGCCTGCCCTTGGGCAGCGAAGGCATAGGTATCTCCGCCGCCAATGGATGTTTGAAGCATGGGGTAGGTCTCCCCCTGGAGACCTACATAAAAAGTGTTTGTTTTGGGTAGATAGCTGAAAGACCAATTCTTCTTTGCGAGAAGAACTTCTTTCTTATTTTCACTAGCTACAGCACGATTGCTCGTGTCTGCAGCGATGCGGCCGAAGTTATCGCCCACATCGTCTATCCAAGTGAATTTATCGTTAGTAGACGAAGGCTCTCGCCCATCGTAGCTATAACGATGTGTTGGTGCTTGTTGTTCCTGATCCTGAACAGAATCCGGTTTTCTATCAGTCGTGGTAGACGCGCAGGCTATAAGACCTTGCGCCACGATGATCATTGCTCCTACTAAGATCGCTGACTTGTACTTCCTGTACTGCATATTTCGATCCCCCTTAAGCAAAGTATAGCACTTTACACTCTGCCCACAAGTGGGCTGTTCAGATTTGCTAATGGCCTGTAAATTTGGGGCTTTTTCTGCTATTTCGAGGATATATGAGTAAACGAGTTGTCCCAATTTACCTGGCTTCCCAATCGCCGAGACGCAAAGAACTCCTCGCGGGAGTAGGCCTAAATTTCTCCGTGTATGTACCTAGCGAGCCAGAACTACCGGCTCCGAGTAAAAAGGGAAAAAATTCTCCAGCCAAAATCGTAAAAAAAATCGCCGCAGCGAAAGCCAATAATGCCGCGCACGAGTTACTCGCAAAAAATATTTCTGAAGCAATTATATTGAGTGCGGATACATTGGTTTTCTTGGGAAATGATGTGCTCAGTAAACCGGTAGACATTGCAGACGCCAAAAGAATCCTGCGGAAACTATCCGGGAAAACTCATACGGTAGCAACCGCAGTGCAACTACTGCTCGTCTCTCAAGGAAAAATTATTAGAGAAGCGCAGCGCGTGGTGCAAACGAAGGTGAAATTCCATCCCATCAGTGCGAAAGATCTCGAGTGGTACATAAACACGAAAGAGCCCTTTGATAAGGCGGGAGCCTATGGTGCCCAACTTTTCGGAGCAGCCTTTATCGAGAAGTTTTCTGGATCCTATACGAATGTTGTTGGCCTGCCTGTAGCGGAAACACTGCAATTAATCGCCAAGCTAACGCGCGAGCCTTGGCAGAATTGGACGAAATAATATGGAATCGCTTCCAAGTAAAGCTGAGCGTCTACAAAAAATTCGCGAAGAAATCGCGGAGCATTGCAAACAGGCCGGACGTAAACCCAGCGACATTACCCTACTGGCCGTAAGTAAAACAAAGAGCGAGGATGAGATACGCGAATTCGCAGCACTTGGCCTTACATCTTTCGGCGAAAATTATGTGCAGGAGGCGATTGGAAAAGTGGAGAAGCTAAAGGACCTCAAGCTCGATTGGCATTTTATTGGTGCACTTCAAACGAATAAAGCTAAGTTTATTCCTGGTAATTTTAGTCTCATTCACAGCGTAGATTCCCTTTCCCTCGCCACCAAACTGAATACGCAGGCGGAAAAGAAAGCTTCGCCATTACGAGCTCTGGTAGAGGTGAATCTTCACCTGGAGCTAGCTAAAGGTGGATTGCTCGTAAGAGATCTCCCCGATTTTTTTGAGAAAGCAAATGAACTCAAATCGATCCAATTTGCCGGTCTCATGTGTATTCCAGACCCCGAAGAGCAGAAGAAGGATCCTCGCAAAGCCTTTGCTTCCCTTCGTGAATCTTTGGAAAAATTAAATGCTCGTGGCGTCTATGCTCCCATGAAAGAACTTTCTATGGGAATGAGTGCGGATTTTGGGGCAGCAATTTTAGAAGGCTCTACGATTGTCCGCGTAGGCAGCTCCCTCTTTGGAGCGCGCCATTGAAATTTCTAAAGTCGCATGCAAACAACATCACGCTCACTGTGCACGCCCAGCCAAATGCCTCAAAGACGGCGATTCGCGGGGAACACGGAGATGCGCTTAAGGTAGCACTCCACGCTCAGCCAAGCGACGGCGCAGCCAATGAAGAGCTATGCGAGTTTCTCGCTAACTTTTTTGACCTACCCAAACGATCCGTGGAAATCTTACGCGGACATACTTCCAGAGAGAAAGTGGTGGCACTTTCTGGTCTCACAATGGTTGTGGCTGAAGAAAAGTTGAAGCAGGTGCTCGCATGACAGCTGGAAAAATCATTTTGGAAAATGCAGACTATTTAGTACTCGATAAAGCAGCTGGAGTGCTTTCTCAAAAAGATAAGAGTGGCGCACCTGCGGTGGCGGATTTACTGCAAAAAATAATTCCCATGCCATTTTTGGCCCCCGTGCATCGTCTCGATCGCAATACCTCTGGGCTATTATTGTTAGCGAAGAATTCTGTGGCAGCGAAGTTTTTTACGGAAGCACTGCAGGCGGGAGAAGTTCACCGCACCTATTTAGCTATTGTGAAAGGCGATCCTGGGTCGAAAGGCACTATTGATGCCCCTCTCGCGAAAGACGAAGAAGCAAACGAAGTTTCCGTGAGCAGTGATGGCAAGGCGGCGATTACTCACTTCGAACGCATCGAACTTTTTCCTGCGAGCGCGCTTGTGAAAGTGGAACTAGAGACGGGACGCTCCCATCAAATTCGCGCTCACTTTGCTCACATTCGCTGTGCACTCATTGGGGATAAAAAATACGCGAAGAAGCCCTGGTCGGAGATTTTTTCTCGCCCTGCTTTGCATGCAACACAGCTTCATTTCCCCGATCCCAAAACAGGAAAAATACTGCAAGCGCATGCGCCGATGCCCGAAGATATGGTGAAACTAAAAGCGAAGCTTAAAGGCTAGGCGTCTTCCGCATAATATTGAGCAGCGTGCGCATATCATCATCCAGCGGACAACTCAGCTCTACCGGCTTTTCTGTGAATGGATGAATGAAACGTAAAAAACGCGCGTGCAGAGGCGTGCGAGTGAGCTTTAGATCAGGGAATTCTTTACTCTTCCAACCTTCCGTTCCATAGGCGGAATCATGAATGAGTGGATGGCCAATCGCCCTTAAGTGCACGCGAATTTGATGAAGGCGGCCGGTGCGTGGATAGGCCTCCATCCAACAAATATCTTGAAAGCGTTCATGCACAAAGAATTCTGTTTCGGCGGGTTTCCCAGCTTGTAAATCTACCAAAGCGCGACCGCGGCCTTGCTTTCCCTCTGCTCGAGATAGTGGAATTGTTACTTTTGAATAATCCCATGGAGGAGAGCCAGCTGCGAAAGCCCAATACATTTTTTCCATTTCTCTGCTTTCGAAAAGCTTGGAGAGTCTGCGATGCGCTTCTTCGTGCTTTGCGAAGAGCACTACTCCGCTTGTTTCGCGATCGAGACGATGCACGGGATATAGATCTCGCCCAGAGGCATCCGGCTGGTGACCCTGTGCGCGAAGGTAATCGCCTAATTCATGAAGTAGAATTTTCTTTTCGATACCAAAACGATCTGCCACCACGAGTTCACCAGCACGCTTGTGAACGGCGATGAGATGTTCATCTTCAATTAAGATTCTTCGGGATGGAGTCGGAATTGGTTTGGTCATCGGAGTCTGCTTCCCCAATTTT
>CAIPTA010000073.1 GCA_903867855.1 Oligoflexia bacterium | reverse complement strand
TATTTCGAGATCGTAAATACGATGTGAAGTTTATTTATGGCGGCTATGGTTACTTCGACAATATGAACGAATACTTTTCAAAGAATGAGTTCGATATTGTGGATCGTGGCAGCTTGTCGAAAGATGAAATTCACTTTGCGAATGCCTGGGGTGTTTGCGATGAAGATCTTTTTGATCGTGTGATTAAAGAGGCTGATCATTCCTTTGAAGTGCATAAACCTTTTTTCTCACTCGTAATGAGCACTTCCAATCATCGCCCGTATACATTTCCACAAAAGATTGACTATCGATCCGGCACAACCAGGCAGGGCGCCGTGAAATACACCGATTATGCCATCGGTGAGTTTCTGAAGAAGGCCGAAACGAAACCGTGGTTTAAAAACACAATTTTTGTGATCGTTGCGGATCATTGCGCAAGCGTCGCGGGAAAAACCTCGATACCAATTGGCGAGTTTCATATTCCTCTATTTATCTATGCCCCAGGAATCGTGCGACCACAGATCGTTTCGAAGCTTTCTAGCCAAATTGATGTTGGACCAACAGTTCTCGGATTGTTGAAATTTTCCTACCCCACTAAATTTTTTGGAAAGGATCTTTTCCAGAATGATCCTTCGAGAGCCTTCATGGGCACGTACCAACGGGTTGCTCTGTATGAGAAAGATCGCTTGGCGGTATTGAGTCCACCGAAGAGAGCTGAAATTTTTTCTGTAGATCCCAAGGATCTTTCGCAACATCGGATACCAAATCCGGGGCCGGAAGATGAGGCTGTGCTAAACGATGCGATAAGCTATTATCAATCCGCCAATTATCTATACAGCGAACACCACTATCAGTACGATGTTCGCTAATCTTTAGAGGATACGTTTTCCGAAGGCGCTGCACGCAATGCCTACGGCTAGATCGGCTGTTTGGTTGGAAACATCGAGCACAGGATTAACTTCAGTGATGTCCATGGAAAGCATTTTGCCTGAATCATGGAGTATCTCCATGGCAAGGTGCCCTTCGCGGTAAGTGGTTCCGCCTCGAGCAGCCGTGCCCACGCCTGGCGCCACCGAGGGATCCATGCAGTCCACATCGAAAGATACGTGAAATCCACAGGTGCCATTGGTTGCAATACGAATGGCTTCCTGAATAACTTGTCGCATGCCCATCTCATCGATATCGCGCATGGTGAAGGCGCGCACACCCAACTCACGAATCGTATCTCGTTCACCCTGATCTAACTCTCTGATACCAATCAAAACTGTGCGGGAAGCATCGATCATTGGATGTAGTTCACTCACCGCGAGTAGCTCCTTTGCACCGATGCCAAGCGCATGGGCCAGGGGCATGCCGTGAATATTTCCACTCTCAGAAGTTTCTGGCGTATTAATATCGCCATGAGCATCAAGCCAAATCACGCCGATACGTTTCTTTTGCTCGCCATAAAATTTAGTTATACCAGCAATAGAGCCAATGGCGAGAGAGTGATCTCCGCCGAGCACTAGTGGCACTCTTCCATCTTTTAGGGATTGATACACTTTGTCGCGAAGGCTCGTTGCACTGCGAAGAATTTCAGGAAGGTACTTAATTTTTGAATCCCCGATTTGTACGGATTCTCTCACGGCTACAGTTACATTTCCGATGTCTTCAACATCGTATCCAAGCTGGGTTAGCTTCGGACCAATTTGCGCGATACGGAGGGCGGAGGGGCCCATATCTACGCCACGTCGGCTGGCGCCAAGATCGCTGGGAACACCGATAATTCTAATTTTTTTATTTTCCAACATAGAAAGGCCCTCGAGTGGCAAGACTATAGTCTATTTCCAGGGGAATAGAAACCGGCGGACGCTAGAACGGAGGCAACCCATCGTAATTAATGCGGATTTAGTGGTGGAAGGCGCTCTTTAGGGCGGCCTCATCAGCATAGATGAAGCTATTAGCTAGGGAATCGGGCCCCAGATTTTTATAGAGTGCGGCGTTCGGTGCCCTGGTGGTGATCCCATCTGCCCAGTGAATAAAACTGAAACTATGGCTGGTTAGTGTTTCGTGTGCGAGCTTGCCGAAAGCAAGCGCACGAATACAACTTGTTCCGCTAGCGCATTGGACGGCAGGATCAACCAACTGCTGCGGAGGCACGTTCGGATTTTCTGTGATGATACCGCCAACGATTTGAATGGTATCCGTATTAATCACTAATAGCTTTTCGCCATTTACTTCGATGCTTAATGTTTTTTTTGCGTCGTCCTGAACTACACTCATCGTGCCCAAAAAGTTTTTTTCTTTATAGGGGATAAAGGTAACGCGCGCTAAGTTTGAATCCGGACAGCCAACCGGCGGACAAATATTCGGATCATCCCATACTTCTACATAGGGCTGGCCATCATTTACCATCACATAGACACTTCTTGTTGCACGATAAAAAGTGTAGCCGAAAAGCACTCCGCTTTGATCGTCGACAATGGCGGAAACCGAGCCAAGATCAGTTTGGCCCACCCCATCTGGTGTTGGCACATATTTCGCCCAAATTTCGTGTTCGGTCCATCCTTGGGGCGCGAACTTGGCAGCACTCGCATTGGATACAAAAAGACAAAGCATAAAAAATAGGATAACTGATTTCATTTATCTCTCCTGATTAATAGCGGTTTGAAATGGCCTTCATTGCGATACTTTTTGGTATAAACGCAACAATTCTGGCGAAAAAATTTATCGAAAAACTATAAATTGAAATGGAGCGCTTTTTCTCTGCATCACTGAGTGCTTTCGCCACCACTTTTTGGGGGTCAGCCATGAGAGCGTGGTTGAATGTTTTCGGCGCAACGCGATCATTTTTCATGAATCCACTATTATTGGCGACATCAAAAAACTCTGTGTTTACGGGGCCAGGACAAACAGCAATCACATGGATCCCATTTGGCTTGAGCTCAAATTGCAGAGCTCTACTAAAGCTTAACACAAAGGATTTTGTGGCTGCGTAGACGGCAAAAAAAGGCGCCGGACAAAAAGCAATACTTGAGGCCACCTGAATAATGCACGATCCGGAAGCGCAGAAGGGTAAAATCGAGTGTGTGAGCCGAGTGAGAGCAGTCACATTGAGACTGATCATCTGCATTTGCTCTTGCTCTGTGAGTTCCGTGAAGGGACCCAGCTTTCCAAAGCCCGCGTTATTTACTAGAAAACTTACGGCGGGATTTTCGCGTTTAATTTTGTCGATCAGTGCGCGAATGTCTGAATCAGAATTCAGATCACAGGGGATGATCACAGCCTTTGCTTTTTGCAGTTTCTCCGCAAGCTGCTTCATCGGCTCGGCTCGCCTCGCAAGGAGCCAAATTTCATCGAGAAAATATTTTTTTTCTAATTGCAGAGCGAACTCTTTGCCAAGGCCTGCGGATGCGCCCGTTACAATGGCGATTTTTTTGCGCTCTTTCGAGATTTCCATTTTACGCTTCCTTCCTAGTCGCGAATCAATGAAGATACTTATACGATGCAAGCTTTTAAGCCCGATTGCACTATTTATGTTGCGCTACACGCCCGCGGAAAACCGGCTAAGTTTTCTTTCGCCGTGTGGATGGTGGATGCGAAATCGCGCCCACTTTTCTCTGCTGCAAAATTTGTGGGGATGGGGCAGAGAGTACACGCTGAGCTTACCGCCCTCCAGTTAGGTCTGGAGCAGGCACGGCGACTTCGCCAGGAAAAAATTGAACTCCGCCTGGGCCCGGGTATCAGTGCAGATTATTTTCGTGAAAATAGAAACCCGCCCCGAGAAGCAGATTTAAAAATATTATTATTGCAGGTGCAGACTGTATTTAATGAGTTTCGCTTGCGAAGATATATGCAGGTTCCCTTAGAACAAATGCCTGAAGCGAATGCTTTAGCTGAAAAAGCGAACAAAGGTTTGCGAAGTCCGGGAGATTTACTGTGAAAATAATTGCGCTACTTACTCTGATCATTTCTTCACTATTGTTTTCTGCGAATAGCTTTGCATTCAAGGCAGATGCCTTCAAAGGGGTTTACCCCATATTGAGTCCGGCAGATCCAGATAAGCCTTCTTATTTGTTGGTTGATACCAATACCCTGGAGGTTATTTGGTCGAAATACGCCTCTGGGCCTCTACCAAATGATTTAGCGGATATTAAAAATTCGCCGGTAATTATCGCGGCAATTACGAACACAAATATTGTATTTCTAAGCCTAGAATCGAATTCTCTCGTGGGTACCAATTTTCTTCATCTCTCGGGAGACGGCTCTACCTTTGAATTGGCCCGGCAGCCCAACGGCCAATCTCAGTTGGGTATAAGCCAAAATGGCGCCATATCTACCTATCTACTTGATGTTCCTTCCCCGCTCTAAGAAATCCGTTGCCTCTTAGCGTCAACTCGAATATTCAATGAGCCGACGGTGGGGCAGACAATCGCCGCAGACCCTGATTTCAGTGGTTTGGGGAGGAAAGTCCGGGCTCCAAAGAGTGAAGCGCTGGCTAACGGCCAGGAGTCGACGAAGGTCGGCTACGGAAAGTGCAACAGAGAGTATACCGCCGATGGCTCTCAATTCGAGAGATCAGGTAAGGGTGAAACGGTGGTGTAAGAGACCACCATTGAAGGCGGCAACGTTTTCAGATCGGTAAACCCCGCTTGGAGCAAGACCAAATAGGCATGCGTATATATGTAGGGCTTCTCGCCTGAGCATGCGGGTAGGATCGCTGGAGGCTGCTGGTAACGGTAGTCGTAGAGGAATGATTGTCACTCTCGCAAGAGGGAACAGAACCCGGCTTATCGCTCCACCGTCACTTTTTTTAAGGAGTGCTTTATGTTCGCTAAAGAAGACGCCTTTGCCAAAATCGCTCGATTGAAAAAAGAGCGCAACGCTGTGATCCTCGCGCACTACTACCAAGAGCCCGATATTCAAGATGTGGCTGATTTTTTGGGAGACAGTCTCGCGCTTTCTCAAGAGGCCGCAAAGACCAAAGCTGATGTAATCCTATTCGCTGGCGTGCACTTTATGGCGGAAACGGCCAAGATTTTGAATCCAACAAAAACTGTTTTAATCCCCGATCTCGCCGCCGGCTGCTCGCTCGCTGATTCTTGCCCAGCGCCTCTCTTCCGCGAATTTAAAGCGCAGCACCCAGATCATGTGGTGGTGAGCTATATCAATTGCTCCGCTGCCGTGAAAGCAGAGAGCGATTATATTTGTACGAGCTCCAATGCGGTGAGAATTGTGAATTCGATCGCCAAGGATAAAAAAATTCTCTTTGCTCCCGATAAAAATTTGGGCCGGCATGTGATGAAACAAACGGGCCGCGACATGCTTCTCTGGCAGGGCAGCTGCATCGTGCACGAAACATTTTCTCTGAAAAAGCTAACGCTGCTGAAAATGGAACATCCAGATGCTGTGGTGATCGCTCACCCCGAGTGCGAAGAGCCACTTTTGGCCGAGGCTAGCTTCATTGGTTCCACTACGGCGCTTTTGAACTACGCGATCAAAAGTGAAGCAGAGAAATTTATCGTGCTCACTGAAGCTGGCATCATTCACCAGATGAATAAGTCTGCGCCGGAAAAAACATTTATCCCTGCGCCTCCCAATGCAAACTGCGCCTGCAATGAGTGCCCCTATATGCGTCTTAATACTCTAGAGAAAATGATCCAAGCATTGGAAACAATGTCGCCGCGATTAGATCTGCCCGAGAATCTTCGTTTGCGCGCCCTTGTGCCAATGCAAAGAATGCTGGAGCTTTCGAACTAACGGATACCCATTTCGGTGATGTCGTTATCCGTAATGCCGAGTAGATAGAGAATTGAATCCATGCTTTTTTGGGTGATAGAGGTGCCCACAATCGCCTTTGTAAATGCCTTTGCGTTGAAGGCAATGCCGAGCCCCGCTTTTTTCAGCATGAGAACATCGTTCGCACCGTCACCGATAGCGATCACTTGGTCTAGCAAAATGCCTTCTTGTTGGGCGAGTAGATCGAGGAGATCCGCCTTGCGACGACCATCCACAATTAATCCATTCACGCGGCCAGTGAGTTCACCGCCATCCATATCGAGCGTATTTGCGTAGCCATAGTGCACGCCGAGATCTTGTTTCAAGCGATCCACGAAATAGGTGAATCCACCGCTAATAATTGCAATGCGGTAGCCAAGGCGCTTCAAAACTTTAATCAAGCGCTCGGCGCCGGGACTCATCTTAATATGAGAATACACATATTCTAAATCGGCTTGAGTGAGGCCTTTTAGCAGCCCCACTCTTCGAATCAGCGATTCTTGAAAGTCCATCCCACCGTTCATGGCCGATTTTGTGATGGCAGCCACTTCCTCTTTTTTTCCAAGACGATCAGCCAGCTCATCGATTACTTCACCTTCAATCAGCGTGGAGTCCATATCGAAAACAACGAGGCGTTTTGAGCGTCGATATAGGTTTTCTCGTTGCACGGCTACATCAACACTTGGATATTTCGCGGCCACAGAAAGAAGTTTTTCTTTCATCTGTGGCATATTGAGGCGTTCTTTGGTGGAGCTGATTAGCTCCAATGTGGAGAGGCCTTGGGAGCTCAGCTTCCGGATTGAGTCGATATTGAGGCTTCCCTGTGCCAGCGTGGCAGTTAGATCAGCAATAAATTGTACGGGAATTTCATCGGCAATTACTGTGGTAACAAATCGATTTGAGGGATCTGCAATGGTGAATCCACCCTCTAGCTGGGTAATATTTAGTTCAAGATTAAAGCCGCGCAGACAATCATGAAGAACTTGATCAAGCGCCAATTGCTTCGTTTGCGGAACATCAATCAAAATCATGAGGTTGAGCAAACCATGTGTAACGGTTTGCTCCATATCCAGAATGCGCGCAGCATTTTCAGAAATACTTTTCGTGAGAGCTGCGGTGATTCCAGGTGAATCAATTCCGCTCACTCTAAGAAGAAGTTGAGATGCCATCGCTGCTAGCTTTGAGCCGAGCCGGCATTACTTCCGCCGCCGCCGCCACCACGGAAAGGACGGTTAGGGCCGCCACCACCGCCGCCACCGCCGCGTTTTCCACTTCTGCGTCGACGATTATTATTTCTGCCACCGCCGCCGCCTTGTCCGCCACCAGCACCACCGCCGTGACCTGGGCCACGATGTCCACCGCTATGGTGACGGTTGAATCCAGGCGCACGATTGTTCGCACCGAGCACGCCTTCGCCGTTTATTCCCACGTGACCAGAGGTTGGTGGGGCATCTAAGCGATTACCAATATTGTCTTCATCTTCATCTAAATCATCAGCAGGCAAATAATTCGGTTCGGCCCCGGCAAGATGCGACGGACCCTCACCTGGGCGGAGAATATTACCATAGGAATCTTCGTCCACTTCTTCCTGCGGTCTATTTGGCATTGGCGCGCGCTCTTCTCTGGGTTTTGCAGATTGTTCGCGCTCCGGATTTCTTTCTCCTCGATCGTTGCGATGTTCGCCGCGATCTGGTCTATCATTTCGATCGTTGCGATCACGACGATTGCGATTTCTTCCACCACCACGACGGGGATCATGATTATCATCACGAGTGCTGGTGGTTTCTAATTCAGGCTTATAGTTGGAAACCAAGTGTGATTTCAGCATCGCATAGTCGGTGGGCTGATTAGGAATTCCCGATGGACGATAAGCACAAATCGTTTGATTTTTTCGTGCCCAGCGATTGGGAAGTTCTTCAGAAAAAGTAGGACGCAACACTGGCGCGTGGAGAGGGCCATTCCAAACCATAGGTATTTCTGGCGGTGCAAGCCTTTGCGGCGCTGCTGGAATTTCCTCGTCGTCGTGATCCATATCTTGATCAGCGCCGTCTTGGGATTGAGGTCGAGCTTCATGCTGAGGGCGATTGCGGTGCGGCTCACGATTATTTTCGCGAGGGCCACGATTCGCATCACGGTTATCTCGATGATCGCGTTCATCACGACGCACTCTCGGATCGAATTCCGCAAGATCTTTCAACCAAGGCGGCATCTCTTTCCCATCGAGGGCAAGGAGTAGGCGAGCCATCCGCGCTGCAAGCAGGGCTGGCGGGTGCTGGAAAAGTCGGCCAACTACACGACGAGGCGGACCATTCTCCACCCATAGGCCCGTCATGCGGCTCCAATAAAACAAAGCCCGAACAATATAATCAGTTTGTGCACGCGAGATGCGCAAATTTCTCAAGAAGTAGTCACGGAGCGATTCACAGCTCAGGAAATACTTCATATCGGGAAGATAGTTTTTCTCTCCCTCAGAAAGCGTTGCCTTGTAAGGAGTTAGCACGAGAGCATCGATGAGCGGAGTCATCATGAGCGCTAAGCCCATATCTGGAGAGACTCGTTCTGGAGCCTCCATTTTAGAGAATTGTTCCCAAATTCGCACACCCTGTGCCCAAGATGCTTCGTCGAGATCGTCGAACCAAGGCATCACGTAGTGTTGAATGCCGATGCGCTTAATTTCCTCTAAAAAGGAAACAAGGCTGCGGTCATTACAAACTTTCAAAAATTCTTCGCGGATGCGATCTTTCGAGGTTTCCTCTAAAAGTGGAGCCTTTTCCTGCATCGCTTCAAGGAGATAAGGATCATATTCAAGGCCAAGCTTCATTTTGTGACGAATGGCTCGCAGTATTCGAATTGGATCTTCCGCCATTCGTAGCTTGGCATCGCCAATCGTACGGATGATTTTCTTATCGATATCGAGTTTACCTTCAACATAGTCCACAAGCTCATCGGCATCTGGATCGTAAAATAGAGCGTTGATGGTGAAATCGCGACGAATGGCATCTTGCTGAGCGGTGCCAAACTGATTTAGATCGGGGAAGCGGCGCTCTTGATCTGCGGCCGCCTCTGGAGAAATTTCCTCTGGGGAATCAGGATTAGTTTCATCCTCTGGTGTTTCAGCTTGTGCCGGGATTGGGCCACGAAAAGTAACAATCTCATAGCGACCCATATCGCGCTCTAAAATCACATGGCGAAAGCGACGCCCGATAATTCTCCCCTGTGGGATCACGCGTTTAATCTGGTGGGGAGTGGCATTGGTTGCGATATCAAAGTCTTTCGGGTGTTTGCCCAAAAGAAGATCACGAACGCTGCCACCCACGAAGTAAGCGGAGAAACCTGCTTCCTTCAATAGACGATAAAAATGAAGTGCATTGGGGTCGATATTTGTTTTGTCGATCACGAAAAGGAATCCTTGCCGAAGATTTGGTCCATAAATGACTCGTGATTGGATGGGACACGAGTGGAGCAAAAAATTAGTATAATGTTTATTTCAATTAATCTTAAATCCAGCTCCACCGCATGGCGGGGAGACGGGCCCTTCTAACACTTCACACGCATTAGGAGCCACCGGCCGCGCATCCAAACATCGCAACCTGAGTAAAACAATAGCACCGTAATTTAAAAGCAGCAAGTAGAAGCTAAATCCACTGGAAATCTATCGGGAATTCGGTATAAATGAGGCATGAGCCCATGGATTGAATTGAATGAAAAAAATGTGTCGGAAGTACCAAGCGGCATTCTTGGCATCTATCAGCTGGCTAGAGGCGAGCCTAATATCGCGTATGTTGGCCGATCGGATGCGGATCTGAAAACTGCATTGCAGGGCTATTTCGGAAAAGGCTATACCCATTTTCAGTGGGTTCAGGTGCCATGGGTAAAAGAGGGCTTTGAGATGCATTGTCGCTTGTATCACCTCGGTGGTGGGCGCACTCGCTTAGACAACGAAGATCACCCGTATCCGCCTGAAGGCAAGTTTTGGCAATGCACTCTCTCTTCTTTGTCTCCTTCAACCTGTAATCTCTAAAGCTCCTTCTTGACTTCGTTAGTGGCCCCGTGCAAGAACGAAACGAGAAGGACATATCTATGGCGAAGAAAAAAATAGAAAAGAAGAAAAAGCCGGTCGCAGTCAAGAAAGTTGCTGCGAAGAGTCTAGCCGTAAAGGCTAAGAAGCCCGCGCCTAAGAAAGCAGCCAAGATTGTGAAGCCTGTCGCACCTGCTAAGAAGCCAGTGGTGCTTGCGAAGGCTGTGAAAAAGCCTGAACCTACTCCAGTCGCCAAGCCTGCATCCAAAGAGAAGGCGAAGCTAAGCCCTAAGGCCGCCGTTGTTGCTCCTGCTGCCAAGAAGCCTGCGAAAGTTGCCGCCGCTGCTCCTGTTGAGACAAAAGCAAAAAAAGCTCCCGCTGCAGTGGTAGAAGTTTTAGTTACAAAGAAATCAGGGAAAGTTGCGGGAGCTAAGAAATCATCTTCCGGCTCTGGAGCCCTTTCTCGCAAGCGCTGCCGCGAACCACTTTGTGATCATGATCCTCTGATTTCAGGATTCTGCCGATTGCACTACATTAAGAATTGGCGAAAAATTAAACGCAAAGAAGCCATTCTGGCTACGGGTCAGCTGAATAACTACGTTGAAGAGTTGGTGCATAAATATCCTGAAAAATATTTGGATGTTATTCGTCAAGACTTAGCCTCGGAAAAAGACTGGGCAAAA
Source organism: Oligoflexia bacterium (assembly GCA_903867855.1). Lineage (GTDB taxonomy): Bacteria > Bdellovibrionota > UBA1018 > CAIPTA01 > CAIPTA01 > CAIPTA01. The sequence continues at coordinate 15,772 of CAIPTA010000073.1, read as the reverse complement.
GTTGTAGTAGACCTAGAACTCGAAACTGGCGATGAAGAAGCATCCGGTGATGAAGAAACAGAATCGGTAGCCGCCGAAGGCGTTCGCCGCGATCGCGACTTCGATGATGAAGGCGACGCTTTCTAGGATTTAACTTCGCTTTTAATTTGCTCCCGATTCAATTGAAACGGGGCAACATAAAATACCAAATTTATTCAATTTTCTTCGTTGGATGTCGTCCTTTACTTGACCTTTTCCGACGCACAGTTACAATTAAATCTAACTAGCCTTGTTAAAAGGGTTTTTCGGGATCGTCCCATTGGAGGGGATTGGTGTTTGGTTTAGGTGCAAAAAGCATCATCGGTTTGGATATTGGCTCGAGCTCCGTGAAGCTTGTCGAAGCTGAAAAGCGTCGCAGCGGATGGGTGATTCGCAGCTTTTCCTCCGTTACCCTTCCCGAAGACACTATCGTTGATGGTGAGATTGTAAACCATGCCGCTGTTGTTGAGGCAATAAAAAATGTTTACAAGGAAAGTAACGCAAAGTCTAAATATGTTTGCACTTCCGTATCGGGATCATCCGTAATTATTAAACATATTAGTTTGCCCAAAACCGCTCCTTCCGAATTGGAGGATCAGGTGTATTGGGAGGCAGAGCAATATATTCCTTTCGACATGAGTGAGATCAGTCTCGATTTTGAGGTTGTTCAAGAGGATGCTGGCGATGGCAAAATGGATATTTTGCTGGTAGCAGCGAAAAAAGATTTCATTGAAAAGCGATTGGCTGCCGTGAGGGAATCCGAGTTAACTACGGAGATTCTCGACATCGATACTCTTGCCCTGGCAAACACCTTTTGGGAAAATTACGATGTGAATCAAGATAGCGCATCCGTACTTGTGGATGTTGGCGCCTCGCTCATGAAGATTAATATCGTAAACCAAAACACCACTATTTTTACTCGTGATGTGGCCATCGGTGGTAAAAACCTCACGCAGGAAATTCAAAATAAATTGGGCATTAGCTTCCAGGAGGCAGAGGTTTTAAAAATTGACGCCTGTACGACTGGGCAAATTCCAGAGGAGATTGCCCCCCTGGTTACCGCAATCTCAGAGAATATCGCACTTGAGATTCGTAGAAGCTTGGATTTCTATGCTGCCACTCCAACTCAACAGCCACTCAACTCTGTGTATCTTTGTGGTGGAGCAAGCCGTATTCCCAATTTAGCAAACATGCTTGGCGAAATGCTTGGTCTACAAATCGAATACCTTAATCCATTTGCAAAAGTTACTTGCTCAGGCAGAGAGTTTAACGAGGAATTTATCGCTGCTATTAGCTCTAGTGCTGTGGTTCCCTTGGGTCTTGCTATGAGGGGAGTCGAATAGCATGATTAAGATTAACCTCCTCGGTAAGAAAAAAGTACAAGCCCCCTTTGGCCTAGACCCTGTAATGGCGAAATTGGGTATAACTACCGACGATATTCTCGCCCTTCGGCCCGGCTTGATTAAGTTGATGGTGGTTGGTGCTCTTTTGTACGCTGGTGATTATATCCCAAGCTATATTCTAGAGCAGAAGGCCCACGAGCTTGAGGAAAAAACAAAAATAGTTACAGAGAAAAACGGAAAATTGCAGGGCGAGCTAAATGCGAAAAAAGAGATTCGCAAACAAATGGAGCAATTGCAAAAAGATGAGGCTGATATCAATAAGCAGCTCAGTGCAATCAACGGCCTTACAAAAGATCGCACACTTTCCCTTCGAGCGTTTGATAGCTTAACTGCAATTTTGCCCCCCAAGGTGTGGCTGTCTAAGATCGACTATTCTGGCAGGAAGATGACCTTGAAAGGCGCCTCCTGGGAGTATTTTTCAGTGAATGAATTTGTAAAGGCACTGAATGAGATCACTTCCTTCCAGGGAGTTAATCTTTCGGGAATTTCTTCGGATGGCACCTCGAAAGTTGGGCTTCCCGGTGTATCGGAAGCGGATCAAAAAATTAAAAATTTCGATATTGATTTTATTTTAAAGAGTAGTTCTTAGCGGAGCGGAAGTTGCAAAAGTTAATTGCACTATTAGAAAAGTTTAAGTGGAATCATGTTGCGCTGATCATATTGGCGGGCGCCGCATTTTTCTATTTCACGCTCGATACTACCGATGTGGATACGAAAACTGAGGGTCTAGAAGCCGCCAAAAAACAAACTACTGTATTGGAAAAAAAGGTTTTAGAGGCGCAGGAGTTTGAAAAGGAATTCGATGCTAAGAAGAAACAGTATCAAGAGCTGGTAAAGCAGTTGCAGGAATCACAGGGCGCGCTGCCGAAGCAGTTTTTTATGCCGGATCTATTGGCCGACTTATTAACCGAGGCTAAAAAAGTTGAACTCGAGATTACGGAAATCCGACCTGATCTAAAAGAAGAGCAGCAAGATCAATATAATTCTCTCGGCTTTACGATTCAGGCAAAGGGCACTTTTGTTCAGTTTTTTATATTTTTAGATCGCCTTGCATCGATGCGCCGCCTTGTTCATGTGGTGAACTATTCTCTTTCGCATGATTCTGTGAAGCCGCCAATCGCGCTCGGTGGAGAAGAGGGCCCTTTCGCAGCAATGAGATTAGGTGGAGGGAAAAAGGCCTATCCAAGTATTTCCATTACCATGCGAGTGGTAACCTTTAGGTATCGTGGAGGTGGCGGTGGATAGCCGAAACTTCTTCAATTTTGTTTTGCTCGCCTCTTTGGGAGGCCTCACGCTTTTGGAATCTCCTGTCTTCGCTGCTAAGGCGGAAACAATCGAGAGCTACTTACAGTCGATTTCTTCAGTGCCCGATGTTTTGTCGAGAAGAGATCCGTTTGAGCAGCCGCCGCCTCCGTTTCAAGTGCGAGCGGCCCCAGCAGAAACTGGGATTGATCCAGGCGCACCAGTACTTCAGCGCTTTCCGATACAGGAATATGTTGTAGTTGCTGTGCTCCTTGGTGATGTATACCCGCGCGCGTTGATTCGACCACCGAGCGGAACGAAGAGTGTCTTGATTGTGAAGGAAAAAGATCGCCTGGGTAATCACGGCGGAATAATCAGCAAAATTAATCAGAGTGGCATTGTCGTTACTCAGAAAAAGCGTGATGAATCTGGCTTTGTGGAAAAAGCAGATTTTGTATTGAGCGTGGGAGCAGCATCTAAGGCTGTTGAAGCAGTTCCCACCGCCTCTGGAGGAACAAAAAGTGGCACATAAAATTGGCAATTATACGTTCGGCTTCTTCTTACTTTTAGCGGGCTCCCAACTAAGTTTTGGGGCTGCCGAGCAGGTGAAAAAGTTACGCTTCATTCCAGGGGCGGCGAACTCCGAATTGGAGATCCAATTCAGCGGTAATATTCATTTCAATGTTCAAGAGCTTGCCTCCACCCGACAAGTGATTGTTGAGGCGGAGCATGTAATGTTGGCGCCAGAGCAAACAAAAATAATTGATGCCTCTAGCACAGATTCTCCAGTAATTCAGATTACTCCGTATAATGCGGGTGGAAAGGAACATAACGCTAAGTTTGTGGTACAGTTGAAGGCGCCCGCAAAAATTTCCTCTCATCAATTGCCTGGAAAATTCGTTTTAGAGATTCAAGGTAGTAGTAAGTTTGCCTCTATAAAGATGGATCCAGTTCCATCCACGACAAAGACCAAGAAATTTAATTCATTCGCTTCTGATTGGGTCGAATCTGATAGTGTAAAAACTCGCGCCGCCTCAGAAGATAAGAGCAACGATGTGGCGAAGCAATTAATGGAAACACTGGAAGCCCCAGCGGATCAAAAAGTTTATCATGGTAGCCGTGTTAGCTTCGAGGCTTCGAACGCCGATGTTCACGATATTTTTCGCTTGGTTGGCGAGGCCAGCGGACTCAATGTGCTTACCACCAATGATGTAAAGGCATTGATCAGCTTATCCCTAAAGGATCTACCTTGGGATCAACTTTTAGATATCGTGCTCCAGCAAAATCAACTGCGTGCCAGCGTGGTTGGAAATGTGGTGAGAGTGAGCACCGTTGAGCAGTTCAATAAAGAACAGGAAGATAAAAAAACTGCGATTCGATTGGGTGAAGAGCTTGATCCTGTAATTATGGCGATCATCCCGCTGAGCTATGCGAAGGCTCCTGCGATGAAATCCATGATTACCAGCCTGATCACAAAACCAGCTTCGAGTGGCGGTGGTGGATCGATCGCGACGATACCAGGAGTGGCCGCAGCTGGCGGAAGCAAAGCTCAGGAATCTTTACAGGCCTTTGTTCGCGGTCAAATCGAAGTGGATGATCGCTCTAATTCATTGATTGTGACGAATACTAAAGATGCTATCGAGAGAATTCGTAGACTCGTGAAAGAGCTTGATGTTGCGCTTCCACAAGTTTTGATTGATTCAAAAATTGTTATCGCTAGTGAATCCTTTTCTAAAACACTGGGCTTTTCCTATGGAGCCTACTCCAACAACCCAAGCAATACGATGGGAGCCTCCTTTAGTTTCAATGGCGGAACTGTGGGAAGTGGCACTACCGCGAGCACAACCGGAAGCACCGGTTCTGCGCCATCGTTTGCCGTTACCAGTAGCGCGGGCACGGCGGGAGTTGGTTTCCAGCAGCTGATCGGGCCCAATTTGAATTTAAATATGGCGCTAACCATAGGGGAAACGAATGGTATTAGTAAAACGGTGGGTTCACCCCGTGTGATCGTTAACAACAAACAATCTGCTACTGTAACGGATGGGGTGCAGATACCAACAGTTACTCCAGGAACCACCACTAGTCCGCCAACCACTTCCTATACAAGTGCCTCTCTCAGTCTTAACGTAACTCCTCAGATTACCAGTGCTGGATCGGTGCTCATGGATGTGGTGATCCACAAAGATTCCCCGTCTACCAACACAGCGGGGGGTATTGATACGAAGAGCCTTACAACCCAAGTATTGGTAGATAGTGGTGCAACCCTAGTGCTCGGCGGGGTCTACCAATATGATGGGAAGGCAACTTCCAATGGTATTCCCGGCCTAATGGATTTGCCTGTGATTGGTGCTTTATTTAGATCTGATACGAAACAGAACTCTAAAGAAGAGCTCATGGTGTTTATTACTCCTCAAATCCTCGATACGGGGGCTCAGGGTATTACGGATAAAATGTAGTAAAGTCCGATTGTTTTACTTTGCTATTGCCTGCCATCAGCTTTCGGGAGTATAAGCGTCAGGATGCAAAAGCAGCCTTTTCAAATAGGTCTTTCAAAAGACAAAGAATTGATGAAGCTCCTTAGAGAATTTCAGAGGTCTCCTGGATCTTTGTCGTTCGTGGCTTTGGCAGAGCAATATCGCAAGAAGGGTCTCCTTGAGCAGGCTCTTGAAATTTGTGATGAAGGATTGCGCTTTCATACTGATCTGAGCAGTGCCTTGTTGGTGAAAGCCCGCTGCTTTTTTGATCAGCGTCGCTATTCTGATGCACTCAATGCAACGGCTAAGATCATTCTACAAAATCCCGAAAACTTGCGGGCCCATAAAATGAGAGCGGAAATCTTCACTTTATTGGGGCAGCGTGGAGCAGCGCTCACAAGCTTGGGCACTGTATTGCGGCTTTTTCCTCAAGATGAAGAGGCGCGTAAGGCCTTTGAAGAATTGCGTGGATTGCAATCCACGAAAGACGCATCCGTGAAGGCAGCAGAGCGCCTAAGCGGGGCTGGGGCACTAGTTTCCAGTGTGGGCAAAATCGATGATTTTCAAGTGGGAAATCCTGCTATTCTCGAGCAATGGCGGGGAACAAATGCGCCAGTTGAAGCCGTTACTCAGATTGCTCACGAGGATGCCGAGGCCGAAGAGGAGCCAGCCATCGCTACGCGCACTATTGCCGAACTCTATCTTCGCCAGGGTTTAACTTTAAAAGCCCGGGCCGTATTAAAAAAAATGCTCCGCGACAATGCGGATAACCAATGGGCAAGAGAAACCTTGCAAGATATCCGTTCCGATGGAATAGTGCTTCCAGCCGACAGGGAAGCTGCGGCAAAGAAGCAAAAATTGGAGCGCAAGCTGCAATTTTTAGAGCGCTTACTAACGCAAGTGCGTTTGGCGCCAAAAGTCTAACTTCCCTTTGACCCATAAATCAGGAGAAATCCATGTACGAAACAGGTGACTTTCGCAAAGGTTTGAAAATTGAGTTTGAAGGATCCCCATATATTATTGTGGATTTTCAGCACGTATCCCCCGGTAAGGGCGCGGCATTCACTCGTACCAAAATGAAAAATCTGCTCACCCAGAGTTCCATTGAGCGCAATATTCGCAGTGGTGAAAAAGTTGGTATTCCAAATATAGAAGAGCGCCAATATCAATATATGTATGCTGATGGCGAAGGCTATCACATGATGGATCAGAAAAATTACGAACAGATTTTTCTGTCTGAAGAAAACGTTGGCGATCGCAAGTTTTACTTCCAAGAAGGCTGCAACGTGAGTGTGCTCTTTTACAACGAACGCCCGATCGCAGTGGATGTTCCGAACTTTGTAGAGCTAACCATCACGAAAACAGATCCGGGTCTTCGCGGCGATACGGTGTCTGGCGGCTCCAAGCCTGCTACACTTGAAACCGGTGCTGTTGTGCAGATTCCTTTGCATTTGAATGAAGGCGATAAGATTAAAGTAGACACCAGAGACAATCGCTATGTGGAGAAAGTGAACTAATCCATGCTTTTGAAAGAGTTAGAGAAAATTATCAAGATTGTAGAGAAGTCTGAAATTGCTGAACTTGAGTGGGAAAAAAATAAAGAAAGAATTCGAATAAGAAAAGATTTTCCAGCAGGCGCACCGGCACAGTTTAGCTATTCCGCTCCAGCACAAGTTGCCATGGCAGCGCCTCAAGCCGCTGCACCAAAACAAGATGCCCCGGCGCCTAAGGCAGAAAATACGCGAGCTAAAGAAGTGCTCTCTCCATTTGTTGGTGTTTTTTACGCCTCCCCTGCTCCAGGCTCTCCAAAATATGTGGAGATGGGAGCACGTGTGAAAAAAGGCGATGTGCTTTGCATTATCGAAGCCATGAAGATCATGAATGAAATCGAAGCAGAGTGGCCCGGTAAAGTGGTTACGATGCTTGCTAAAGATGGTCAGCCAGTGCAATACGGCCAACCTCTCTTCTTGATTGAGCCATAAGCCATGCTAGGTAAAATGAAAAAAGTTTTGGTGGCCAATCGCGGTGAGATTGCTTTGCGCGTAATTCGTGCCTGCAAAGATTTGGGGCTCGAAACGGTTGCTGTATATTCTCAAGCAGATGAGCACTCACTACATGTGAAGTTGGCTGATGAGGCGGTTTGTATCGGCCCACCAGCATCAAAGCTTTCTTATTTAAATATTCCCTTTGTGATTGCTGCAGCGGAAGTAACTGGAGCCGATGCCATTCACCCGGGCTACGGCTTTCTTTCCGAGAATGCTGAGTTTGCGCGTATTTGCCGCGATTGCAATATTACTTTTATTGGGCCGAAGCCTGAAAATATTGCTCTGCTCGGAGACAAAGTTTCCGCGAGAGCCACGGCAATTAGAGCGGGAATTCAATTGTTGCCAGGCACATTAGGGGCTGTGAAAGATTTGGCTGAGGCTGAAAAGGAAGCTAAGAAAATTGGCTATCCTGTAATCTTGAAGGCAAGTGCGGGTGGTGGTGGTCGCGGCATTCAAGTAGTGCACTCTCATGAAAAATTGGTATCAGCTTTTGATCGCGTTCGCAGCGAGGCAGGAGCAGCCTTTGGAAATTCTGAAGTTTACCTGGAAAAATTTTGTGAGAAGCCTCGTCACGTAGAAATTCAAGTGGCGGCGGATCATTTCGGGAATGCAATTTTTTTAGGTGAGCGGGATTGTACGGTACAGCGTCGTCACCAAAAGTTGATTGAAGAGGCACCTTGTCCGGTAATCACCGCAGATGTTCGTAAAAAAATGGGTGAAGCGGCGATTGCCCTCGTTAAAGAGGTTGGCTATCAAAATGTCGGCACCGTGGAATTTTTATTAGATTCCGACCATAAGAGTTTTTATTTCATGGAAATGAATACTCGCGTCCAGGTAGAGCATCCTGTTACGGAGATGGTAACAGGTGTAGACATTGTGAAGCTGCAACTTCAAATCGCATCCGGACACAAGCTTCCGTATAAACAATCCGACATTAAAATTACGGGACACGCGATGGAGTGTAGAATCAACGCGGAAGATCCAGAAACCTTTAAGCCAAGCCCAGGCAAGGTGGAGGGGCTACACGTGCCCGGTGGCTATGGCGTGCGCTTTGATAGTTTCTTGTACGACCAGTATAACGTAGTGCCACACTATGATTCCTTGCTAGGAAAGCTAATCACCCATGAGGAAAATCGCGAGCTTTGTATCATGAAGATGATGCGCGCACTTCAAGAGCTAAAAATTGGCGGAATTAAGACAAATGGCGCCTTTTACGTGAAGGTTTTGGCGAATAAAAAGTTCAAGGATAATCAATACGATACGCACTTTTTGGAAGAGTTTCTCGCTAAGAAAAGTTAAAATAGAAGCGGAGTAGATAGAAGCGCAACGAAGCGCTTTTCTAGGGTAGGAGGCCCATGTCCGCTCAGAAATTATTAGCAGAAGCAGATAAGCTTTTAGAAAAAGGCAAAACCGCTGAGGCCGTGGCTAAGGTGCGTAGTGCTGTTGCCGCAGAGCCAACAAATCAGCTCATTGTCACTAAGCTCGTAGATCTCTATTTAAATCTCGGCAAAGTTGCTGAAGCTGCACAAGCATATGTGCAACTTGCAGAGCGCCTAAGCGAGGCGGGCAAAAGCCAGGTTGCTGTAGCTGTTTACAAAAAAGCACTCGATGTTATTCCAGGCGATTATAACCTCCGAAACAAATACGTAATGGAGTGCGAGCGCGCTGGAAAATTGGGCGAAGCTTATGCAGGCGCACAAGATCTGCTGTCCTATCTGATTCCTAGGAAAAAATATTTCGAGGCGTTGAATATTTTCGTGGTCATATACCGAGTTCAGGCTCGGGATCCCAATTTTCGCAATCTTTGGCTAGATCTTCTTTTGAAAACGCAGTCTGAACAAAAACTAATTCACTTTCTAGTGGCTCTCTTTGGCCCCCCGGGCATCGCCTCTCCGGAAATTCCAAATGGTGGTGAGCCCACGGAAATGCCGCAGGAATTTTATCTGCGAGCAAAAGAACTGATATATTGGTTTCCACGGGACCCGAAAGCGGCTTACGGATTAGCCTGGACTGCTTATAGACGTGGCGACATTCCCGAAGCATATCGATTTCTGCGCGAGTGTATTCGCCGCGATCCAGATTACACTCTCGGATATCTGCTATTCTCTAGAATACTTTCGGAAAATAAATTTTTGAACGAGTGTATGTACGTTTACCAGCAAGCTAAGGATAGCTTGTCGCTCGACCACTCAGGCGACCCGCAATTGATTAGTCAGCAAGTGGAAGGCTTCATAGAAAAAAATGGCTGGCTTTCCTTTGCCGTTGGAGTGGATCCGGGTGATATTACTCCCCAGCAATTTTTGCAATCGATTAGGGGCGAAAAGCAGGAAGAAACTGCGGAAGCAAATGCTAAGAACAAAAAAGCTGGCGGAATGCCGTTCTCCACGAATGCCAGTGAGAGAGAATACGAAGCAACGCGTGAATTAGATGTTCCGGCAGAGATTGAATTGAATTTAAGTGATCCGGGCGATGATTCGATTGAAATTCAGAACAATCGAGATGTAAAAGAAGTAAGAAGCGCGCCAGTAATTCCAAAAGCGAAACCCATAGATCCCGACGAGCCCAGTGTGAATTTCACCTCGGTGATCAAGGTTGATCCTGCGGAGTTACGGGCCACCAAAGCAGCGCCGACAAGAGAACCCGATAATCAAAGCGAAATAAGCGAAATCAACAAAGCTCTCCCAGCGGCGCGCCAATTCAATCCGATGACGGATGCCGCTCCTGTAAGCTTAACGAACGTAGGCCCGGAAAAGCAGACCGGCACGATACAATACAATCCGATGGATGCTGTGAAAGCAGCTGGATTTCACAAGGAAATTATTTCTACGGCTAACCCAGAGGCAAAACCAATTAGTCCTTCACTGGATGCCATGCCGCCGCCGCCAGTGATCCCAGAATTACCCGTGGAGCCGCCAGTATTTGTGGATGGAGAAAGAACGGTACTATTTTCTCCTCTTGAGGCATTTAGTGCAGGCCCTGAAAGTCAGCGAAACCGAGTTGTAGCTACACCAGAAGAGCCTAAAGAAATTTCTGTTCAGATGGCAACAACAGAAAGTGAAAAGACAGAATTCGTTCCATTCTCTGGATTGCGGGATATTGAAATTCCCAATCAGGTTGATGGGCTCACAATGGTGGAAAGAATTGAGTTGCCACCATTGACTACAGAGGATCAAATCGTTCTCCAGGAAAGCGCAATTTCGCAAATGGCTGAGCCGCCAAAAATAGAACCGGCTTTGCCTCAAATGGAAGAGCCATTAGTGCCCGTAGATAGCGGCACGGATTTATTGCAAGAACCTACCCGGGTATTGGTCAGTGCAGATATTTTTCAAACTGGCTCAGAAAGTTCTCAGCAGAAATCTAATGTCGAGCCAGCTAACGAACCAGAATTAATTGAAGATTCCAAAATGGTAGAGCGGCTTATGCAAAAAGCTGAAAGATATCTTGCGAAACAAAAATTTTATCTCGCTAGGAAAGCGCTACATAATGCTCGTGTTCTGGGTGCCGATGAGGGAGTAATAAAATCAAGGTTAAAAGAAGTACGATTAGCTGAACTTCCGAATAGTATGTACGCTGCGATATCGAGTGATGGCAGTAGATCAACCAACAAGCTCTCTCCAGAAGAAACTGCGGTTTTTGAATATCTGGAACTTGGAGAGGAGAGCAAAAGCCTTTCTATTAAGGGTGATCAGGATGCTAGAGCAGCTATAGATGCATTGGTTAAATCGGTGGATAGCAAATCTCTCATGGACCTGGGAATAGGATTCTTTGAGATGGGGTTATTTGATGGAGCCGAAAAACTTTTCGAAAAAATAATCGAAACAGAACCGGGTGAAGCATTTAATGCCTATTTTCTAATGGGCCAAGCGGCAATGGCTCGCGGAGATTATGCGCGCGCAGTTAGCATCTTTAAGAAACTCGGTGCTGATCACAGCCGGGAAGAAAAAGACAAAATTTCTATTTACTACAGTCTTGGGGAAGCCCTAGAAAAAATGCATCAATCTGAAAGGTCAAAAACATACTTTCAGAAGGTTGCCGATATTGATGCTAACTATCGAAACGTAAAAGAAAAAATTAACGGATAATTATGGGGAAACGAATATTTTGGATCTTCGTTCTCTTTGTGAGTCTCGCGGTAACAATAACCGTAAGCTATATTCATTCCGAAAATTTTGCCAAAATATTAAAAAAACAAATATCGACTAATTTTTCAAATCAAGCCGGCATTAAAATCGAATTCGATCGAGTTAACGTGGGATTTCTTCCACCAAGCCTTACTCTAGTTAACGTCGATATTAGTGTTTTGAGCGAAAACAACTCACTGGGCTTAAAACCTAATACTTCATTCCGTGCAGAGAAATTCGGATTTTCATTTCCGATGATTCAAGCTTTTAGTCGCGGCATCACTGTAAATGAAATATTTCTCACCAATGCAAATATAGACCTGGAAATTCCTCAGAAAAATTCTTCAAAAAAAACAAAAGGCAATGCCAAACTAAGCGACTATTTTTTGAAGCCGATTTATATTTCGATATCAAAAAATTTCTCTATCATTATTCGTCAGCTCGAAATTAATGAGTCAAAAATTAACCTAAAGTTGAATGATCAGGACTTCATTCACATTGAAAAGCTTCATTATCTCGCAATCACGCCAGAATCCCGCCAAACTAATGTGGTTCTAAATTTTGAAGACACAAAATTCAAGATCGAGAAAAATCAGCAAAGCCTAGCTGCACTTAAGCTTAACGCAGACATAAAAAAAGATGCACTCGTGATTAGCTCACTCGATATTCAACGTGAGCAAGCGGCACTTCATGCATCCGGGGAGTTGCGAGGAAGTCTTGATCATCCTGAACAAATGCGCCCAGAAATTGCCTTCGTGATTCGGGGTAACAATAAAGACCTGGCGGATATTGTACCAGCGCTGAATAATGCCAATTTCCTATTTACAGCCGAGGCAAAATTGCGCGGATCCTTGGAAGAGCCAGAAGTAACAGGTCACATTGATGCTGCTAAACTTCAATATTCAAAATGGGAACTTGATCACATCAAGGCGGAAGTAAAGTATGCGAATCATGAGTTAGACTTCACCGAGCTGAAGATAGAGAAAAATGATGGTGAACTTCGCATTGCAGATACACTGAAGATTCCTCTTCCCGTGCGTAAATTAGAACAAAGTATCGTGCTTCATTTCTCAAAATTTCAAATTCAGGATTTTGCAGGTGATCTAAGAAAAAGCATTAACAACCTCAAGGGAGCTATCAATGGGGAGTTGCTCGCAAAAATTAAGCTAGATAAAGTTGATGGTTCGCTTGTATTACAGAACCTCGCTCTTCAAAGTAAGTTAGACGTAGATAATTTTGAATTGAATAACCAAGCATTTGGAAAAGTACGCCCCTATCGCACAATTTTTAAATTAAGAAGATTTTCGCTTAATAGCGAAACTGAAATTCAGGGCAAACAATTTAAGGTGATTGGTGGCGATCTAGCATTTCAAACTGGAAAGATAGTACTCTCCGGATCCATTAATACGGGTACCTTTGATCTATCGGGTAAATCAACTGGAATAGATCTTGGCGCAGAATTGGGAGCGATTGCAGGAATTGAAGTTTCCGGGGCTGGTCCAATTTCGATACATGTTCATGGCCCTGGAGACGCCGTATTGATGGATTTCGACATCGACGAGAAGGCAGCTCGCTTTGTACGCTTTGATTTCGGGCAACTTTCCGGGCGCGTTACCTACGATGATGATCGGTCTTATCTTTATCTGAGAAACCTAAAGGGCAAAAAAGCAAATAGTAGCTACACAATCGACGGCGATGTTAATATTGGGACTGGCGATGACATCAATCTCAAGGCCAAGTTTTCTGATGATGCTCCTGATGATATTTTCTCTATTTTCGCCAAGCAACTAGAAAAAATTAGTTGGATCCCTCACGGTATGACCGGCACCCTCGGCGCAGATGTTATAGTGAGTGGTGGCTACGATAAGGGACTCGATAGCCTAGAAATATCTACTCGCATTCTTGGCAAAAAATTGAACTATGCCGGTGAAGGTGTAAACGAATTATCGATTGATGCCGGTGTGCATAAGGGCACCATCTTTGGTAGAAACTTAGTGGCCCTCAAAAATGGCAGCGAAATTCATGGATTCATCAATTATTTTCCGAACTCTGAATTTCAGTACAATTTGGATGTAGCCCACGCGAAGCTTAGGAACTTAGATCATATCGGTGCTGCAGGGCTGCCGATTGATGGCATAGTTAGTCTTGCTAGTTCCGGTTCTGGAACATGGGAAAAACTCAAGAGCTCTACAAAAATAGATATTACAAACTTTTTTGTGCGCACTAGATCTATCCCTGATTTTCACTTAGCTATCGACACAAATGGAGATCGAACGATTTACCAATCAGCCCTTGGCGGGAAGGAAACTAGTTCCGAAATTCAAGTTGGCATGAACTCCAATTTTCCCTCTCACTTTAAACTCTCAACCAAGGGGGCCGACTTTGATTACCTACTTTGTTTATTAAATCGCAGCAGTTGCAATGATGAGTCGGCTACATTGAACCTCGATATGGAAGCAGATTTTCAGTGGGCTGGCAAGGATTGGCAGCACATGACAGGGGTCTCGACTATAAAGAAACTCTTTCTGGAGAAAGAGAGCTTTAATTTCAGAAATGTAGAAAATGCAAATCTAAAAATAAATGCGGGAAAATTAGATTTTTCACCGCTTACGATTAAGGGTGACGGCACCCAGCTTGTGTTCAATGCTGGTGGACAGGTGGATGGCAAATTATTCAGTTGGTCCGCCAAGGGCCAAACTTCCTTCCACTTACTAGAACTATTTAGTGCATTCATCGAGGAATCAAAGGGTAAGTTGTCGATCGATATCGCTGCGAACGGATCGATCGATGATGCTCGGTTTACGGGAAGTGTTGTTGCAAAAGACGGCTCCCTTCGCGTATCTGGTATGGATGCGACAATGGACAATATCCAGGGCGATATTCAGCTGAATGGTAGCCGCGCGACGATGCACAATATCACGGCGCAGCTTGGCGGCGGTACAGCGCAGGTTTCTGGATATGCGGATATTTTTTTGAATAAACAACCAAAGTTTAATCTTGATTTGCTGCTCGCAAACAACCGAATAAAGTTTTATCCAATTAATTATGCAGAGATTGAGGAGGGGCGCCTCGGATTCACCGGTGATGCACCACCTTACCTTTTCGGTGGAACAGTTAAGGTGCGTAAGGTAATGATGCGAAATAATTTTGACGTAAGTGGGCAAAAAGCTGCGCAGAATGCTCGCTACCTTCCTGAAAAAATGGCGGGGGCTTCTGGTTTTTATGAATTGAAAATACGAGCCACTGCAGAAGGTGGCGTTATCGTTCAGAATGATCTACTAGATGCTGAGTTTAAGGGAGAGTGCACTCTCCTAAATACTTTTGAATATCCGCAAATTCTCGCGCGGGCCGAGCTGGTGAAGGGTAGGCTTTTGTTTAGGCGAACCCCTTTTAACCTAGACCACGCCTATATCTCGGCCACGAATCCCGATTACTTCAATCCGCAGTTTTCCATCGGTGGCACTGCTGATGTAGATGCTTATCACATTAACTTATTCGCCAGCGGAACCGTGGATAGTCCAAAGATGAGCCTTTCTTCCAATCCAGCCCTTGCACAAGAGGATATTATTTCTTTGCTCGCCTTTGGATTCAAAGGTGAAGATACGAAAAGCAAAGTTTCTGCCACCAATACTTCCGCAATCACTTATTCTGAGATGGGCTCTATTCTGCTGGAGCAATTTAAGCTTAGTCACGATTTGGAATCAAAGGGTGTGAAACTCACCGTAGTACCATCTGTATTACAGAGTGAATCGAATATAATACGGCCGAACAGTACTCCTGATGCCGTATCGCCCAAAGTTTACTTACAGACCCAGTTACTAAAAAAAGTAGACGCGAGCTTCGGAAGCACTCTTGGCACCTCGCAATCTCAAGCACTGGATGCTAGCCTACAGTATAAATTAAGCTCTAAGGCTTCTTTGAATGCCGTATATGAAGAGGAGCCAACAGATATCGATGCTACTGAACGCATTCAAAGTTATGGTGCAGATTTGAAGTTCCACTGGGGATTTAAGTGAAACTATTGGTAACTCTTTTTTTGGCTTTTTTACTGTCGTCGCCAGCGAGCGCCTCCTGGTCTATTCCCTCGAGTTTTTCAGATACTAAATCGGAACAAAATGTGAACGTAAGTCTTGGCAAGAAGATTACGAAAGTGGTTTTTCTGGATGAAAAGAATACGCCAGAATTTGTTAAACAGCATGCCATGTCGGCCTATATGCAGGTATTTCACCCTGCTTTGCTTAGGGATTTATTACGTTGGTTTAATGCCAACCAATTGGATACGCGAATAATTGTAATAGGAATTGTACTAATGCTAATCTTAATTGTTATAGTAATTGGGATTACAATCAATGGGAATTCGGTAAAAGAGGACAATGCAATAAAAATCGGCTGGATTGGTCCACTTAGCGGGCCAAGTGCTGTTCTTGGAATGGATGGTGTGGCTGCTTCTGAAATCGCTATTGAGGATA
>CAIPTA010000072.1 GCA_903867855.1 Oligoflexia bacterium | reverse complement strand
GACGATCAAACCAAAATTGTTCAAGATAACGTAGACCTAAAGCAAAGCAAAGTAAGTGTCGAACAAGCGAAGACGCAGCTGAAAGCGGAGAAAGCGAGTGGCAATACAGTGGCCGTGCAGAAAGATAAACAATCCTTGCGTGAAGCCCGAAGAAATCGACGCGAAGCCAAAAACCGATTGAAGAAAGATCGCCACGAACTTCACAGTGATGCCAAAAAATCCTAATGCATTTACCTGGCAGGCCATTCCGATTAAGGAGTGGCCTTTTTATTTTACCTGTAACTGTGTATCTGAGTATTAAATTGGGAATTGCCTCGCTGGCAGTTACAATGGAGAGAGACGGATCATGGAGGATCCAACGATGCAACGGTTCTATCCGCTGCTACTTCTAGCCTGCTTTTGCATGCTGGGGGCATGCAGTGTTAGCAGGAAGCTTTCTAAGGTGGGCATTCGAGATCCCGCCTCCACTCAGGGTGACCCTCATGAAATTTCTGCGCTCAGAGCTAGCTTCTTAGCTAATAAACAGTTTGCACCTATTTGCTCAAAGAATTGGATAAGCGTTCTGCAGGATGCAGTGATGCAAAGAATTGAGCTTCCCAAGTGTAGTCAAGCACTGGAGGAATCAGCCTCGCTGTCCGAGCCGTACTTAAAAATTGAAGAACGTTCTCTGGTGGAGCAAATTCACGATTCTCAATGCAGCACGATCGCGCGCAGCCAGCTTGATATCCCTCTGCAGGCTTTTCTAGCTAGCTTTGAGAGCACAGGCCCTTTGGGAAGAGTGGGGCAGTTGCCAGTCTCTACAGAGAGTTCAGCTGCAATCGCCGAATTGAAAACTCTTCGCGATTCCCTCGTTGCGTTGATGCAAAGCTATTTGCCGATTGAACGCAGGATGATTTCTAGCGGTGAATACCTAATTTCAGAATCTGACCTGAGGGTACTAAATGAAATCACCATCAAGCGAGAGTGCACTCTTGGTGACAGTAATTTGGAAGAAGTCTACCAAACAATTAGTTCGCTGGAAGATTTAGCCTCTCTTTTAAAAAATGAGGCCCAGGTGCACACGCTGCAAGAAGTGTTGCAAGGTCTTCATAAAATCGTAGATAATAAAATTACTGAATATTTTAGCAGCAAATAGAGTAACGAATGGCAACTAATCGAGCTTTGGTTTTAACGGGTGGAGGAGCGCGCGGCGCCTATCAAGTGGGCGTGCTCCAATATATAGCCGAAAATATTCCGGAAGCTCACTTTAATACCCTCGTTGGCACCTCTTCAGGCGCCATAAATATTGCTGGTTTATCTTCACACCAAGGGAAAATTCCTTCCGCCGCGAATGATTTGGTGCAACTTTGGTCTGAATTAGAAATCAATAATGTGTTCCGTGTGGATATTGCCTCCATCTTCATGATTGGCATCCGCTGGCTTTTCGATCTCACCTTGGGTGGAATGAGAGGCAAGCCGAAGGCGCACTATTTGGTGGATACCAGCCCGCTAGAAAAGTTGCTACGCACTGTTTTTAAGCCAGAAGAAGTAGAGGCCGGAATTCAGAGTGGTTTATTAAGGGCTGTAGCCGTGAGTGCTACTGAAGTGAATACGGGCTCATTGGTAACCTTTGTGCAGTCCGCCCTCGATATCCATTGGCAGCGGGCACGTCGCCGTTCCTCAAAAGCTAAGCTTACCGTAGAACACATCATGGCTTCCTCGGCCATTCCACTAGTGTTTCCGAGCGTTCTTGTGGACAATCGCTGCTACGTGGATGGCTGCATACGCTCGATATCGCCGCTGAGTCCGGCCACGCGCTTGGGCGCAGAGAAAATTTTTGCGATCGGGGTGCGTCGTCACTATAAAAAAGAAATGAATCCGATTGAACCAAATGTGGCGGTGGAGCCTGAGCCGAAGGCCAGTGCTGCGCAACTTGGGGCATTAATTTTGAACTCTCTTTTCGCCGAAAGTTTGGATGCGGATGTGGAGCACTTGGAGCGCTTAAATATGCTCACAGATCGCGATGCAGCCTCCGCCATTGGAATGAAAAAGATCGAAACGCTGGTGATTCGTCCTTCAGAAGATTTGGGTAGATTGGCCGTTGAATTCCAAAGTTGCTTGCCATGGCACGTGCGATATTTACTAAGAGGTTTGGGCAGTGAGCGCGATGAATCGAGCGATATCTTGAGCTACCTGTTATTCGTGCCTGCCTATACGAAACGGCTTATTCAACTTGGGTATGAAGATGCTTCCAAAGAGCGCGAACAGATTAAGGCATTTTTCTCCTAAAGGTGGCGACACTACAGCGTGTTAGCTCAAATACTCTAAGTAAATAGAGAAGATTAGCCGACAAATATCCTGATGAAATATTTGTTGGTCACCTATTTATTTTTAGCGCTTCAAGTGCCGACTGCATTGGCCGATGACGTTCCCGTTCCTGCACCTGCCCCAGCAGCAATTCCGCCACCTCCGCCAGAAACGATTCCAAGTGCACCAGCGGAAACCACTCCATCTACAGCGCAAGAAAATCCAGATTGCGGTAAAAATTTTGCAGGCCTCGTGGAGATCGCGGAGCGTGCCGCTGCGAAGGTGAAGGGCGTTTATTCTAATGAAGGTTTTTCGGGTTGGAGTGGCATTAATAAAATCAGAGATAATCTTCGCCGCATGTTTCAGCGGGCTAATAAACATGATTATCCTATCGTTGCTCTCGATGATGGTACTTCCGTAAACGCCTACGCTCTCGCGAAAAATGCCTATGGCGAGCTCACTGCCGACGCAGCAAAAACTGTTAATATCGATTCGATCATGACGGATCTCACCACCACTCTCACGAGCGTGGAAGGCTATCCGTCCACATTAAAATCATTTATTGATGATACCAGCAGCATGCAGGCGCAAGTAGAGTTCCTTGAAAAGTACCTCGAGGAGAATAAGGGAATTCAGGGCGGTATTCGCGTGCAGGTTCCAGTGGTAACGACGGATGCTAAGGGCAAAGTTACTTTCGGATCAAAAGAAGAATTTTGGGGAACACGCATCGGGCTTGAGAATGCACTCGATGCGATGAAAAAAGAATTGAAGGCGAGAGAAAATAATAGCCTCTTCAGTTTAAACGCTACCAATAATATTGCCATGGCCCAGGCGATCAATGTGCGCCGCTTAGAAACTTTTCATGATCAGCTAGAATCTCAAATGGTGGCTCATCCTGGCAAGCCGCTCCCTGCCGACCTACAAGCAATTTATGATCGCATTGGAGCACTTTATAAATCACATCGTCAGCTGAAAGAGGAGCTCATGCCTCCTGACTGGGCATGGCAGCGCCTTAACTGGTTACAGCTCAATCGTGAGTTTGTTTCTCTCTTCCAAAAAGATGCACCGAAACTGAAAGATGTGGCGGATAATAATCAGCTCATTCAGTTCATTAAAAATTTAACACCGGAAGAGCAGCGAGCGATCGGTATCGGCAATGCGGCAGATGCAGCCGGTATTTTCGCGCAAACGAAATGGGTGCAAGCCATCGTGGGCTTGGGCACGCCAACGGCAGCTGGCGGCTATTCACTTTGGAATAATGGCATTGTGCCGCTCTATACTCTAGTAGTGAGCGATGCCAAGGCCAAAGAAACTTGTGCAGAAAAAACAGCGGATGCTGATTTCATTAGCTGCGCACAAGCCTATCTGCAGCTGAAATTTAGTCCTGAAGTAATGGCTGCCATACTTCAAAATCGCGCTGCTTTCGTGAATCCAGTCGGTAATATTCAAAACAAAAAGGTGCTGGCCGAAGTGCAGGATATGATCGCACGACATAAGAAATTTGTTTATAATGCGAACCTCAAAAATGATGGCAACGGAATTTCATCTGATTACATCACGGCTGTGATGTCGACTAAGGATATCAGCAGCAGCGCTTATCGCACAAAAGTAATCAGTGCGCCTCAAGATAGCGATTTTATCCGCGGTATTATGGGCGGCGAAAATCCTCATGTTGATTCCTTCTTAGCGTTTCAAAGTCCACTCTATTTTGCCAAAGAGAAGGCGAATATTCTGAAGGCTTTACAGGCTGACTATGGTTCCACTGCACAGACGGATATTATGGCGAAGATTACAGTGGAAGCGGCGACTCTTGCTCCGATTGTTCAAGGGATTCTCGACGATAGGAATAACTTCAAAACTGGTAAGCCAATTTCTGTGCCCACTGGATCGGGTTCCTCTACTTCTACCAGCACTACAACAAGCGGTTCTGGTAGCTCTACTAGTACCAGCAGCAGCAGTACCACCAATACTGGCTCTGGCGCTAAAACAGGCAGTGGCACCACTACCACACCAGCTGGTGCTGGCGGTTTGCTAATCAAGGGCGCGAAGCCAAATTAGAGAGTGATCCTATGCGATTATTTTTAGTTCGTCATGGAGAGGCCGCTGCCAGCTCTGAAGATTCCTTGCGTCCACTCACGAGTGAGGGAAAGAAGAGAAGTGTTCAAGTAGCTAAGCTCGTTGCCTCACTTGCGAGTAAAGAGTCCTTGCTAGTTCATGGTCAGCTATTGAGATCCCTGGAAACAGCGGAACTCATCGCCAATGAAAATCCAAAAATGCGTCGCGAGGAGTGTTCTCTCGTGAGCCCATATGGGGATCCGGTGGCACTTTGTTCCTGGATCATTGCCCGGGAAGAAAGGCATTTAGTGCTAGTTGGGCATGAGCCACAGCTAAGCTCCATCGCAAGCTACTTTCTATTGGGAGAGTTGAGACCAATTTTACAGATCAAGAAGAGTGGAATAATTGTGCTAAAAAAAGAGCACGAAAGCTGGAGCCTTCGTGCTCTGTTAGCGCCGAAACATTACTAGCGTCGGCTAGCTACGATCTCATTCACGATGGCGGCAAGACTATGATAAATATCATCGCCGCGTAAGCGAAGTGGATGACGATTCTCTTGCACTGCTCTACAGAAAATCATGCACATCACAGTCATGTAGCGAAGCATTCTAATTCCGATGTAAATATAGATGGCCATCGCGGCAACCGAGAGAATGAGGGTTGCCTTGTTTAGAATATCTTCCTGTTCTGAGAAGTAGTAGCCAATGTGTCGCGCACTAGGAATCAGACGCAGACCAAGGCTCACAATCTCTTCATAGGTTGAACTTAAAATGATGCCTAGGGAGTATCCCGTGATGGTGGAAAGAAAAAGAAAGATCACCAGATATTTCGCCATGAACACATAGCTCTTTCCAGGGATATAGGTTTCTTCTCCCGCATTTGGTTTTTTCAAGGTGCCCAAGGCGAATTCGCGGAAAATTCGATCCATGCCTGGAATTTCTGAAAGGAAACGGGAGTCTTGTATAATCGTCCCAGGATGTTCCTTGTTATGGCGAAGCATTTTTTCTGCAGCTCTAAATGGGGCAACTGCCCAGGCTGTTACCACATAGCTAAGTGCTGCTGTGGCGGTGAGAAGGAGGGCGAAGTATCCAGAGGCGCGGAAGATCGCGATTTGCACCTCTTGGAAGTAGGCTTCGCGCACTTGCGGATCATCTACTGCTCCATTTGACTCAAGAAAGTATAGGTTTAGCTTGGAAAAGATGAAGAGCATCACAAATAGCAATAGCGCAGAAAAGAAGGGTACTGCAGTTAACAATGCTGTTTGACCTATTTTATAATCTGTAATTGGATTAATTTTAAGGTCGATCTGACGATTCAGGGTCTTTTTCCACGAGCTCATTTACATCTCCTCTACCGTTTGAACACACAATAATCGCAAAGTACTGGCTAACACGATTCGAAAAGCCTCTACAAGGCTCAAGCGAGCCTCTATCTCCATTTGCGGAGCGCCCTCTTCGATCACTTTCACATTCCGATAAAACGCACTGAAATTTTGCGCGAGGTCGATGGCATAGTTAGCCACGATCGAAGGCTTTTTCAGGCGCACCGCTCCTAGAATGCTTGGCTCTAGATCCCCAAAAGATTTCATGAGCGTGATGGCTTGAGGAGAGTCATGTAGGCTTTTACTGTCAGCATGGAGCCTGGGAAAAAATTCTTTCGCAGCAGCCTGACGCAGAATCGAACTTGCACGAGCATAGGAGTAGAGCAAGTAAGCGCCAGTATCGCCTTCGAAGTCTAAAATTTTCTCCCAATCGAATTCTACATCTTTGATTCGATCGGTGGCGAGATCGTGAAAAATAACCGCACCCAAACCAATTTTTTCTGCCACTTCAGCTTTGTTTTTTAAGTTCGGATTCTTCTGTTCGATCACGCTGAGGGATTTATCACGCGCTTCATCGATCACTTCGGTAGCTAGTACCACACGGCCTTTTCGCGTGCTTAGTTTTCCCTCTTTAAATCGATAGAGTCCATAACTCAAATGTTTCAAGCTTGCTGCCCAGGAATGGCCCATTAATTCAAGCACCTTGAAAACTTGCTTGAAGTGAAGTTGCTGTTCACTGCCTACCACATAAAGGCACTCATCAAACTGAAAGCGATTGTGGCGATAAATCGCCGCTGCTAAATCACGAGTAGCATATAGGCTAGTGCCATCGCCGGTAACGATGAGGCAGGGGGGCATGGTTTCGCCAAGGTCTACAACTTGTGCGCCTTCGCTAACTGTGAGCAAGTTTTTAGCTTTCAGTTCTTGAAGTAGGGCATCGATCTTATCGATATAGAAACTTTCCCCAATATAGTGCTGAAACTTTACCCCGAGGCGCACATAGATTTTTTCTAAATCTTTAATGCTAAAATCACAGAAGCTTTTCCAGATGGCAGTGAGCTCAGGATCCTTTTCCTCAATTTTTTTAAAAAGTAGGCGGGCCTCTTTATCTACCTCTGGGTCGGATTCTGCTTCCTCTGTGGCACGCACATAGAGTTTGGTGAGATACGCCAAGGGCGCCTTTTCCATTTCCGCCTTATCGCCGTATTTCAGGAACGCATATGCCACCTTGCCAAATTGGGATCCCCAATCGCCAAGGTGATTTATGGAGATAACATCATAGCCGCAGGATGAATAAAGATTATTTATGCTTTGGCCTAGGATCGTATTTCGAAAGTGACCAATATGAAGTTGTTTTGCCACG
>CAIPTA010000071.1 GCA_903867855.1 Oligoflexia bacterium | reverse complement strand
TCGACTTCAAAAATCGAAAAATCAATGTGAACAACAAAGTTCAGTGGGTTCGACGCAAAGGAATGAATGACATTATTGCGGAAGGCTCTAAGG
The DNA here is from genome assembly GCA_903867855.1 of Oligoflexia bacterium. Taxonomy (GTDB): domain Bacteria; phylum Bdellovibrionota; class UBA1018; order CAIPTA01; family CAIPTA01; genus CAIPTA01. The sequence continues at coordinate 35,161 of CAIPTA010000071.1, read as the reverse complement.
CAAACTCCGGCAAACAAATTGAAATGTCCGAACTTGCTGCTGCATTTTTCCGTGAATGGACAATGAAGGCTGGGATTCGCTCTGGCCCTCTTTTCCTAATGAACGGAAAGATCATCTCGTATCGGGTGATTCAGTATCGGTACAACAAGGCGTTGAAGAAAGCGGGACTGCCATTTACAGCAACCCACATTCTTCGCCACGCTTCGCTCACGGAGTATTACGACGGCTGCAAAGACCTCTTAGCAACTGCAAGAGTTGCAGGGCATAGCGACACTCGTACTACTGCAAAATACGCGAAGGTGAGAAGCGTGACGCTCACAGAAAATCAGCGCCAGATGGATGAAAAATTGTCTGGCCTGAAAGACCTACAAAAAAGCTGACACTGCGCTGACTGCCAGCGAATGCCAGCGTTTCAAAAAAAAATAGAAGCAGAAAAAGCAAAACCCCTGAAACCATTAAAGGATTCAAGGGCTACGCTTAAAGTTGGCGGAGCGTGCGGGACTCGAACCCGCGGCCTTCCGCGTGACAGGCGGACGTTATAACCAACTTAACTAACGCTCCATTTTTCTAAATTCAAGCGAGTCTATCGCTATTCAGTTTGGATGAAAACGGAAATATGTCGACTATTTCGATTTCTTTGCCGAACCAGCTTTTAGCGCGCGAATTTTCGCTTTTTTCTTAGCTTGGTTACGACGAAGTTTCATCTTCAATGTTTGCTTTTTACGACCTTGTCCCATTCTTCACCCTTCATCTCGTTCAATAATAGTTTTGTCTTTTGATCGAATACAAAACTATTTGCTTTTGAGCAAGCAAGAAAATGCTGCTTGCTCACTCTCATTACAACGCCTTGCGAAATACTTCCTGCACATTCTGCTCTTGGGGAGCACGACCGTCGTCGAATTTCGTCTTCGTATAGGTGGTTTGCAACATCAAATTGGCATTCGCCATTTCGATTTGTATCACCTGTGTCACAGTACGATCGTCATAGCGAATAGTGCTGTAGGTCTGAATAGTAGTTCCATAATTCTTTTGATCCCAGCGGTATAACTCTTGCGCAGTAAAGTCATCCCCGCGCACATTACGCGTCACATCGTCTGGAACAATGGTTAGCAACACTGCTTGGTGAGTGCTCGCAGTACACTGATGAATTTGAATCATCGAGCAATCCTTCTGCTGAATGCCGTAGGCATTACCTTGATCAGAAGTCCATTGTCCGGAAAAGTTAACACAAGCTCTTGGAAAGGGATCTTCTCCCCCGTGAGACGCGTATGCTCCCGTTGATACCAAACCCAACGTAAACCCTACTAGTAACCACTTTGCCATGCTCATGCTCTTAACTCCCCACTTTCGGCCCTTGGTCTGCGCGGTATTCTCTGACCCATCTCTTCCACCTGAATATTGGGATTAAAGGAATAACCATCACGCTCATTCAAAATATACACAGGGTGCTTAAAGTCGGGCTCTAGGAGTTTTCTCAAACGAGAAATGCTCGTATACACCTTTGAATCATGCACCAAGGGATTGTACTCTTCGCGCCAAACCTGAGAAACAAGATCCTCTTTCGAGAACACATGCCCAGGACGCTCCGACAATAAATAGAAAATTTCCAGAAGCACAAAGCGACGCTCAAACTGCACTTCACCGAGTGTGCTCTCCACAATCACCTTGCGCTCGCGATCTAAAAAGAGTCGCAAGTTCGCTTGCTGACGCGCCTTGGATACTTGATCCAAGGTTTGCTTGAGGGCATTGAGCTCCAAATTGCTAACCGCATCGGAAATCAAATCAAAGAAGATCTGCGCGCGATCATTATTACCCATGGCATAGTACACACGGCCGAGCCCCAGGAGCACATAGTAGTAATAGCTCCAGTTACGATTCGACTTCAAAATTCCGTGCGCTTCCCAATATCGATCCAGGGCATTTTGGTATTGGCCGAGATCGCGATAGCAATGGCCCTCTAAAATTCTAACGCTGGCCTCTAGATCCATGAATACGGGTGGCTCGTTCGCTTCTGAACCCTCGGCGAAGGCGGCAATCTCACGATGGAGAGCTGCGGCGATTTCTAAGGCCTCGGTGAAGTTCTTTTGATCTTTCTTGATCACTGCCACACCATAGCGCGCAGAAATTCTATCCCGTCTTAGCTCATCCCGTTCTTTAGGCGAATAATCGTGAAGCAAGGCAGCTGCCGCCATCTTTTCGGCTCGCAGAAAATGCTCTGATGCCTCAGCATAGGAGCCCGCATACATTGAGGCTATGCCTTGGTTATAGTGAAATTTCGGCGCGTAGCGCTCAAAGCCTTGGAGGCTAGATCCCACTCTTAGCACTTCCTGCAATAGAGCCTCGTGACTCGTGAAATCGAGACGTTCCGCATGCACTCTCTGGAGCATGGAATTGGCGCGAAAATAGTTATCGTAGAGTTCGTATTTGAGTGCTTCAGCCTTCACTTTTTCAAGGCAATCGACTGCATTGGGAAAATCGCATTTTTCCATGTAAAGCGAACCCAACTCAAAAAGAGCATGGTTGCGAAAGATCAAATCATCCGCATTGTTTGCTTCAAGCTTGGAATAAATTTTTTTGAGGCTGAGCTCGGAACTGCTTGTTTCCAATTTGTCTCCCAAATCATCGCCACCGATAAAGGTTCCTGGGTGAGAGAGCCGAGGGCAGCGGTTTTCCAACCCCAGTCACTAAGTGGGTACCGTATCACAGCTTTAGGCTTCCGAGACGAACTCGGCATGCACACCACTGCGAGGGACAGCTCCCGAGGTTGTATTTATAAGGTGGAAAACACTTAAACCCATTTCCCCCATCCAGGAACGCCCGGACTATAGCAAGCTTTCAAAAACTTACAAAGCCAAAGTTTGACCTTTAAAGGCCGCGTGCTATGCTCAAGTTAAATGGCGATATCCCTCCTGCTAGCGGACGACAGTCCAACAATCGCGAAAATTCTCACCATGGCCCTCGCCAACGAGGATTATGCAGTGCGCTCGGTGCTCAGCGCCGAATTAGCTCTCACAGAGCTCAGGAAAAATCCGCCCGATATTTTTCTCATTGATCTAACTCTCCCTGAAAAAGACGGCTATGCCCTTTGTCACTTTGTAAAAAATGAGCCGACTTTAAGAAAAGTAAGAGTGGCTCTCCTTTCCAGCGCCTTTGATCCCGCAGAGCCCAACAAGGTGAAAGAGTGTGGCGCAGATTCTGTGATCGTAAAGCCCTTTGACCCGAATGAACTCCGCTCCAAGCTCCGGGAGATGATGAATGCTCCCAATATTTTGCCGCCAGGCTCCCATATTCAAGGCTCTACAATGGGAGCTGATATCAAAGTGGATACGCCTTCCCTAGTAAATTTGGAAACTCCGATTCCCATGGAGCCTGAAGTAGATGCGGATTCTTTGTTGCACTCCTTAGTGCACGAAACAAAGCTTGATCTACCTCTAGAAGAGGAAGTAACTCCCTCTATCGCGTTGGATGTACCGCCAACACCGCCTCTGCCAGCTGCGGAGGAGCCCCTTAGCGCGAATGCTAAAGCTCTCGCGGAATTTTTCAACGCGGAAGTGGAATCCCATAAACCGAGCGAACCCATGCTGGATGTGGCCATCGATCTCACCCATGAGTATGCCGCTCCCGAATCGATCTCGCTTTCCGGCTGGAGTTCTTCACCTACTCCAGCTTCGATCGCGCCACCGCAACAAACAGCGAGTCCAAAACCAAAGAGCCCTCCAGTTGCTCCGCAAGAAACAGACAGCCTCTTTGATACTGGCGGATCTAGTTTTCGATTCTCTTCGGATTATTCCCGCCGCATCACTCGCGCTTTCACTGGTGAGCTAAACGAGCACGTGCCAGCGCAAGCTCCAAAAGCGCCTGCGCAAGAAGTATTTCCTACCGTGAGTCATGATAGTCCGGCTTGGGCTGTGCCAAATATAGCTCTTCCAGAAGTAGATGATTCTTTGGAAATCGCTTTCGACGAACCCAAGCCTGGAAAATCGAAAGCGCCGAATGCTCCTTTTGCGATGCCACCGCCTGCAGCCGCTGCGCCAGCTCCAAAAGCTGCGCCTGCCGCTATAAGTGGAACACTCAGCAGTGAGGAAACTGCAAAGATCGAACAAATGATTCGCGAAGAAGTGCACTTAGTTTGCCGTGAGATCGTGGAAAAAGTGGCTTGGGAAGTGATTCCAGAGCTAGCAGAAAATTTGATCAAAAAAGAGCTACAAAAAGTGATGGAGCAGCTAGAGCAATAGTTCTAGGCTAAGCTCCTCTCCGCTTAAAGAGCTTTCCGTTCCATCAAGCTGCTCTACTCGCAATTCGCCCGTGGCCGAGATCGATTTAGCCAGCGCCCGGATTTTTTGTTCGGGAGTATCGGGAGAAAAATACAAAATCTCTTTACCCATATGCTTGCAGCGAGTTTCCCAATCGGCACGGAGCTGCTCAAATTCTGTAATGTTCGATATGCGTGAAGACAAGTGGCGCAGGAACTTCTCTGCAAACGCTTCTGCACTCGGTGGAGCTTGCACCATAGCGGCGAGCGCGATCGCGGGAACACGCGCCTCCTCTGGCGCCCCCAACAGATTGAGACCAATCCCAACCACAAATCGTATCTCATCGCCCTGCTGCTTGGCTTGGGAAAGCATGCCACCCATCTTTTTCTTATTTAAATAAATATCGTTTGGCCACTTTAACGAAAGATCGGCAGTCGGAGGAAGATATTCTAAGGCAGTATCATATAGAGAAATACCTACAATAAAAGGTAGCAAGGAGATGGGCTGGTCTCTTTTTAGCACAAATCCAAGGCTTAGGGCGAGATTGCCTTCCAGACTTTGCCAGGAACGTCCGCGGCGGCCCACCCCCGCAAGCTGACGCTTGGCCAGAAGCGCACGGCCGTGGAAATTATCTAAGTGTGATTGATCGAGCAAAACTTGGTTGGTGGAACCAAGCTCTTCCGCAGTTTCTAGTCGAAAGCGAAGCGCTGGAAATAAACTCATTGGAGTTCGAAAAGAAGCGAGAGATCGGCAGACGGCACAGAGTGAGTTAAAAATCCTAAACTCACCGCATCCACTCCGGTGGCCGCATACTGCTGGATGGTGCTTTGGCGAATTCCGCCGCTGGCCTCTAAGAAGAGTTCCTTGCCAATAGCACGGAGCTTTGGCACCAGCTTGAAGAGTTCATCGGGAGTAAAATTATCCAAGAGCAAAATTCGAGCGCCCGCTCCAATTGCCTCAAATGCCTCCGCTTCCGAAGTAACTTCCACTTCTGTGCTAATGAGCTGCGGAAGCTCATTATGAATCGCACGCAAAGCCGCAGTGATTCCGCCTGCCGCGCGTAAATGATTTTCTTTGAGGAGCACTCCACTATCGAGAGCGAAGCGATGATTATATAAGCCACCATCTCGCACGGCCTTCTTTTCAAGTACCCGCATTCCGGGTGTAGTTTTTCGAGTGTCAAGAATCCTCACGGGCAATTTCATTTGAGCCAATTGATTCGCCTGGGTGGCAATTCCGAACAGGCGCTGCCAGAAATTTAATAGTGTTCTTTCCACACCGAGAATTTCCCGGGCATTCCCGCGTAAAATGCCGATGAGGGATTGGTCCTTCAGGCTATCGCCATCCTGCACTTTCTGCTCCCAGCTAATATTCACGCCTGCTTCGCTCAGCAAAAGAGGAGCGAGAAACAGACAAGTTGCTACGCAGGATTGTTTGGCGATTAGGCGAGCGCTGGCCTGGGCATTTTTCGGCACTGCCAAGGCGCTAAGATCGCCCCTACCCATATCTTCCTCAAGGGCGAGCTGAATTAGCTTCTTTAAATTAGGACTATTCATGGCGCCATATTGCCTCTGTTTGGGCTTTCTCGCAAGCTGAGGTAGACTCTTAAGCCATATGGAAAAGCGAAAATGTTTATGCGTGATCCTTTGGAAAGCCAAGGCTGGTGATAGCGACCAAAAGGTGCTGCTGCTCAAGATGAGAGCAGAGCGCGGGGGGCACTGGCAACCCGTTACCGGACACGTAGAAAACGGCGAGGATTTCGCTGGTGCTGCCCTCCGAGAAGCCGAAGAAGAATCTGGATTTCACTTTGATAGAAAACCACAATACTTGGGTATGGAGTATCGCTTTCAAGGCCGCTTCGGCGCTGTGATCGAGCGGGCTTATGCCATTTGGATTTATGGAAATACTCCACCCATTCCGAGGCTAGACGCAAATGAACATATTGCTTACCAGTGGGTGAGCCCTGAGGAAGCGGCACAACTCCTATTCTACCCTTCGAATAAAGAAGCCTTACTACGAGCCAGTTCGCGCGTACCGCCCCTTTTTTTAAGTAAGCATGGGCTATGGTTTCAAGAGGGTGAAGAAATCAGCCACGAGCGCACAGTGGAGTTACTGCATAAATCCCTGCTGCAAATGAAGACCAACTATATTGTTCGCATCAGTGAGGAGGAGGCAGAGGTGATCGTGGAGGATGTGCCTCGATTTATCACGAGCTATGATTCCAAAAGCGGAACCATTCGCATGAAAGGCGATCTAAGCGTGACCTTAAACCCTGATCAGGTATGGGTTGGGGGGGAGAATATTCTCTATTGCCGGCTACCTGATGGTTTAGCCGCGAAATTTTTGAGCTCTGCCTACTGCGAGATTGCGAAAGACATCGAGATCTCAGCTTCCGGCGAGCACTTGTTGCACTTCCTCGGGGGGCTTCACCGGATTCGCATTCCTCACTAAAGCAAAGCTATGCATTTGCTTCCCTTGCCGCATAAAGATCCGCTCAAAAGGCGTGGGTGGAATGAGCGCCCAGCGACTCGCAGCAAGTTCCTTATCCATCGGAGAAAAACAATTCGCCTCTTGTAAAGATTCTGCGATGAAAGCGGCATAATCAGCATGATCGGTTTTGATCAAAAGCTCTTTGCCCTCTTTTAATAGGGCTCCCAGCATATGGAAAAATCCGGGCTGCAAGAGCCGCCACTTTTGTTGATTCGTTTTCGACCAAGGATCAGGAAATAGTATCCAAACTCGATCAAGCTCCCCTGGCGCAAAAACCCAAGGTAGACGCGCAATGTTTGCCCGTAGAAAAGTGAGATTCTCTAGATCTTTATCGCGAGCCTTTTTCCCCGCCTTATAGCACTGCTTAAATTTCCACTCGATGGCAACGTGGAGATTCTCTGGGGCATTGCTAGCAAGATGTATGGAAGTTTCGCCGTGATAGGCGCCAAGCTCTAGATTCAGTAAACCATCTCGGGCAAAAAACTTACGCCACTCACCACGATTTTTTTCGGAGCTTTCGTCCACTAGAATTGTTTTCGGCCCAGGGGCCAACTCCAATTCACGAATTTTAGGCGCATAGGGATTCCGAGACTCTCGATACTCTTTATAATTCGCTTTGGGGTACTCTTTAGCCATAGACGCCTATTACTAACCATGACCTCGCTTTGTGTCAAAGAGAGAACGCATTTTTACCTTGAAGAAGGCCGCCTGCTTAAGCCAACATGGGAGCAATTATGCTATTCTCGCTTTTCTTATTGCTGTTTTCCCTCCGCCCGGCCGCTGCCCAAAAATCGGTGGATATCGCAAATATACAAATGCCCGCCTACTTGGGCACCATGACAAGCGCTGCGAACCCCTGCACGAGCGCAAAGCAATTCGTTTCCGCGATTCGCCTCCATCCCCGCGGTGGAAAAGTGCAAATCTATACGGTGCAAGTGCTCGACTCCGCCAATAACTGGCAGACACTCAATGTGGCCGGAGTATTACCCGCAAATAAGGATACCGATTGGCTCCCCCTCACCGTTGGCCTCAATCGCTGCATCAGCCAGGTACTTGTGTATGGCGATGGAATTTTACAAAACCCTAATGATAGCCCTGTGCACCTTCTTATCTCGGCGCAACTTGATCAGATAAAATGAAATTTACCCCTTCCAAAATTCATGGCGCCTATATCATCGAGCTAACGGGCTTTGCCGATGAACGCGGTTTCTTCGCTCGCACCTTTTGCGCCGAAGAATTCCAAAAGATCGGCATCGAATTTCCGGTGAGTCAATGCAGCACTTCTTATAATAAAACGAAGGGCACTCTCCGCGGCATGCACTACCAGAAGGATCCTTTCAGTGAAAAGAAGCTTGTTCGCTGCACCCGCGGACGCATCTATGATGTGATTCTTGATCTGCGTAAAAACTCGCCCAGCTATTTACAATGGGATGCTCTCGAACTCTCGGCAGATAATCGCAAATCCTTCTTTATGCCTGAGGGTGTAGCCCACGGTTTTCAAACTCTGGAGGACGATTCCGAAATTTTTTATCAGATGTCGGCTCCCTTCAATGCCGCCCACTATGCCGGTGTGCGCTGGAATGATCCAAGATTTGGGATTCAATGGCCAGATGCTTCCCACCGAATCATTTCGGTGAAGGACGCAGAATTCCCAGACTTTTCATGAGTCAGGGCACTACTGTTTATCGCTTCCAACTAGAAATCTCGGATGTGGATCGCGGTGTCTATGAAACGGTGGATCTACGCTTAGCCAAGCACGCTTCTGAATCAAATGCTTTTTTGCTCTCCCGCCTCATCGCCTATGCGCTAAATCTTTCCGACGGACTCGCCTTTTCTCCAAAGGGCCTCGGCGATCCGGATATCCCCTGCATCAGCAGTGAAGATCCTCGCGGTGGAAAAAATCTTTGGATCGAGATCGGCAATCCTAGCGCAGCCCGCCTACATAAGGCTTCCAAGGCAGCTCGCAAGGTGAGGGTATATACGTATAAAAGTCCGGAAGCGTTGGTGCGGGAACTCCAAGGCGAAAAAATCCATCACCTGGATCAGATAGAGCTCTATTATTTTAAGTCGGAGTTTTTGGAAGAACTGGAAGGCGCCTTAGACCGCGATAACTCCTGGACTCTTCTTCGCGATCAAGAATCTTTGGCTGTTCATATCGGTGATCACATCATTCAAGGAGAACTCCTCTCCTTCCCCCTACTCTAATGCTGCATATTTTTATCGATGGGGATGGCTGCGCAGTGAAAGAAGAAACCTATAAGGTGGCGAATCGCTACCAGCTGCAAGTTACCGTGGTCGCCAATAAATCGATGAATACTCCCGCAAATGTGAACATGGTGGTGGTGCGCGAAGGCAAGCTTGATGCGGCAGACGATTGGATCGTCGAAAATGTGCAAGCCAATGATATCGTGATCACCGCCGATATCCCCCTCGCCGATCGTTCGCTAAAATTAGGTGCGCGCGTGCTTGGCCCCAAGGGCGAGGAATTTACCGAAGACAATGTAGGCAGTGCCCTGGCCACAAGAGAGCTCATGCAGACACTTCGGCAGTTTGGGGATGTGCGTGGCGGCCCGGCGCCGATGGATAAGAAAGATAAATCGCGGTTCCTCGGAAAACTAGATCAGATCATTCAGTCGATTTTGAAAACGAAATCCTAAAAATACAATTCTACGGGATGGGAATTCCTCGTGGTACAACGCTGGCGTTAAACCCTCCAAACTTAAAAAAGGAAGTATCCCATGAAAGTATCTCTTCTAATTGTAGCTCTTTGCCTAAGCAGCGCTTCTGCCTTTGCGGGCGTTTGTGCTGTGACCACCACTAGAACCGCTTGCCCAGGCCAAGAAGCCGCTAGCTACGCGAAATGCCCAGGCGGAGCACAGAGCTGCACTGCTACCTCTACAGTAAATTCGGAAGCAGACTGCGCAGCGGCTGCACTTAGCTCTTGCACAAATACTCGTCTTACCATCACAAAGTATAAAAAAATCGTGGCAACTTTTAACGGCGTAGATTTCGATCGCGGCCTCGATTTCTGTGATCGCGACAATGGTAGCTACAAAGTGCGCGATAACTTTCCTTACCGCGACAGCGCAGACTGCAAATAAGTTTTTGCAACTCAAAATAAAAAGGGCTGACTCTTGTCGAGCCAACCCTTTTCTGTAGAGACACGATATAAACTTCCAAGATTGAGGCGCCGAAGTGAGCCGGCCGTGAGTCGCACATGTAGTGCGGCGGAACGGGGGATCACATAGGCAACGAAAAGCTTGGGAATTTTAGCGTGGCGACATTACATCATGCCGCCCATACCGCCCATTCCACCCATACCGCCCATACCGCCGCCCATATCAGGCATTGCAGGACCATCTTTTTTCGGCTTCTCAGCAATCATCGCTTCTGTGGTTAGCAGAAGAGCTGATACGGAAGCTGCGTTCTGGAGAGCGCAACGAACTACTTTAACAGGATCGATCACACCGGCTTTTACAAGGTCGGTATATTCGTCGTTAGCAGCGTTGAAACCCCAGTTAGCATCAGTTTTCGACAAGATTTTGTCTACAACAACGGAAGGCTCTTCGCCTGCGTTGAACGCGATTTGACGAGCTGGAGCTTGGCAAGCACGGCGTACGATATCTACACCAGCTTGACGATCTTCATTGTCCAATTTCACGTTGAGCAATACTTGGGAAGAACGAAGGAGAGCGATACCGCCGCCAGGCACGATACCTTCTTCCACAGCAGCGCGAGTTGCGTTTAGAGCATCTTCTACGCGTTGTTTTTTCTCTTTCATTTCTACTTCAGTAGCAGCACCAACTTGAATGATAGCCACGCCGCCTGCGAGTTTAGCAAGACGCTCTTGGAGCTTCTCTTTATCGTAGTCAGAAGTGGTTTCTTCGATTTGGGCTTTGATTTGTTTTACGCGAGCGTCGATATCAGCTTTTTTGCCAACACCGTCTACGATCGTTGTATTGTCTTTATCAACAGTGATGCGTTTTGCGCGGCCGAGATCCGTGATTTTCACGTTCTCAAGTTTATTGCCGAGGTCTTCGCTGATCACGCGGCCACCGGTAAGGGTAGCAATGTCTTGCAACATTTCTTTACGACGATCGCCGAAGCCAGGAGCTTTTACTGCGCAAACGTGGATGGTGCCACGAAGTTTGTTCACCACAAGAGTAGCAAGGGCTTCGCCTTCTACTTATTCTGCGATGATCATCAAAGGCTTCGAAAGCTGAACAACTTGTTCAAGCGTAGGAAGAAGATCTTTCATCGAAGAGATTTTTTTGTCGTAGATCAATACGAAAGCATCTTCAAGGATGGCTTCCATACGTTCTTGATTGGTGATGAAATACGGAGATTGGTAACCGCGGTCGAATTGCATACCTTCTACTACTTCGAGAGTGGTATCAGCAGTTTTGCTTTCTTCGATTGTGATCACGCCTTCTTTGCCCACTTTAGCCATAGCTTCTGCGAGGTGTTTGCCGATATCAGCATCGCCGTTTGCAGAGATGGTTCCAACTTGGGAGATCTCGCCATCGCTCTTAATGGTTTTAGAAAGCTTCTTGAGTTCTTCTACGATTTTAAGAACTGCGATATCGATACCGCGCTTCAAATCCATAGGATTGTAGCCAGCAGCAACCATCTTAGCGCCTTCGCGATAGATCGCTTGAGCAAGAACGGTAGCAGTGGTTGTTCCGTCACCAGCGTCATCATTGGTTTTAGAAGCAACTTCTTTCACCATTTGTGCGCCCATATTTTCGAAACGCTCAGAGAGCTCGATTTCTTTGGCAACAGTTACGCCGTCTTTGGTAACCATAGGAGCGCCGAAGCTCTTCTCGATTACTACGTTACGGCCTTTTGGACCAAGGGTTACTTTTACAGCGTCAGCGAGGGTGTTAACACCGCTCAAAATGGCGCCACGGGCAGATTCTGAAAAACGAAATTCTTTAGCAGACATAGTTATTTCTCCTTAGAAATTGAAAATTATTGAATGATGCCAAGAACATCTTCTTCACGCATGATGAGAAGTTCTTCGCCGTCGATTTTTACTTCGGTGCCGGAGTATTTACCGAAAAGGATTTTGTCGCCTTTTTTTACGGTAAGAGCGGAAATTTTTCCGTCGTCGCTAACACGGCCGTTACCGGTTGCTACTACTTGGCCTTGAGCTGGCTTTTCTTTTGCCGAGTCAGGGATGATGAGTCCACCTTTGGTTTTTTCCTCTTCATTGAAACGTTTCACGAGCAAACGATCGTATAACGGTGTTACTTGCATGGTTTTCCTCCTAGTAATCAGACTCCGACTTTCGGAGCCTTTAAGTTAAAATCAAAACGCGTGTTTTGCCTTGTCAGCCAAGCTTCTTCAGCTACTCCACCCAACATAATGCGTTCGGTCTGGTATAGCCCAATAAGGGAATCCTCGGCAAGTCAAAGCTGACTCTAACATGGGAATGGGATGGGTCTATGTCAAGGTTGCAACAGCATTATTTTCAACGAATTCTGAAGAATGGCTTGAAATATGGGGTTTCCAGCCACCCAATAACGCAACGGGTCACCTAATTTTTTTTCTTCACTAGGAAATCGCGCGCGGCGTTGAGCTGCTCAGCCCGGCGACGCGCCTGCTCCACGTACTTGGCTCCTAAGTGCGTCACGCGATCTGGGTGGTAGCGCTTGATCCAGTATCTGTAGGCAGACAAAATTTCTTGCTCACTCGCCTGAGGCCCTACGCCAAGAACCTGGTGCGGCTTGCCACGGAAATTGGGCGGAGTTTGCGCCTTTGGTTTCTCTTCAGGCTCATCCGACGATAGGGGCATATGCTCCAGGCGAATCTTCTGATCCACCTTATCTTCCTGCTTTCGTTTCCCGGCGGGCGTTTTATCCCAAATATCGTCGCGAAAGCCGGAAGGATTCTCCCGATTCTTCCGAACCATATAGGAAAATAAAGCAAAACCCATAACGGCGAGGCCCAGCTCAAATAGAAAAAGCAAATTCGTCTTATTCATCTCCGTTTTAGGCTACAGGAAAATGATCTGATTTCGAACTCCAAATCAAAAATCTTTCAGTAGTTCCTCTAGTAAGGAAACCGCAAGGGAGCACGCGAATTGCTGTTCAAAACAAATGCAAAGCATCTCAGACGCCTTTCTCGCTCATTCTCTGCAGGCTCTTAGTCCAGAAGACCAACTTCTCATCGCACGCCTCGGTTTGAGCCCTACCTTTTCAGAGAGTTTTCTCTTCTGCGTTTTATTGAGATTGTCTTCTGCCAATCGTGCCTTTTGGCTACTAGCAATTTTGATGTGCCTCGCAACCGCTTCGGAAGATCCCATGCATTTCTCTGCCTGGCGCCTGCTATTCTACGCCAGCTTTGAGTGGCTCACCCGCAAGTGGGAAATTACTGCCAGCAGGCCTTGGCTCATTCTTTGGAGCCTTTTTTTTGCGGCCCTCCTTGCTCCCACCAATCCACTTTTTGCCTTTTATCTCTTTTGTTTTGGCCTCGGTATCGAATGGGCCTTAGAAAAAAAATACGCTCCGCTTTGCCTGCCCATCGCTTGGCTGCTCACCCTGCCAATTGCCCTACTTTGTTTTCCCTATTTCACTCCCATTGCCACCCTTCTCACGATGGTCATCAGCCCGCTCTTCGCATTCCTCGCTGTATTAGGAAGTGGCAGCGTTTTAAGCCACGCCTATCACCTCGATTGGCTGGGTAATGCCTCAAGAGCAGCCCTCGACTGGGGCTTATTCCATATCATTCATTGGCTTGGCGCTTTACAATTGCCAGCCTATTGGATTTCTTGGCCGAGCGCTGTTGGGCTATTTTGTCTGCTTGCGGCACTAAGCCGATTAAAGAACAAACTCCTTTTCGCTGTTCTTGGGGTCGCCTCTTGGTTTTATTATCCCCATTTTATTGCTCCCCAAGGAGCAATCATTTTCTCAATTGGACAAGGAGATAGCATTGCGCTGCAGAATGAGCGTAGCGATCCATTTCTGGTTGATGCTGGCCCGCCTCCAGCATGGCATTCGTATATCGCTCCCATTGATCGACAATTAGAAACAAGTGGTATCGACTCCGTTGATGGACTGCTCATTACCCACCCTGACCTCGACCACTACGGCGGCAGCGATGCCCTGCTGGCAAGGCATACGGTGCGGAAAGTTTGGTTGCACCCAGCTCTCTTACAAAGTGAAAAAGCCGATAAAGTTATCGCGATGATTGAGCGCCATGAAGTGCCAATTTATTTTGTAAGTTTTGGCGTGGAGCCTTACTCGGGCTTGGAATGCCGACTAGCTCCCGCAAAAAACTCCAATGAGATTTCTCCACTCTGTAAATTTTCGCTTAGTAAAAATCATTCCCTGCTCCTCACCGGTGATATGGATTTTGATAGTGAGCAATTTTTTTTGAAAGCAGATCGAAGTTTTTTGCACGCGGAGGCACTGAAGGTAGCCCATCATGGGAGTAGAACAAGCTCTAGTGCTACGTTTCTGGAGGCCACAAAAGCAGTATATGCCTTCATTAGCGTGGGGGAGCGAAATCGCTATGGTCACCCAACGCTAGAAACTCTATCTCGACTCGAGGAAGCAAAGATGAAAATCAAACGCACTGATCGCGATGGAACGATCTATTGGCTTCAGTGGCCGATGCTGGAGAGGCTTCTACCTGGCTTGTCCATCGTAGCGAGCAGTTCACCGCGAGCATTGCTACGAAGCGCTTCGAGCGCCGTGCCAGCTCCAGAATAGAAGCTAGCGGTATCGCTGTTACCAGAGTTTTCTTTCAAGGCTTCATAGGCGATACGCAAATTACGCTCATCAAATAATCCGCTATCCAGCTGCATTTTCGTGATTTGCGTGAGCGCCTCCACACAGGCCATGCGTAACTGAATATGATTCTCTTTATTTAAAATCAACTCACTCAAGGCGCGCACGAATTCGCCCTCAAATCTGCTCGTACTTGTGGTGTCTTGCATATGCTTCACCGCTTGCGTCACCGCCAGGATATCTTTGGCCGAAGCCACGGTGCGATTGAGTGCCTCATCTTCTTGCCGAGAGATGTGCTCAGGAGTGAGCGAGCCACGGAGTTCCACTTTTTTCCGCCAGTGCGCTGCGCCAAGAGCTGCGACAATATCTTCCCTCACAAAGAGCTGTTCATTGGGATCCCGTAAAATACGTAAAACTTGAGCCATGGCTGCGTCATCGTGTAGCTGATTATGAATCAAACAAGTGGCAGCCTCGCCTCGCTCGTCGGAATCGATAGCCAAATTGCCGAGACGTGCCAAATCACGTACGCCACATTTGTCGGCAAAGGAAGAGATTGGAAAAAACAAGATAGCTACAAGTACCCAAAAACGCATGAAGAGTCCCCCGGTAGAACATTGCAAATTTACTGCCGCGCAAAATCTACGCTAAGAGGTGGAAAGCACTATTGTCCGTTTGGACACAGGGCACTCCCAAATTGCTTATCTAATAATCACTGGCAAAGGCTTAGACGATCGCGATAGAATTAACTCCACGCAAAGCTATGACGAATTCTTTTCACGAAAACCAAAGAGCGATATTACAAAATTACGTGAAAACGATGCCGTCCTTTTCTCCAGCGACGGCGAAAATCGTGCAACTTTCCAATAATCTGAACACTCCCGCAAACGAGCTGGTATCGGCCATTCGTCTCGATCCCGTGCTTACCGGAAAGGTTTTACAACTAGTAAACTCCGCCTATTTCAGCCTCGCGCAAAAGGTTACGAGCTTGAACCGCGCCCTAGTTTACCTAGGTATCAATACGATTAAAAATCTCGCGCTAAGCACTGCGGTTATCGAAATGTTTGAATCGAGAAATAAAGATCTCACGGAACTGGTGCGCCCTGTTTGGCGCCACTCGCTCGCCACCGCTGTATGCTCCAAAATTCTGGCGAAAGCAGCCCAAGTGCCGCAAGCGGAAATCGAAGAGTATTTCATCGCGGGTCTACTCCATGATCTCGGACGTATTATTTTGGTTCAGGCTTTTTTTGAAAAGTACCCAAACGGCGGACACCTGGAACTAGAAGATGAAAAATTCCGCTATGGCACCACTCACTGCGAGGTGGCGGCGGATACATTGAGTCGTTGGAAATTTTCCGAGCATTTGATCGAGGCGATTTCCAGCAATCATGCGCCTACCCCGGCGAATAAGATTGGAAACTTTTTGCACGTGGCAGACGCCATGACCTACCGTCTCTGCCTCAATAACGAACCAGGCGGGCAACAAGAAAAATATCCAGAAATTCAGGAAAGCGCCTGGGCAATCTTAGGCATGAACGAAGCGAAAGTATTGGAAGAGCTAAAGAGCGCACCTGAACAGATTGAAAAGGCCGAAGTATTTTTAAATATAGCCTCTAGTAAAGAGCTAGTGAAGGAAGAGCCATGAGAGTTAAGTTTTGGGGTGTACGAGGATCGATCGCGTCACCAGGAAAAGATACCATGATATTTGGCGGCAATACTTCCTGCATAGAAATGGAAGACGATGACGGCAACGTTTTTGTGTTCGACGCAGGCACAGGAATTCGCGCGCTAGGGATGGATCTAGCGAAACGAAAAGTGAATACGATTAATTTATTCATTACCCACACGCACTGGGATCATATCCAGGGCTTTCCCTTTTTTACTCCCGCCTATATCCCCGGGAACACGATTAATATTTTCGGTCCGATTCATTTTGAAAAGACACTGCAAAAAATCATGGATTTGCAGATGGACTATGCCTATTTCCCCATCAGCATGCAGCAACTCAATGCCAAAATTAACTATCGCGATCTCAAGGAAGCCTCCTTAAAAATTGGCAATACGGAGATCATCACAAAATACTCGAATCACCCTGTGACTGGCCTCTGCTACAAAGTTATTAGCAATGGAAAAACGATTGTGTACTCCGGGGATACGGAGCCCTACTACAATGTGCTCAGCGCTGAAAAGAAACCAGATGGCTCTTCCGTGATGGATGATTTTGCGGAAGCAGCGGAAGACGAAAATATCGATGATATCGTAGCGGAACGCAATGCCCACCACCAGGCATTCTGTAAATCAGATCTATTGATACACGATGCTCAATATACCGAAGAAGAGTATAAAAAATTTCGCGGTTGGGGCCACTCCCCCATGGTGGAAGTGATTAAGATGGCGGAAGGAGCAGGCGTAAAGCAGCTCGTGCTCAATCATCACGACCCTGTGCGCACAGATCAAGAGCTTTTAGAGATCGAGCCACAGCTTAAAAAGGCCTACCCCAATCTAGATCTATTCTTTTCCCGCGAAGGCATGGAAATTAAACTCTAGGCTTCAATAGGCACTTTATCCGAGTGGTAAGACCAAAACTTCGGCAACCACACCACGCTTAGGCCCACAAATACTACGCAGAGCACGCCCCCTGAGATCACGGAGAAGGCCGTGGTAGTGGCTGCTGCTACCATACCCGATTCCACATTGCCGAGCATGGGTCCGCTCAAATAGCTGAGCATCTCCACGCCAGCCAGACGCCCTCGCAATCGATCCGGAATCGTTTCGTTCCAAATCGTAAAACGATAGACCACACTCACCATATCCGCCGCACCAGCCACGCCTAGAAAGAAGAGCGCAATCCAAAGATTGTGAATTGCTCCAAATAAAATAATCGCCACACCCCACACTAGGGCGGCCACAATCACCCCTGCCCCATGGCGCTTCACTTTTTTCAAATTTCCACTGAAGAGCGTGGCAACAAGGGCTCCGATCGAGGGAGCAGAATAGAACCAACCTAAAACTTTGGCTCCCCCATAACCCGCAGCCATGGCAGGAAAGAGAGCGTTTGGCATACCAAAGATCATCGCAATGAAATCCACCGCGTAGGTGCCGATCAATTCCTGGCGGCTTTTTGCATAGGAAATCCCTTCGCGAATTGTCTGCAAGCTCGGTGATTTTTTCTCCCCCGTGGGCAGTATGCTTGGAAGCGCGGCAATCATCGAAAAGGAAAAAGCAAAGCTCACCACATCCACAAGATAGGCTGTGCCGAGGCCAAAGCGAGCGAGAATGAGCCCACCAATGGCGGGGCCACCAATAGAAGCGAGATTACTCCTGAGAGAACCTAAGGCGCTCACCGCGGGAATATCTTCTTTTGCAATTAAGCGCGGCAAGATCGATTGATGAGCCGGACGGTGAAATCCATTGATGGCAGAAGCAAGAGCGGCCACCGCATAGACAATCCAAATTTTCGGAGAAGCGAGAGAGGCATTCCAGGCCTGAAGGCCGGAGCAAATGGCGAGTAAAGCTTCGGCAACGAGCAATATCTTCTTTCGGTCCACCGCATCTGCATAAGCACCGCCTAAAAAGGCAGTAAATAAAATAGGCACTAGTTGCACGAGCCCGATCAGGCCGACGGCGAAAGAGGAATTCGTGAGATGATATACCTGATACGGCAAAGCCACATAAGTGATCATCGTGCCAATATAGGAAACTAATTGGCCGGCATAGAGTTTACGAAAATGGGGATATTTGCGGAAGGGAGAGAGATCGAGAAACATGAGTGGCATCATGCCATAAAGGCTTCCATCGCTGGAAGCCTTTACAAAAAACTAATTACTTACGACGAGCAGCAGTTTTCTTGGTGGTGCTTTTGCGAGCAGCCGTGGCCTTTTTTGCAGGGGCTTTTTTGCCTTGCGCGGCTTTTACGCGATTGAGCAGACCTTTGCCCAATTTATCGAGTTCCTTGCGCTGAGATAAAAGGTAGCTGCGAACGGCTTTTACTTCCTTAGGAAGGCCTTTAGCGGCTTTTTCAAATTGCTTTTTACGCTGATCCAGCACTGCCACTACTTTTTTCAAATCCTTGGAGTGTTGCACTTTTTGCTTGAGAACTTTCGCCTTGGTATCTGCATAACGACGCACTTCATTGATCAGCGCACCGCTCTCGATTTTGCTACGAAGAGTTTTTTCGAGTTTGTTTAGTTTTGAAACCACATTTTTTACATCTACGTTCATGGCATTACTCCGATTTTGAAACCTAAAGGGTATTCCCTAGGAGGGGAATTAACACGCCATGCCAAAGCGGACAAGGAGATTCTAAAAAAAACTAGTGATAGGATAACGTCTACCCGAACCAAAAGCCTTCGCAGAAACCTTCAAGACCACCGGGGCCTGACTACGTTTATACTCCGAAAAGCGGATCTTACGCTCAATTGATTCGAGTAGCGTTAGATCTAGGTTAGGAAATTCGCGCGCTAATTTCGTGAGCGTCGCTGCCGGAGAGAGCTCCTGCTCGATGAGTAGCTCTAGAGCCGCATCCAGTAAGGGATACGGCGGCAAGCTATCTTGGTCCACCTGATTAGGGCGTAATTCCGCCGAAGGCGCCTTCGTGATCGTTCGCTCTGGAATCAAATGTCTCGCCTGGTTGATGAAACTCGCAAGCGCATACACATCGCGCTTGTAGAGATCGCCGATGGGAGCCACTGCCCCGCATAGATCCCCATAAAGAGTAGAATAACCCATGGCCAATTCCGACTTATTGCCTGTAGCGAGTGCGAGGGCCTCCAATTGATTCGCGAAGGCCATCACCGTAATTCCCCGCAGGCGACTCTGCAAATTCTCGTCGGTTAAGCCTTGCAGACCATCTGGAAAAGCCGATTTCAAGCCCATCTGCACAGTGCTATGAGGCATTTTGATCGGCACGTGGAAAAGCTTTATTTTTAAGTTTGCCGCTAGCTCTTCTGCATCCTCGATACTGTGAGACGAAGAAAACTTACTCGGCATCGCAATGCCAAAAACATTCTCAGGCCCCAGGGCTCGCACAGCCAAACAGGCCACTAACGCTGAGTCGATGCCGCCGGAAAGGCCGAGCACGAAACGAGAAAAACCGTTCTTCTTCGCATAGTCGCGAAGACCCAATACGAGCGCGGCTTCCAAGGATTGTAGCTCCAAATTCGCGATCTTTTTTTCTGTGATAGGTTTTGTGCGATCAAGATCGATGAGGAGAATTTCGCCGTTCAACTCTTGCTTGTTCGCCAGCAGCTCCCCTGCCCCATCATACAAAAAAGCATCGCCATCAAAGATAATTTCATCTTGCGCACCAAAGTGATTCACGTAGGCGATCGGCAATCCCACTGCGCGAGCTGCATCGATAATGGTTTGCCTGCGAGCAGGCTTCTTTTTCGCATCGAAAGGAGAGGCGCTTATATTGATAAGTACTTCAGAACCTTGCTCTTTTAGCTTTGCGCTCGGATTATGATTATGGATTTTGCGGTCTAAGAGGGTCTGTTCTGTCCAGCTATCTTCGCAAATAACGATGCCCAGTTTTTTCCCATTGCACTCGATGGGGCCCGAATACTCAGGGCCAAAGCTGGGAGCAGGCTCGAAGTAGCGGGATTCCATAAATACGTCATAGAATGGCAACAGGGTTTTGATACGGATTTCTTTGCGTCCACCCTGGAGGAATACAGCGCAGTTCGCGAGGGATTTTAAGGTGGGTCCGGTGGCATTGGCCACGGGCAAAGGCAGAGCGGCTCCCACGATCACGGCTATATTCGGAAACTGTTTCGCTACAGAAGATTCAAATTCCTTGAGCTGCGCTTCGGCACGAGCAGGAAAATCGGGGCGAAGGAGGAGATCTTGGGGGGAATAGCCAATCAAAGAAAGCTCGGGGAACACAACAAGTTCAGCACCGAGCTTCACGGCCTTTTCGATTTCATGGAGGTGGGTCTTCACATTGGCTGCGAAGTCGCCCACCTTTACATTAACGGGAACGAGAGCGAGCCTCACTCGCGGTGGCAGAGCTCAGACTTGTCGAAGAAGTAAGCGATCTCGCGTTGAGCAGAGGCGAGGGAATCACTTCCGTGCACAGCGTTTGCTTCAATGCTATCAGCGAAATCTTTACGAAGGGTGCCAGCAGCCGCTTTCGAAGGATCAGTTGCGCCCATGATTTCACGGTTGCGAGCTACGGCGTTCTCACCGCGAAGCGCGAGGAGAAGGATAGGTCCGCTAGTCATGAAACGAATGAGGCTATCGAAGAACGGGCGATCTTTGTGCTCGATATAGAAGCCTTCCGCTTTTTCTTTTGGTAGACGAGTCATGCGAGCAGCTACTACTTCAAGACCTTGGTCTTCGAAGCGGGTAAGGATCTTACCGATTACGTTTTTCTTCACTGCGTTTGGTTTTACGATCGAAAAAGTTACTTCTGTTGCCATAAATTGGAAAACCCCATGTATTAATAGTTCGGCGACCTAGAGAAATGGTCCTCTGCCGATGTCGCCCTTGTTATGGCAAAAGGGCCTGCGTTTGACAAGAGCGGAAAATAACGCACTACATCATGGGCGCACTTTGCCTCCAACGAATTTAGTTGGGATAAGAACGCACCTCCTCCGCCGCCTACAAATGCACTCCAGCTGGGCCTGTGCTCGGTTTGAAATCAAATCTCCGCGGCATGGTCGTTGCAATTCGCGGATCTGAAATTACTAACCACTCAAAGGAGATTCACTTTATGTTCACGAAAAAATTCTGGCTGCGCAGCCTACAACTCATCGCCATTCTGGCCAGTATGCACGCAAACTTTGCTCTCGCTGACTTCTCCGGCGCAAGCAATCACTCAGGCGATGGCCATCATATCGGCGATAATGGTGACCATCATGACGGCGACGACCATCACAGCAGTGACGACAATAATTGCGCTGCGAACTATAACGCTGAAGGATGCCCTGGCTACTGCTCTGCGAACTATAACGCAGAAGGTTGTCCTGGTTATTGCTCCGCAAACTACAACGCCGAAGGTTGCCCTGGCTTCTGCTCTGCGAACTATAACGCTGAAGGTTGTCCTGGTTATTGCTCCGCAAACTATAACGCAGAAGGTTGCCCTGGCTTCTGCTCTGCGAACTATAACGCTGAAGGATGCCCTGGATTTAGTGGCCAAAACAATAACGGCGACGATCACCACGATGGGGACAACCAAAACACCCATGGAGACCATCACGATGGTGACGACCACCACAGCGATGATAACAACTGTGCCCTGAACTACACTGCAGAAGGCTGCCCTGGCTACTGCGCTGTGAACTATACGTCTGAAGGTTGCCCCGGTTATTGTGCCGTGAACTATACCGCAGAAGGCTGCCCTGGCTATTGCGCTGTGAACTATACCTCTCCCGGATGCCCCGGCTACTGCGCTGTGAACTACACTGCAGAAGGCTGCCCTGGCCATCAAGAAAGTGTGAAAGAAATTCTGAACTCACTAAAAAAGTTTAAATAACTACACATGCCCACTGCCGAGAAGCTCTCTCGGCAGTGGGGTTGATACAATTCGTGCAGGCTAACTCAATCCCTAACCTTACAAGTTCAGCGCCCGGAGCCCCTTCGCCTAGGTGAGCAAATGACCCTCGCTGCATTTGCCAAAATTCATGTGCAAAACGAAACAATATTTGTGAACCTAGCATTGCAAGTGCTCGGGGAGATCACTTCGGGAAGAAACGTACAGGGCATTACGACAAAAAACTTGGCTCAAAAAATCGCGAAATGAATTACAATTTTCCAATGCAGCCCCACACTTCCACTTTGCCTAAGCCACACTTCAGGCCATCAGATCGTAGTTTTCAGCTGGAGCTGAATCAAAGAGTGTCTGCCTACTTTCGCCACAATCAAGTACTGCCAAAAGCACCAGCCAGCTTAAAAGTAAAGGCTGCCTTTTTATACGTTTTATTTTTTGGAATCTATTTGAGTTTTTTCCTCGTCCAGCAAAATTTTTATTCAGTAGTGGCTCTCGCCTGTTCGATGGTAGCTGTTATTTTTCTACTTGGAATGAACGTGATGCACGAATGTGCTCACGGCACCTATTTTAAAAATTCCGCACTTACAAAGCTTTCCTATTGCACTTGGGATTTTTTTGGCATTAGTGGCGATTTGTATCGATTAAAGCACCAGCATCTTCATCATGATTTCACAAATATCACTGCATGGGATGGCGATATGGATCTTTCCTATCCGCTACTTCGGTTTAACCCCAACCGCCCATTACTACCTCGTCATCGCAAGCAGAATTTGTATGCGTTGCCTCTCTATTCATTGCTAACTCTATCTTGGATTTTCTTTTCCGATTTTTCGGCTATTTCGAGCAAAAAAATTTGTAACTATCCGATGAAGCCCTTGAAAAAAAAGACCCTGCTTAAAATTTTTGTATTTAAGGGGATAAATATCTTTCTATTCCTAGTCTTGCCCAGCCTCTATTTTCCCTTTTGGAAAGTTTTAGGAACATTTCTTTTCGTGCAAATGGCATTGGGTATTTTATTTAGCCTAATTTTTCAAGTGGCCCATCTTAATGAGAAGGTAAAATTTGTAATCTCCGAAACTGGAAATATAAGTAACGATTTTGCTATCCATCAGCTAGCCACTACAAGCAACTTTGCAACAGGGAATGCTTTTTGGCGCTTTGCTTTAGGTGGACTTAATTTTCAGGTAGAGCATCATCTTTTTCCATCGATTAGCCATGTTTATCACCCAGAACTGCAAAAGATCGTGCGCCAGCTTTGTACAGAAAGAGATGTGCCCTATCTGGAATTTTCCACTTTTCGGGAGGCTATCGCATCCCATTTTCGTTTTCTAAAAAAACTAGGGCAAACTCCTTAAGGTGAATTTTATGCAGGAAATAAAAGAAGTTTTACGTGGACAATTAATTCAACTCGCTTCGGTTATGGCTTTTGGATTGTTTCTTGGACTATTTGAATGGAGATTTGCAGTTCGTGATAATAAAAAATATCGCGAACATTGGATCGATGCTCTTGGAATCTTCTGTGTATTTCTGGGGGCATGTAGCTTTGCCTTGTCTGTTGCTGCGCTCAGAAAGCTACCAGTACTGCATTCCCTGCAAACGACGATCAATGAGCTTCCTTGGTATGTTCTAGTGCCTGCCGCAAGTTTGGCTGCGGACTTTATCAATTACCTCGCGCATAGATTGCTCCACTCGAAGCACTTCTGGAATTTCCACCGTTGGCATCATTCTCCTGAACAACTATTCTGGTTTTCTGGCTTCAGAGGAAGTTTTGTTCACATCTTTCTACTTGGATTCAAAAATATTTTGATTTTAAGTATTTCAAATTTAAATCCAATTGTTTTGGCCACGATAGGAGTTCAAGGTTTGTATGCTCAAATGGCTGGGCACGTGAATTTTGATTTACATATCCCGATACTTGATCGCATTCTGGTAACTCCTCAGTATCATCGCATTCACCATGCTTTCGAGAGAAAGCTTCATGATTCAAATTATTCCTTCGTTTGGACTTTTTGGGATAAAATTTTTGGTACACAAACTTTGCCTGAAAGCATGCCAGATTTTTTTCCCTTAGGGCTTACACCAAGCGAAAAAGTGGGCCTTTGGCGAATGCTGTTGGGATAGTTAATACTCCGGCTTCTGAATTTTATCATTTTGAGTTTGATCTGATGGCGGCAGTATCAATATTTTAGAAATAGCTCATCGGAACTATTGGAGCGTTATATCTTCCCTTGGCGCAATCACCAAAAATACCCATCCTGCTCCGAATAGTTTGATAGCAGCGCTCGTAAATTCTTTTTTGAAGGCCGAGAATGATCCAAAGCTTTGATCAATGGCAAATCTGTGGCCAACCAGAGCCACTTGAAACAGGAATCTAACTAAGTGGCACATGCCTTGCGAGTGTCTTCCAAAACATACAATTGAAAGAGGAAATTTATATGATCAATACACAAGAAATCAAACCCGATATGCCTGTAGTTTGCTCCAATAACGGTCAATTCGCGACTGTGGATCACCTCGAAGGCAAAGACAGTATCAAATTAAAAAAAGATAAAAATGGAAAACATCATTTCATTCCTACTAGCTGGGTGAAATCTATTGACCAAAAAATTCATATTGATCGCCCGGGTGACCAAGCGATGAAAGAATGGCGCACGGAAAACTAATATTTGGGGCAAGTTTACCTGCACTCAGTTCCAAATTACCCAGCGTTGAAGAGGCGCTGGGTTAACTTTTGTTTTTTTGAAAGCGGCCTTAGCTAGCGTATTGGCAGCTAAACATGCCCACTGCCGAGAAGCTCTCTCGGCAATTCCATATCGCCATTTTCTTTCACAGAAAAAGGATAGGCGGCGTGCACAGCGCTCACATTGAGTTCGCCATAGATATGGGGAAAATCTTCCACTTTCCCCTCAAAATTGAGTGGCGCTTTCAGGCGAGTGGAATCAATCTCTAGCAAGAGTAAATTTTGTTTACCCTTATAGTAGCGAAACGCTACGCCAGAGAGTTGATGAAGACAAGAACAGTGAATGAAGCCTTCAGTCTTGAGCGTATCTCCCGCATAAGTTCCACTCCTCTCAGCGGCTGCCCAAGCTTCGGGAGTGGTCACATGGAAAATATGCTCGCGATTAACTGGCATTAGCGGAAATTACTTCCCGATAGCTTTTGCGAGAGTAGCCCCTAAGTCTCCAGGAGACTCACAGATGTGCACACCAGCGGCGCGAAGCGCGTCGAACTTGGCTTTTGCGGTGCCCTTACCGCCAGAGATGATCGCTCCTGCGTGACCCATGCGGCGCCCAGGAGGGGCTGCAGATCCGGCGATGAAGGCCACTACCGGCTTCTTCATGCCCTTCTTAATATAGTCAGCGGCTGATTCCTCGGCGGTACCACCGATTTCACCGATCATGATCACCCCATCGGTGCCAGGATCGCGCTCGTAAAGTTCCAGCACATCGATAAAGTTGGTGCCGTTCACAGGATCGCCACCGATGCCCACGCAGGTGCTTTGACCAATGCCACGTTGAGTGAGTTGGTAAACAGCTTCGTAGGTAAGAGTTCCCGAGCGAGAAAGCACACCGATGCGGCCTGGCTTATGAATGTGACCAGGCATAATTCCAATTTTGCATTCTCCCGGAGTGATCACACCTGGGCAGTTTGGGCCGATGAGGCGAGTTTTGCGGCCCTTCAAGAAGCCTTTTACTTTGATCATATCAGCCACTGGAATTCCTTCCGTGATGGCCACAACTAAATCGAGCTCTGCTTCTACGGCTTCGGCGATTGCATCGGCCGCGAAGGCTGGCGGCACGAAGAGCATGGAAACAGTGGCGCCAGTTTTTTCTTTGGCTGCGCGAACGGAATCAAAGATCGGAATATTTTCTTGGAATTTGGTACCGCCTTTTCCAGGCGTGACACCGGCCACGATTTTAGAACCGTAGGCAAGGCAGGCCGTAGCATGGAAGGAACCATGTTTCCCGGTGATTCCTTGCACGAGAATTTTTGTGTCTTTATTAATGAAGATAGACATAGCTCAAGCTCCCTTTGCAGCGCGAACTGCTTTTTCTGCGGCATCTTTCAGATCATCTGCCGGAGTAATTTTCAAACCTGAGCTGGCGAGAAGAGCCTTGCCCGCCTCTACGTTGGTGCCTTGAAGACGCACTACGAGCGGAACAGTAATATTCATTTCCCGAGCAGCCGCGATCACACCCTCTGCGATCACATCACACTTCATGATGCCGCCGAAAATATTCACGAGGATGGCTTTCACTTTTGGATCGGAAAGAATGATCTTGAACGCAGCAGTTACTTTTTCTTTGTCGGCGCCGCCGCCCACATCGAGGAAGTTAGCGGGAGAGCCGCCAGCCTGCTGGATGATATCGAGAGTCGCCATTGCGAGGCCTGCCCCATTCACCATGCAACCGATTTCGCCATCCAAGGAAATATAAGCAAGCTCATATTTCGAAGCTTCGATTTCGCCTTTGGTTTCTTCATCGAGATCACGGAAGGCCACCACTTCTTTTTGACGGAAGAGAGCGTTATCGTCGAAATTAAGCTTACCATCCAGCGCCATGAGTTTTTTCTCTTTGGTGATGATGAGCGGATTGATCTCAAGAAGCGCGCAATCATACTTCAAGAAAAACTTATAGAGCTTGGAGCCGATATCGTTCATCTGCTTTTGCAAATCAGGGTCTTTGAGGCCCAAGATTTCGCAGAGAGCGCGGCCGTGAAAAGGGAAAAATCCTGTAACAGGGTCTACCGCCACAGTGCCGATTTTTTCTGGATGATGGGCAGACACTTCTTCAATGTCCATCCCGCCTTCTGTGCTCGCAATAAAAGAAATCATACTCTTCTCGCGATCGAGGATGAGAGAGAGATAGAGTTCTTTTTCAATATTGGAGCCTTGCTCCACGAGAACTTTCCGAACCTTGCGACCTTCCGGACCCGTTTGGTGCGTGACGAGTTGCATGCCAAGAATATCGGTGGCGTACTTTTTTACGTCGTCCAAATTCTTCGCCACCTTCACGCCTCCGCCCTTGCCGCGTCCACCGGCGTGAATTTGTGCTTTCACTACGGTAACGGGAGAGTTGAGTTCTTTGGCAATGGCCACAGCCTCTTCTACAGTGAAGGCCACCTTGCCTTGCGGCGCGGGAATGCCTTCTTTGTGGAAGAGAGATTTCGCTTGGTATTCGTGAATGTTCATCGATTCGTCCTATTTATTTTTGTTCAAAACGTCTACGAGTTCTTGCACAGCGCTGGCCGATTTTTTGAAAGCGGCTTGCTCGTCAGCATTGAGTTCAAGAGGCATAATTTGTTCGATACCCTTGCTGCCGAGTTTCGCGAGCACGCCCACGAAAAGGCCTTTCACGCCGAATTCGCCATCCAAGAAGCAGGCACAAGGGAGCACGCGCTTTTTGTCTTTGATGATCGCTTCTGCCATTTGCACAGCCGAAGCAGAAGGAGCGTAGTAAGCGGAGCCGGTTTTCAAGAGGCCCACGATCTCCGCGCCGCCGCTCGCCGTGCGCTTCACCAGCGCATCGATTTTTTCTTTTGGCAGCAATTGAGGAAGTGGCACGCCGCCAACCGTTACATAACGAGGCATTGGCACCATGGTATCGCCGTGACCGCCGAATACGAAAGCTTGCACATCTTCCACAGAAACCTGGAGAGCTTCAGCGATGAAAGTGCGGAAGCGCGCGCCATCCAGCACACCAGCCATACCGATCACGCGATTTTTTGGGAAACCTGAGGCTTCCAGAGCCACGTGGCACATGGCATCGAGGGGATTGGAAACAATGATGAGCACGGCATTCGGAGAATGTTTCGCCACATTCGATGCGCACTCACGAACAATTTTAGAATTGGTGATCAGCAAATCATCGCGGCTCATGCCTGGCTTACGAGGGAGACCGGCAGTGATGATCACTACATCAGAACCAGCCGAGGCCTCATAGTTAGAGCCACCAGTAAGCTGAGCATCGAAGCCTTCAACGGGGCCGGATTGGGCGAGGTCGAGCGCTTTTCCTTGGGCCATTTCGCCGTTCAAGTCGATCAAGCAAACATCGGCGAGCTCTTTCGAGGCGATCCAATGTGCCGCCGTGCTGCCAACGAATCCACCACCAACTACCGTAACCTTTGCTCTTTTCATGGGAAAACTCCTTGTTGTTTGCTCAAGCCTAAAAATTTTGTCCACTTCATCATAATCCCGCTCTCGCCTCAAGGAAAGCTATGCTATTTTTTCCTCTATGAATTCTCCTCTACAGATTGGTTCTTACACGCTGCACACAATTCAAATGGGAAGTTTCGCCTTAGACGGTGGCGCGATGTTCGGGGTGGTGCCGAAAGTTTTATGGGCGCGGGAAAATCCCGGCGACGAGCAAAATCGCATCGACATGCGCACCCGCTGCCTTTTACTTCGCGATGCGAAAAATAAACGCAATATTCTCGTGGATTGCGGCTTGGGCGATAAAGACAGTGCGAGCTTCAAGGAGCGCTTCAAAGTTTCCCCTTATCAGCTCGACGCAGAACTCGCAAAGCACGGCATCACTTGCGATGACATCACTGATATCATTGCCACCCACTTCCACTTCGATCACATGGGCGGGCTCACTAAGTTCGACGAGGCTCAGCATTTAGTGCCTCGCTTTCCTAAGGCCAAGATTTGGGCGCAGCGCCGCAATTGGACCCACGCCTGGAACCCCAATGAGAAAGATCGCGCGTCCTATCTAAAAGACAATTTCTCCCTCTACGATTCTGATTCGCGCCTGCAGCTAGTAGCTGGCGAAGAAGAAATTCTTCCTGGGATTAAGGTGAAGATGAGTGAAGGTCACACCGTGGGCATGCAGCATCCCTTTATCTTTGATTCGTCCAATTCGCTTCTTTACTGCGCAGACATTGTGCCCATGAGTGCCCACGTGAAAGTGGCTTGGGTGATGGGCTATGATTGCTTCCCCCTCACCACGATCGAGGAGAAAAAGAAAATCCTGAAAGAGGCGAGCGAGCAAGAAACTATTCTCTTCTTTGAGCATTGCCCCTTTATGGATGGCGCTCGCGTAAGGCATAACGGGAAAGACTATGAAGTGAAGGAAAATATTTTGTTGTGAGAATCTTCGCTCTCCTCATCACACTTCTTCTCACTGCCTGCGTAAATACTTCCCTAAATAGCGCCAAGGAATTTGAGGAGTATCCCCTTCGTCCAGCAACAGAGGAAGAGGTGAAAAAAATCGATGCGTGCTTAAGCGCACTACTTCACGCGGAGCGAGCCTTTTTCGAAAAACACAAAAAATATAATCTGCGGCCCGCCTCCATGGGCGTGGATGCTGAGTGCAATGGCATTCAAGTGAGCATGCACAAGCGAGGCACTGGCTACCTGGCCCAAGCCCAATTTAATGAAAAAGAGAATACAGTGCGCTGGATTATGGACGAAACCGGACACGCCGAAGAATCCGCAGAGATCGGCTCCGACTCTGACCTAGATTTCTAAGGTTGTTTTGGTGCTTCTACTTTTTGTTCTGCCGGAGATACTGTGGCCTTTGAGGCGAGCAAACGATTCACAATCTCGGAATGAAATACATGAGGCGGAACCATTTCCGACTCTGCGTAAAGCCGAGAATAGAAATAGTTGTTTCGCAGAATAGAAACCACATAATCCCGCGTTTCCATATAAGGAATAAGATCATTCCACAGCAGTGGATTTTCTTTTTGAGAAGAATTCCGCTTGAGCCATTCCTGCACACGCATAGGGCCAGCATTATAGGAAGCAAGCACAAGTTCCACGCTACCTTGAAATTCTTGGGAGAGCTGGAGTAAGTACTTCACGCCCATGGTGGTATTATCTTTTTCATTCATGAGATGGCGATGATTCACCGCTGCCAAGCGGCGCGCTGTGCGGGGTTCGAGCTGCATGAGTCCGGAAGCATTCGTATGCGAAACGGCGCGAGCTTCAAAGGCACTCTCTTGGCGCACTAATCCGAGCACGAGGTAGGTATCAATTTTATCTCGTGATACATCCTTGATTAGATTGAAGAAGGGGCGAGAATACAAGAGACGTAAACCCTCTTGATTCAGCGCTGCTGGATTCTTCTTAAAGTAATTAAAGAGCATCGTGATATTCGAGCGATACAAACCAGAGGCAATTTTCAAGGTGGAGAGATAGTGAAGAATATCCACATCCAACTCTTCATTGGTGCGCACAATCCAGCTCGCCCATTTTCCAACCGATGGATATTTCTTGAAAACAAAGAGCGCTTCGAGCCAGCGAATCTGACGATTCAATTCGTCGTCATTCAAGGCCACTCGCTTCATTCCGCCCACTTTACGATTCGTGATCACAGCGAGCGGATCCTTGCCCATAGCCACTGCCGCTTCAATCGCGTAGAAGCTCAAGGGAAACTCATTTAGGAGATCATTCCATGCCTTATTCTGCTCTGGAGTTGCCTTATTCTCATTGGCCAAATAGCCGAGCCAGTAAAGGCTACGATACTTTTCTTTGGCTTCGGTAGCATCGAGAGTTTTCGAAAGATATTCGGCGGCACGCACTTTATCGCCGCTGATTAATGCCTGCAATCCTTGGCGCAAGTACACACGTTCATAGGCCTCGTCGGAAGGTCCGAGGCACTGCCGAGCATGATCAAAAAGCTGCCTGCTCATCGCATGCGCTGCGGGATCGGGAAAATATTCCTCCGCTCGAACAGAAAGTGCGGCCGAAAGATTCCTCGGACAACCCGAGATCTTCATGGTGCTGGCGGCGAGTCGGTTAAATTCCGCTTGGTTATCAATTTTCACAGAATTCACGAGCACGTTAAAATCGAAGCGCTCCGACTGCTCAATATTTTGATCCGTTACATGGAAGTGCTTAATGCGTCTGCGTATCGCATCCTGCTCCGAGTGCTTCACTGTGTCCACTTGCGAAAAGAAATCTGCCAGAATACGGCAAGCATCTTCATCCCGCGCACAAACGGCTAAGTAGCTTTTGCCGTGCACGCCCTCGTTGAGCGCTTGGGCGAATTGGTCCACCAGCTTTCCGAAATCTTTCGGATCATGCTTCAGATCCGCAGCAATGCTCTCTTTAGTAGGAACCACAAAATTGGCGGGCAATTCCTGGGCGGGAGGAGGCGTAATGGGATCCGGCTTGCGTTTCTGCCGAGCGTAAGACGATAGCGGAGCCATGCTTCCGAGCACTAAAATCGATAGGAATATCGGACCGCGAATTTGACAAGTTGCAAATTGCGCAAGCCTTGCTATGGTTAAAGAACGCAAGCCACCAGCCTCCATGCTGCACGCGAGAAGCGTATACGCCCCTAACACTGGAGCGCATAGTAAATGGTATCGTTTTTTGCGACAAAATGGAAAGTCTAAAACAAAAAAGCATCTTTACTTTAGGCAATGGTCAGCTCGGGCTGATGCTACAAAAGGCCGCGAAACGCCTACAAATCCCCTTTGAAAGCTTAAGCCTGCAAGAGGCCTGGGATTGTTTGCCTGAGCTAGACGCCAGAAGTTGTTTGATCACCTTTGAACAAGAACATGTAGACGAAGCCTTGCTCGAAGAAATTACCAAGAGCAAAATACCCTGCTTCCCTAGCATGGAATCCTTCCAGCAGCTGCGAAATAAGCTGATCCAAAAAGAGCTTTTAACCCAACTCCAGATCCCCACGAGTCCTTATTTGGCCGTGCGTTCCGGGGCCGATCTTGATAACTTTCTGAAGCTTCACCATGGCGCGATCTTGAAAGCCGGGCAAGGTGGCTATGATGGCAAAGGTGTGTGGCGCGTAGACGAACAAGGCCAAACCAGGGATGGAAAATTGAGCATCCTAGCCTCCCAATTGCGCGCGCCTTACCTGGAAAAAGTGATCCCCTTCGATTTTGAGCTCGCCTCGGTGGTTTGTCGTTCGGCCAATGGCGAGATCGTTCATTACCCAAGCGTAAAAAGCTTGCAGCGTGATGGCATCTGCTACCAGGTAGAATTCACCAGGGAGTTTGCAGAATCCAAATTAGCGAAAAAAGCAGCCGCGATCTCAGCCAAAATCGCAGAGAGTTTAGGCTATGTGGGCGTGCTCGCCGTTGAGCTTTTTGCGGTGGGTGAGGAGTTGGTGGTGAATGAAATCGCCCCGAGGGTGCATAATTCGGGGCACTTCACGATCGATGTCTGCGCCGGCTCCCAATTTGAAAACCACCTTCGCGCCGGCCTTGGCATGCCCCTCGCCCGCACGGAAGCCACCCACCCCGCCGCGGTAATGGCAAATCTGCTCTGGCCAGCTGCAGAAAAAGACTTCGCTTCCCTCTACGCGAAGCTCACCTGTGGTCCAGAGTGGCCCAGTAATATGAAGCTGCATTGGTATGGCAAATCAGAGATTCGTCCGAATCGAAAAATGGGCCACTTCACAGTGTATGGCGACCACATCGAAGAATGTCGCAGCATTGCGCAGCAAGTACTTGCTTCTCGATGGGCCTAGTAATAAGTAATAGAAATGAATAAGAAAATCCTCATTGGCGTGGCGATGGGGAGCGACAGTGATTGGCCAATCCTGAAGGATGCGGCGGATCTGCTCAAGGCGTTTCATGTGCCTTTTGAGAAAAAAGTCGTCTCCGCTCACCGAACTCCAGATGACATGGCAACCTATGCCAAAGAAGCAGAAGCACGCGGACTCCAAGTAATTATCGCTGGAGCAGGCGGTGCCGCCCATTTACCAGGCATGATGGCTGCTCATACAGCACTACCAGTGATCGGGGTGCCCATGCCCTCCAAGCACCTAGCTGGATTGGATAGCCTACTTTCCATCGTGCAAATGCCGGCTGGTATTCCAGTGGCAACAGTGGCGATTGGTGGAGCGAAAAATGCCGCTCTCCTTGCCATCCAAATTTTGGCGCTTTCTGATCCTGCCATGAAAGCAAGACTTCAAAAATTCAGACAAGGGCAAAGCCAATCGAGCCGAGCAAAAAATAAAAAAATATGAAACTCTTCTCTCTCTTCATTTTCATTATTACTCTCCCTCTTGCTGCGTGCGCGGAAGAAACCCATAAGCCAACGCCGCCACCCACAAAGCCCGAGCAATCTCTCGCAGAACTTTGCGTTGCCTCGTTGAAATCTTTACCAGGAAAAACTAAAGAAGCCGCTCTAGTGGAAGCGTGCAAAGATGCCGCCGCCATCAATGGCTGCGTGAGCACCAAGGGCATTCCGATTTTCCATGTGGACCATCAATCCACCGCCAAAGATGCGAGAAAAATTTTAGTGATTGCCCTAATCCATGGGGATGAATTTCCGAGTGGTAGCGTGGCTCGTTCTTGGATGGAGCGCCTCAGCTCCATTCCCACAAGGAACCACTGGCGAATAATTCCCGTGCTGAATCCTGACGGCGTGAAAAACAAAACCCGCTATAATGCCAATGGTATTGACCTTAATCGCAATTTCCCCACGAAAGATTGGGATCAGCAAGCCCTGAAATACTGGGCGCAGAAAATGAAAAAAGATAAGCGTCGCTATCCGGGGGAAAAAGCGGCCAGCGAAACAGAAACTCGCTGTGCGATGGCGGAAATTGAAGACTACAAACCGGATTTAATTTTATCGATTCATACGCCTTATGGCGTTTTGGATTTTGATGGTCCAAAAATTGAGATTCCGAAATTCGCCCATATTCCCTGGAAGTCGCTAGGAAATTATCCCGGCAGCCTCGGGCGCTATATGTGGGTGGATCGTAGCAAACCGATTCTCACGATTGAGTTGCAAGAAAAGGGTGTTACGGAACAGCTCACTAAGTATGATCAACTGCAAGACATCAGCGGTGATATCGCGATTCGCTCTGAAAAAGTGATTCAAAAACAACAAAAAGAAATACCAAAAAAACCGTGAGCGAAAAAGATTCACAGAGTATCCCAGGGCCAGCCGCCAGTGCTGAGCTTGGAAAAAAAATCTCTCTCGGTTTAGAGACGAAACGCCTGCTCCTGGAATTAGAACGTGAAGTGGAGCGCCTAGATTGGGAAGTCACGGATCGTTATCAATCTGTGCCAAACCTGGCAGCGCCTGCTCATCATTTGCTTTCTGCCGGTGGGAAGCGCGTGCGTCCCCTGCTAATTTCTTTGCTTTCCCGCGCCCTCGATATCCCTTTCAAGCAGTTACAATCCTGCGCCGTTGCCGCAGAGCTCGTGCACACGGCAACCCTGCTCCACGATGATATTCTAGATGGCGCCACTACTCGTCGCGGCCGCATCACTGCGCACCTGAAATACGATGCTCATACTACCATTCTTTCCGGAGATGCCTTGCTCGCGAAAGCGATTGTAGACATTGCTGCTCTTAATGAACCTGTGATTTTAGGACGCCTCGGCCAAACCGTGCATGAACTTGTAGAAGGCGAATGCCTGCAGGCAGATTTGCAAGGCAAAGTGCATAGCGATGTAGACACTGTGCTCGAAGTGGCGCGCCGGAAAACCGCCTCGCTCTTCGCGTGGAGTGCCTGGGTGGCAGGCTATCGCGCTGGGAAACATGCGGATGATCTTTTTCGCTTCGGCACTCACCTTGGTCTCGCCTTCCAACTCCTCGACGACATCATCGACTGGGAAGGCAAAGACACAGGCAAAAACCGCTTCCAAGATTTATTGGAAAGTAAGCTAAATGCCACTGGCGCGATGCTCGTGAAGCTATCTCCTTCTGCGCGTGATTTGCTCCAAGTAGCGTTCTCTCATGCAGACAAAGATGGCTATATCCAAAATTCCAAGGAGCTCGGAGAAAAGCTCCAAGCTTGCAAAGAATATCCCGAAGCCCTTTTATGGACTCGTAAGGAAGCAGAAAAACATAGCGCCTTTGCTCTTGCCGAGCTTGGCAAATTGCCTAATAGCCAATGGAAATCTCTCACAGAAAATTTAGTGAAGAGCCTCTTAGAAAGAATGCGCTAGGCTAATCAGTGGAAACCAAAGTGCTCACCGCTGATTCCCCCCTCGTGCACTCGTATTTGCGAGATTTTCGCGTGAGCAAGGATGGAAAAAAATTTGCCGCGAGAGTGCGCGGAGAAGGAAAATTTCCCTCTACGGTTATTCGCAGCGATGCTCCGAAACAAGTGCTGGTGGAGTTCCTCACTGAAGAGGAATGGAAAACAGAACGTCCATCGCCCTTCTTTCGCTGGCTCTCGCCCCCTCTGTACCGCGTTACCTTTCAGACAACTACGAGCCCGTGGAAGCCACGCTGACCATCCGCGCCCGCCGGCCGCCGGGCGCCTCAG
>CAIPTA010000070.1 GCA_903867855.1 Oligoflexia bacterium | reverse complement strand
AGACCCTATAAAAAAGATCAACTACCCGACTTCGAAGTATGGGCTCCGAAATCAAGTAGCTGAGCATTTTCAGATCAGACTTTCTAGAGAGTAGTCTGGTAGCCGATCACAAACTGGCGGCCATTTGGATCGTAGAGGGAGTAGTTAACTTGGCTTGTGGGCTGAGTAGAGTCCCGTGGTGGATCCGAGTTGAGGAAGTTGATCACACCTACAGAGAACTTCCCGGCGCTTTTTGTTTTAAAGCTATAGGAGAGATCATAGGTAGTTTGTGAGTCGATGCGGCCTGTTTGATCTGATGTCTTCTGACCAGGGATAGTGCGAGCGGTTAGCACGATATCTCCCTTGCCTTGACCCACAAAGTAATCAAGTGAGGTAGTATTTCTCCAGCGGGGCAAACCATTTCTACCAAGCTTATCCACCGACCCCGCTCCAGGAAACCCTTCCGTTTTATAGAAGAACAATTGGTTCTGCTCGCTAGAGAGCTTGAAGCGATTGTAGGAATACGATCCCGTTACATCCACACCTAGTTCGCTCGTTGAACCAAGGTTTTGTAGAGGTGCTACAACATCCTGCAAGACTCCATTGGAATCGCGATCTACGGTTACTCCATATTTCGTCACATCGATTCCATTTTGTTCAGCCAAAGTAAGATCCTCTAAATCAACCCCAGGAGAGCCATTGACTTTGGTATAGAACCAGTCGGTGCCGATACTGAAATCACGGCTTGGCTCATAGATCGCTCCGAGCGTAAGCGACTTCGATTTTTCTTCTTTCAAGCTTGGGTTACCACCGCTTGTTACTTGGTATTGCTGGGCCTGGCAGTAAATGCTGCCAGGATTCTTTGCGCAACCCACGTGATCTAAGAAGGATGGGTAGCCTACTGAGTTCGTAGCATAGAGCTCTGTGAGCAATGGCGCTCTAAATCCAGTACCAGCAGAGCTGCGGAACAAGAGGCTTGGGCTAGCGTGGTACAAGAGCCCAATTTTCGGATTCACTGTGCTTCCGAAGTCGCTATAGTTATCCAGACGGCCAGCGAGCTGCAACTCTAGTTTTTTCGCAATTAGAGGAATCGACATCTCTGAATAAAGCGCCTCAGAAATTCTGTGACCCGCCCCTGCGCTACCAGCATTACCAAATACGTTATTTGCCAGGGTTTGTTGGTCGGCAGAATCTTTATAGTCGGCATAGTTCACTAAAGAACCCACAGCCAAACTAATTGTTCCCGCCTTAGTTTCTGCGATATCGCCCGAGGCCCTTGTTTCGAAGCCCGTCATCAGGGAGCGAGAATCCTCATAAGGAATATACTTGGCGGAATCAAAGTTACCTTGCGCACCTGTTTGGGTAACAAAGTTGAATCCACCCGCTTTGATAATGGATCGCACTGCATCTTTGAGGGCAAAACCGTTGTCTCCACTAAGGCGGTTTTTAACTAGGTTCATATTCCCGGAAACATCCATCTGCCAGTCTTTTGGTAGCTGAACTGTAGCACCCACTAGGGAGCTGTAGGCATTGGTTGTTACATCTGTTTTTCTGGTTCCCAATGAGTTTAAACGTAGGCTCACACTTAGTGGATCAGTACCGTCCCAACCAGTTGGGTTAAGTCCTAAGCTTGTGATTGTTGCTGCCGTTAAGGTAACTGATCCAGGCGAAGGAGCCGCAATGGTTTGGGCATCACGGTGACTCATACCAAGTCTCGCAGTGAGCTTTACATCGGAGCTAGCATCATAATGAATCTCGGAGAGACCACCAATTTGAGTTACTTTTGGCGCCTCTTCCGAGTAATCCGCATACTGGAAGCGACAGAAAGTGCCATCTGGTGTGGTGATCTGCGAGCTCGTAGGGCAGGTAGACGAAACGAAGGTGCTACCTAGGCTTCCACCCACAATATTGGCGTAAGAAGCAGAGGGGCTGAGCAGATTATAGTTCCCGCTGGACCAATCACGATTCCGCGATTCCACCGCTTGATCATAGCGAAAACTGAGTGAGTTCACGATGCTCAGCTTTTCTGTATTGATACCGTTCACAAAGTTGATCTTCGATTTTTTTCCATCTCGATAATTCGTAGGTAAATTTTGAGTGATATCGATTTCGGAGCCCTTAAAATCTTTTCGCGTGATGATATTTACCACACCACCCAGGGCATCCGATCCGTAGATTGCGGAGGCTCCATCTTTCAAGATCTCCACTCGCTCTACTGCAGCAATCGGGATTAAGTTAATGTCTACAGTTCCAGAAATAGCATCCTGGGGAAGGCGCTGACCATTTAGCAATACCAGTGTGTTGTCCGAACCAAGCCCGCGCAGGTTAATGTCTGCATTTCCTGGCTCGGTGGAATTACCCGAGATTGTGGTAGAGCCGAAGCTCGCGACCCCTAAATCGCGCACCACATCTCCCATATTATCGTAGCCCTTTTGCTCGATGTCTTTTTTCGACACCGTCTGGATCGGAGAAACACCTTCTACGTCGACGCGCTTGATGTGAGAGCCTGTTACCTCAACTAATTCTTGTTTATCTCCTTCGTCGGCGAAGGCATGGATGGAAGTCGCCAGTAGGGCTGCGACCAAAAAAGTTGCCACACGATAATCACGGGTAAGAAAATTCATTTTCACT
This sequence comes from Oligoflexia bacterium, assembly GCA_903867855.1. GTDB lineage: Bacteria > Bdellovibrionota > UBA1018 > CAIPTA01 > CAIPTA01 > CAIPTA01. Next base: position 3,161 of record CAIPTA010000070.1, on the reverse strand, counting down.
AACCTCCTTCGAAGGCCCAGTGCACGAAGCTTGCCAACTTGCATTTGCAAGGGGAAAATGAAGAAAATTGGCAAAAAATGGTAGCACTTTGCCAAGTTATGGAAAGATTGGAGCTATTTTGACACTGCTTTTTTACTCGGAACTGGCGGCTTCTCCGCGCCCCGCCAAGGACAATGCTTACAACCACTGTCACAGCAATAGCCGCGCTTGCGATGATAGATCTCGGTGAACACCATTAGGCCTTTTTCATCAAGATAATAGTCTTCAGGCTCTAGGGGATCCATGCTTCCAAGCCTAGCACGAGCGGCGATTCCGCCAAAACGCACTATTTGCAGCCAAATGAAACATTTAGTCCATTTTTAGCGCATTGCATGATATCACGCTGCAACATGAAAAATTTCAAAGATCTAAATATTAGTGAATCCTTAATGAGTGCCATCACCGAGCTTGGTTATGAAGCACCAACCCCCATCCAAGCGGAAACTCTGCCGCTACTCCTCGGCAACGATACCGATTTCTTGGGCCTCGCTGCTACGGGAACGGGAAAAACGGCAGCCTTCGGAATTCCACTGCTCGAGCGGATCGATGCGAAGACTCAAGGCGTGCAAGCCCTGGTGCTTTGCCCTACTCGCGAACTCGCGATTCAGGTGGCTGGTCAAATTGATCTCCTCGGCAAATTCCTCGGTATCAAAGCCCTGCCCGTATACGGCGGCACTGGCTATGGCGATCAAATCTACGGCCTAAAAAATGGTGCAACCATTGTGGTGGGAACTCCCGGCCGCGTGGTGGACCATATCGAAAAAGGCATCTTGAAACTCAATAAACTAAAAACTCTCGTGCTCGATGAGGCCGATGAAATGATTTCCATGGGCTTCAAAGAAGACTTGGAAAAAGTATTGGATGCCGCTCCTAAAGGTCAGGCCAATATCTGGCTCTTCTCTGCCACTATGGGACGCGAAGTGCGCGGCGTTGCCGATGCCTACCTCAAGGATCCACAAAAAGTGCAGATCAACCGCACGGAAATGCTTCCAGCAACTGTGGAGCAAATTTTTTACAAAGTGCACGAATACGATAAGCCAGAAGTGCTCTGCAAAGTGATCGATGTGAATGATGATTTCTACGGCATTGTGTTTTGCCAAACGAAAGCCCTCGTGGCCGATCTCACGGGCTTCTTACTATCCAAGGGTTATCGCGTGGATTGTCTCCATGGCGACCTCGACCAAACATCCCGCGATCGCGTGATGAAAGCCTTCCGCGACCACAAGATTGCCGTGCTCATCGCAACTGACGTTGCTTGCCGCGGTCTCGACGTGAAAGATATCACCCACGTGGTGAACTACTCGATTCCTCGCGAGCTTGATAACTACGTGCACCGTATCGGCCGTACTGGCCGTAGCGGTAAAAAAGGCGTGGCTCTCAGTTTCGTAACCGCAAGTCACCGTGAACTCATCGGCCGCATCGAGCGCATGACCTCAAGCCGCATGGTGGAAGGTTCTGTGCCCACCCAAAAAGAAATTACCCTTCGCAAAATTGCAAAAGTGCAAGAGAACTTCGATACCCAAGGCCCGCAAGCACGCACCGTGAACTTGATGCCGCAAGAGTGGAAAGATTCACTTGAATCGATGAGCAAAGAAGAAATTGCTGGTCGCTTCCTCACGCTTCTGCTCCCAGATTTATTCGCCGAGAAGAAAACGGAAGAACGCATGGCGGATTCTCGCCCAGCTCCACGAGAAGATCGTGGTGGTGACCGTGGTGGTCGCAGAGACCGTGGCGGTGACCGTGGTGATAGAAGAGATCGCCCACCTAGCCGTGATCGTGGTTTCAGTGGTGGCGGAGATCGCCGCCCAGAGCGCAGCTTCAGCCGTGATCGCGCCCCTGATCGTGAACGTCGCCCAGAGCGTAGCTTCGACGGTGGCGGTGAACGTCGTTTTACCCGTGAACGTCCGGCAGCTCCTGCGCCTCGCATGGAAGAACGCGCTCCTGCTCCAGCCCGTGATTTTGCTCCCGAGCAAGATAGCGGCAATAGCTTCGCTCCTCCCGCGCGTCGTGAATCACGGCCCCCAATGCGCGAAAAGCGCGAAGGTGGCTTCGCTCCTCGTTTTGCCGAGAAGCGAGAATTCCGTCCACGCAGCAAGCCAGCTGGCGATTTCCGTTCCCCACCACCCTGGGCGAAAAAAGAATTTGCTCCGCGCCCAGCCTATGCTGGCCGTGCCCCAAATCCAGAATCTCATGCAGGTAAGAAATTCGCTCCGAATCCAAATGGCGGCGGCGAGGGTCGCTTCAAGAAGAAAAAATACGAAGCGAAGAAATCTTCTACAGAAAACAACTAGTTTCTAAGTAAATGATCTTGTATGGATATCACCATGCAAGATCTTTTTTTTCAGTCTGAAATGAAATCCCCGATCGGGGTATTGAAACTATACGCTAGTGAGACTCATCTCCTACGCGTTTCGATGGAGCAAGAAAAGCTCACAGCCGCAGCAAAAAAACTCCAGAAAACTCCGCACAAAAGAATAGAGTTACTTCGCTTTGCCGAAAAAGAATTGAATCTCTATTTCCGCAAAAAACTAGATCACTTCACGGTGCCAATAGCCTTAGCAGGCACACCATTTCAGCAGTCCGTCTGGAAGCAGCTGCAAAAGATTTCCTTCGGCGAGCTTCGCAACTACCAAGCTCACGCAAAATCCATTCGCAAGGAGAGCGCTGTGCGCGCCGTAAGCACTGCTATCGGCACGAATCCCATTTCCATTATCGTACCCTGCCATCGCGTGATAGGAAAAAATGGCTCACTCACAGGCTTCGCCGGCGGACTAGAAGCCAAGCAATGGCTTTTAGAACATGAGGGCCATCAAATTAGAAATGAAATGCTGCTATGAGGCCGATTGATGTGATTCGTCTTATTTGTCTCGGAGCCATCTGGGGTACTTCTTTTCTTTTCATGCGAATATTATCGCCAGCGATTGGACCCCTTGCCACCGCAAACTTCCGCATCCTCTCCGCAGGGATAGTGCTATCGATCTATTTTTTTGTGGTCGGATTCAATCCAGAACTAAAAAAATATTGGAAGGATTATTTGGGCGTGGGAGTGGTGAATTCTGCCATTCCCTTTGCCCTCTTTGCCTATGGCGCGCTCTATTTACCCGCCTCCTACGAATCGATTT
>CAIPTA010000069.1 GCA_903867855.1 Oligoflexia bacterium | reverse complement strand
TCGACATTACTGGCCTCTGCATTCACGGTATGATTGTGCCGGCCTTTCAAACTTTTGTTATTTTTGCGAGTCTTCGTTATCTTTTTCCTGCCTTCGCCGGAACCCTGCACATTTCTTCGGCTCTGGGCTTCCTTCTTTCTTTTGTAGGCGTGGATTACCTTTACTACTGGAATCACCGTCTACTGCATCAGCCTTTATTTTGGCGTTGGCATTCTGTACATCACTCCAGTGAAACGATGGATGTATTTGCTACGAGTCGCAACAGCGCCATCACCAGTTTTCTCATTGTCTATGTTTGGATAAATGGGCTCATGCTCTTTTTCCTCGATCACAAAGAGGGCTACATTATCGGCGTCGCACTCACGAATTTCTTGGATATATTGAGGCATAGTGGCATTCCACGTTGGCCGAACTTTTTTCCCTTCCGCTTCATCACCTCGCCGAAAGATCATGCCTGGCACCACAGCACAGATACCTACGATATCAACTTTTCTGGAAATCTTATTATCTGGGATCACCTTCATCGCAGCAGGCATCTAGCGAAAGATTTTCCTAAGAGCTGCGGCTATACGATGAAGCCAAAATCTCTACTGCAAGTATTTTGGCAGGGGTATTTTTCATGAGAACTTCAATTAAACTAACGATGCCGATTCCTTTACTACACCTTGCGATCTTTTTTTCACTTCTCTTTAGCGGCATCCACTTGGGCTGCGTGTCCCTGATTTTTGCAGCCTTCCTGCACCTTTACCTCACGCCGCCTATCCTTTTTCGCCTTCATAATTTTTTTATTCCGCTGCCGCTTGGCTATTCTGAATTTACATTTTCAAAATACTCGCCCTGGTTTGGTTCGTTTCAGCTACAGGTGATCTATATTGCTATTCCGCACCTGGAGGCTGTGCTTCGACTCATCCCAGGCGCCTACAGCGCATGGCTTCGTCTCTGGGGTGCAAAGATCGGTAAAGGAGTCTATTGGACTCCGCTCGTAGAAATCATCGATCGCCCGCTCTTAGATATTGGGGATCATGTGGTATTCGGCCACCGCGTAACCACCACGAGTCACTATATTCTCCCCAACAAAAATGCACCTGGCCTTCGCCTGTATATGAAGCCCATTTTCATTGGGGAACATGCCTTCATTGGGGCCGGTGTGCGGATTGGTCCGGGAGTTACGATTCTGCCACGCGCATTCTTAAAGTATAATTTGGAATGTTTTCCAGATAAGACCTATGGCGGAAAAGAAGAAAACGGCAAATGAAACTGCTGAAGCGTGCCGCGGCAAAAAGTTTTCAACTTCTATGCAAGCCAGCGTGGAAAGAATTTGAGCGTAGCATTCACAGTCCAACCTTAGCTCAGGAACGCACTCTTCGGGCTATTCTTCAAGAAGCAGCAAAAACAGAATATGGAAAGGCCCTGCACCTCACAGGAAAAGAGAGCTATCAAGAATTCTCGAAACTCGTTGAACCACAAAAATATGATCAGCACCTAAAGCCGTGGATAGAAAAACAAAGCCAGAATCCAGCTAACTCGATTTTTTCTCCAGGAGGCATGAGGGTTTTGGAAAAGAGCTCAGGCAGTTCTGGCACTGCCAAACTAATTCCTTATAATCACGCGATCCTCAAGAGCTTTGAGAAGTATTTTCGCATCTGGGCCTATGATATCCTGAAGAACGGCCCCCGATTTCGCAGCTACCGAACCTATATCAGTATTTCTCCGAGTCTTGGCAAAGATCGAGAGGCTGGCCTCAGCGACGATTCTGAATATCTATCCCTGCCCTTAAGATTCCTATTAAAGCCCTTTCTTGCAGTTCCCCTCGATTTGAAGCAAGTGCGAGATCCGGAAGAATTTCGCCATCTCCTATGCGCCTATCTCGCTAACGCAGAAGATCTTGAAATCATATCCATTTGGCATCCAAGCCTTTTCCTGGTCACAATGGAGTATCTACAAACTCATCGCCAAGAAATCGCTCATACTCTTAAGACCAATCCACGATTCCGAGCGAATCCGGAAGTGTTACGAAAACTAAGTTCTAATTTTCAAATGGCAGAACTTTGGCCACACTTAAAGTTTATCTCCGCCTGGGATGGTGCCAATAGTGCGATATATGCGGAGAAATTAAAGAAACTATTTCCCAAAGCCACTTTCCAGGCGAAGGGATTACTTTCCACAGAAGAGCCAATTACCTTACCGACGATTGAAAAATCTACGTTGCCATTTTTATGCGATGTCTTTTTAGAATTCGTGCATGAGGAATTTGGAATAAAGCGAATTCATGAGCTTCGGGTGGGAGAAAAATATCAGGTGCTCGTTACTCAAGCCGGCGGATTCCTACGTTATGATCTCGGCGATGAGATCTTAGTAACAAATTCCGGGCTAAGTAATTGTCCGGCGATTCAATTTATCGGCCGAAGCGGACAAATCAGCGATCTAGTTGGCGAAAAACTTACCGAAGAAAACTTTCAAAGCCTACAGGCATGGCTTGCGGCAGAATTTGGTCTATCCTCGCTTTGTGTGCTCCCCATAAACTCAAATCCTCCTTACTATCAGTTTTTCTATGAGGCGAATCAAGCTATTCCATTGGCTAGCTTCGAGCAGTTCCTGATGACTCATCATCACTATAGTTATGCGCGGGATATGGGGCAGCTAATACCCGCAAAGGCTGAGCGAATAAAGAACCTCAGTGATTTGCTGCTGCAATTTTATTCCAGAAAGCGAGCCATGCGCCAAGGGGATATCAAACTAAAATTATTGGTAAAGAATCCGCTGGAAGCAGCTGAAATTTTACAGTACAAAGTAGAGAGCGGAGCGCAGTATGAAATATCGTGATCTCACTGATTTTTGGCCGGTTTTTATTGAGGCTCACCTTCATCCCTGGAATCGTCGATTCCATTTAATTGGCAATGCCGTGATGATTTCCTGTTGGATCACGGCTGCTATTACTCTAAATCCCTATTGGTTACTCGCCGCACTGCTCGGCTATGTTCCATCATGGCTCGGTCATCTATTTTTCGAGGGAAAAGAACCCCCAACTCTGGGCTATCCAGTTATCTCTGGCCTAGCGAACTTCAAATTAGTTGGGCTCATCTTAAGCGGCACACTTCCCGCTGAACTAGAGCGCCTTTTCGGAACAGCAAGCCCTGCGACTGGGAGCACAGTTGTAGTTAGCCAATCGCAAGAGCGTGAATACCAAGAAAAATTACGCTACTATATTGGCGCAAAGTATCCTCGGCACCCTTTTACGAACTATTGGGAAATTTTCGTGATGAAGCATCAGCGCCCCATGAATGTTTGGGTTCATGTGATTGCCATGTTTTTCCTCTATGGGATTATTACGGCCAGTATCTATTTTAGAAATTGGCAGCTCCTATTTGCAATTCCAATTTCCCAAGGCATGGGCCTTATCTCTCACAATACTGTGGAGCGCACCCATATTGATTTTCAGGATGCGATATTTAGCCCGCGCGCTTTCTATTGTTTAAATAGGATGATGGTGGGAGTGGTCACTGGCTCTTATTGGAGAGAGCTCGCGAGAGTGCAAAATGAACTGGCGCTTTATCTTAGGACCAAGAGCTAATGATCGCCTTTGCACAATCCTTGATATTCGGCAGTTCAAAGGCCTTTTTTGCTTCAAAGCGCTTTAGCAGCTCCACTGAATCTGATTTTTGTAAGATAGAACGAATATGGCCTAGATCTGTGGCTACCTTTTTTTGAAACTCAATTTCCTGTAGAAACTGAACTACCTCTGCTTCACTCAAACCGCCACAGGCATCCGCTAAAGTTTTGGTGAGAGACTGTGGGCCAATCCTAATCGCATCGAGAAAAAATCCCATGGTCTCTTGGATAAATTGCTGCTCTTGCTGTGGAAGCTTAGCTTCTTGAAACAAAAGGAGGCCGCTACCATGGTGGCTCGCCTCATCTTTGATAATAGAATCTAGAGTTTGCTTTGTACGAAGATCTTTACAGGCACGGCTTAAGCCGCCGTAATAGTGAATCCCCCAGCCCTCTAAAAAAACTTGGATAAAAAACACTAAGGGTTCGGGATTTTGTGTGTCGATCAGTTCGCCAATGAAGCGTAGAAAGGAATTTTTCTTCACGGTTTCTGGGTCTGGCGGCGAAGAGATTTGGGAGATGAGTTGAAAGTGCCTTGCTTCGTCAGCAGCAAAAAAGGAATACAGCTCACGCTCTTCCACGCTGGGAGCGAGCGAAGCCATTTTAGCCGTAAAGGCCATACCAGCCACTTCGATCAGCTGAATTTCACCCACAATTGTCTGTTCTAGTTTTTTTAGTATGCTCGCTTTTGCATCACGAGCGAGCGCACTGAATCGCGATGCCTTCTCTAAGGAGAAATACTCTGCGCTCCAACGCTCTGCAATCGTAATCTCCGCATTTACCTGGGGGTGATTTCCATATCGCTCAAGAATTCGAGAAATTCCTTCGGCTCGCTTTCCCTCTAGCTGAACAGGATTCTGCAATACGGAAAAGCAAGATTTAGCCACTAGGAAACTCGCTGCTCACCAGGAATACGCTTCACTGCATGAAGAGGTTGGCGTCCCACTCCCCGAGCACTAGGTGCCTTCTTAGTCTTCATCATTTTCTTTAAAGAATACTTAAATGGCATCAGCGCCGACATTTCAGCAATACACGCCAATTCATGGCCGCTAGCCCACTTTGGATTATTGGATTCAAAGAAGGCAACGCGCGGCACTTCCCGTTTCAGTTCTTCTGTGATGGGAGCAACAGCCTCTTTGAGTCGGCAACTATCTTCTGGCATAGCAATCACACCCTTTTCAGGAATGTATTTCTTCGCAAAGCGCTCGCCGTAGAAAGTATTCATCAGCTCTTTTTCAAAGGAGGGCGTTTCCGATTCCATACGAGGATAATGATTGGCAAAATTATTCGCCATTAGGAGATAAGTTTTGTAGCCCTTAGATATCAAGAACCAGTAAACTGGAGTGCCTGGTCTGGCAAGCTTCTTCAGCCAAAGATACTTTAGGAATTTTTTACCAAGGGCAGAGGATCCCCAGTATTCTTTTTCCAAGATGGTATCGCCACTGTAAACCCCCAGCACCTTTTTCCCTTGCACGATCATCTCGCGGCAGAGCAAGGTGGAGAATCCCACAATTTTTTTACCAGCCAGGAGCAGAATCACATCATTCTTCTCTCTCAAATCGGAGAGAAAAATATCAAATTCCACGGCCTCATAGTATTTCGCGAAAACAGAAAACATTTCAATTTTTTGACAATCAGTGAGTCGACCTACTGCTGCTAATTCTGCGTGGACTTTCATACGGATGCTTCCTTTTGCGATAAAATTGCGGCTGCTGGATGTTGCTTAGGATGTTTCACCTGGCGAGATTCCGTGAACTCATGGGCAGTTTGCCCTTCCACGTGGCGAATGAATTCAATGATGGGTAGATCAGCCTTCACAGGCGCCTTCATGTCAAAACGAATGGATTCGAATATTAAACGGTCACCCTTTTCAAAGTAGGTTCCCACCACATAAGTGATCCAGCAAATTGCCTTCGCGAGGAGTTTTCCAAAGATACCCTTACGACGCTTCGCCAAGAACACCATGGTTCCTTCTGTGCCGCCATTCGGAGTTGGACGGTGAGGAAACATTAAATAGAAGTGTAAAAAATCTGGCCCTAAACAAACCACTCCTGTTGAGGCGTACCAATAGTCTAAAAAGTAAGTGAGCACATTGCGCTTATAGAGCGGCTTCACGATGCGGCCTAAAAGGTTATCTGTTGGTACCGGCGTTTGATTTTCAAGACGAATCGTTACCGGACTCAACGGAATCGGCTTCAAATCCATATTGCCCGCCATCTTGCGTGCTTCAGGATGCACAGTATTGAAGTGGTGCGCATCGATCGCATTGAGCATCACTACTTCAGGGCGGCAAGGACGGAAAGTAGAGTGCCCAACCACATACTCCACTTCTTCATTTTCCAATTCAGTGAAAAATGGAACCTTATTTCCCTTTGCATCGGGGTGACTATAAATCCAGATCAATCCGTATTGCTCTTGCACTGGATAAGTGCCTTGGCGAGGAACGATATCTGTTTTATCTGCATATTTTTGACAAGGAATATCCGAGCACTTGCCATTTTCGTTGAATTTCCAGCCATGAAACGCGCACATGATTTGATCGCCAATAACTTTGCCTTCTTTTAGGTGCGCTCCCATGTGCGGACAATAAGGATCCATCGCCACTACCTTGCCCGACTCGCCTCTATAGATAAGAAGCTGAGATCCAAGAAATTCGATGCCGATTTTTTGGCCTTTTTTAAGCTTGCTGGAGGCGAGTGCCCAATACCAACCTTCTACGTAGGTATCTTTATTATTGAAGATTTGGGTGCCATTTTTCACATTAAACGCCACAGGAACCTCACTACATCTCAATTAGCGCATCGCATAACCAGCTAAATACTCTATCATCTTCGCTTAGATTGTCAACTTAATTGATCACATTAATCAGGTATTAAATCCTATAATTTCGAGCACTTAAAGCTCACTTCGGCGCGATAGACAGCTTTCCACCCTGGTCGTCAAGGATATATCCGCCCCTTGCCCTCTAGAATGAAAGGCTATAGCGTTTATGGATGAGCAAGCTCTTCCTCACCATCCTTTTATGCCTCTCTGCCCAAAGCGCCTTGGCCAGCGGCCCTTGCGGCTGCAAATGTGTGGTGAAAACGGATGATGGGAAATTTGACCTGGAAACTGGCAGTGGCAAGGATCGCGAGGCGGCGGGAGAGAGTCTTAAAAAAGCCCTGGGAAAAAGAAAGTGCGAGCTCTCTCCGGAATGCACTGGGAAATGCTGGCCTAAAGACTAATTAAAGAAAGCGATTCACTGCCGCTAAAAATTCTTTGTCGAAATTCTGCGAAGTGAAGCTCTCCGAGAAGGCTTGCGCGCGAACAGCATAGTTAGCGTCACCTAAAACCTTCTCCAGTGCATTAAATATTTTTTGTTCACTCAGCACTGAAACACCAATTCCTAGGCCCTTCGATTCCACAATGCGTGCATTATCTGGTTGATCATGGGCAAAGGGCACTAAAACTTGGGGTCGTCCGCTGCGGAGTGCCTGCGCGGTGGTGCCCACGCCACATTGGTGCACAATCACTAAACCATGAGGGAAGAGAGCCGAAAATGGTTCATACGCAGAGATTTGAATTTGTGGATCAGTATAGGCCGCCGCTGGCACTCCGTGTGGTTCTTTGCCTACCAAAAAAATCGCGCGTCTTCCGAGGCGCCTCACAGCAGCATAGGCATGATTAAAAAAATCGCTCTGCAGGCGAATGATTGCGGTGCCTAAGGTGAAAATAATCGGAGCCTCACCCCGCTCCAAGAAAAGCTTCACCTCGGAGGAAAGTTCTCCGCTTTCTTCCTGATCGAAAAAAGGGAAAGGAAGCTGAATGGAGTTTTTCGGCCAATCGGGCTGCGGCGAGGCAAACTGCGATGGAAACAAATTTAAATTACCTAGCGGTGAAAAACCCTCCAGTAGGAGATTTTTTTCCGATTTCGGTAAGCCAATTTTTTCTCGAAAGGCATGCACTGGATCGAGCCAACGATTCGTTTGCCATTTGGCAAATCTCACCACTAGCTTGAAAAAATTTGGTCCCAAAAATCGCAAGTGATCCAGGAATAGTGCCTGCCCCGCTCTCGGAGGATCATAAGCGGATAAAAGTGTGCTCGGCTGCAAAATAGTGGATAGCCACGGCACAGAGAATTTTTCTGCAGCAATCGGCGCGGCAAAACAAAGAATATGGGAGATCACCAAGTCGCTGTTCTTAACTTCCTCTACTAAACCTTGGTAACTTTCTTCGAGATAGGGAAACATCAGCTGCCGCAAAATAAATTCGGCGCCATTCTTTGGGTTATTGGATTGATGAATCCAATTTTCTTCCGGCCCTAAATCCTCTTGCCCAGGCTTAAGCGGTAAGAAACGAATACCGAGCCGCTCCACATTAACTTGATAGTGAGTATGAGTGCCTATAGTAACAAAATGCCCCTGCGATTTGAGCGCAAGGGCCATGGCGATATAGGGATGTAAATCCCCATAAGAACCGTATGTGGTAAGCAAAATTCGCCTCATCGGCTCTTATGGTAGCTAAAGGATTATCCGAGACCTAGAGGATTCTCATTCCGAAAAATACTGCAACCCCAGTGGTGCGCCAAGAAATGGTGTCGAAAGGGAAAATTAGTAGGTAAGGATTCAAATAGAATTCCTTGGTAATATTCCAGCCGAAACCAGGCTCGATATCGCGCTCCACGGCAACAAAACCATTAGAGCCGGATACGAAGTGAGAATATTCAAACTCATATCCCAAAATCCAGGAGAAGCGATCTGATACTTCATAGCTGATATAAGGTTCAGCGTAGAGCTTCCAATCTTTTCCAGATGTAACGCCGCTATAGAATTTTTCTTCCGACCAGGAACCTACTTTGAATGCGCTATTTCCCAAAACATACCAGAAATACGGAGTAGCCTTTAGCGCCCAATTCATATTGCGATTGCGGGAACCGTCGCTCGTAGGAACTTGAAAAAGAAGGCTAGTCGCCACGCGAAGTCCGTTTGCATCAATGGTTTTCTTATCAAAAGCCTTAATACCCCAATCATTATTGGTGAAGCTTTTTGGGCTAAGATTAGAAGGATTATAGTAGAAGCGAATGTCTGGTCCGATACCAATCATGCTCTTTTTATCTAGCAAGTAAGCAGCAGTGATCTCGGTATCGAAATCAATCGGGGTAGCTGTGCTTTGTACGCCGTTATCGTTGGTGGATTGATTGCTGATGCTACCGAGTGTAGGACCAGAAAATGTAGAATAGGCATCTAGGTAGTAGTTATCCAAAGCGCTTGCAGCAGAGGCAATCGACGAAAAGGCCAAACTCAAAACAAAAAATCGACAAAATGTAAGCATATACCCCCCGGTGAAAAGACCGAGCTGAGTGATACTCGCAAAGAAAGCACTTCGTCAAGCCAGAATAGGCGCCTGAAAGAACTTGATAGTATCTCGTAATTCAAAACAGTATAATGCGTAGCATTATACTATACACGGCGCCGGTATGATGCCCCCATTAAAAGTGAGGCTTCTAGACTTCATATTCCCACTCAAAATGACGATACCCATAGAGTAGAAAACTGTCACTTGGAGCTGACGATGAAATTTAGTGATTGGTCATTTAGCACAAAAGCGATTCTACTCACTCTGGTTTCCGTAACCGCAGTGACGGCTGTAAATCTGGAAAGTTTTAGTGGAGTTGTGGACGCCAATCGCTCCCAAAAACAAGTATCACTCAACAATACAACTTTAACTCTCTCGGATGCGATCGGTACGCAATTCCATGAACGCTACGGCGATGTGCAGGCCTTTGCAGCAAACCAAGCATTCAAAGAAACGTCCAAAAAAACCTGGGTAGACGCGCTCAATAGCTACGCCCAATTTTACAAAATCTATGATCTCATTCTTTTCGCGGATACAAGTGGCAATATCCTAGCCGTAAATGAGGTGGATGCCGCCGGCAAGCCGATCAATGTAAGCGCGGTTTACCAAATCAATATTGCAAACGAAGCCTACTTTAAAAACGCCATTCTAGAGCATTTTCTAGCGGATAAAGAGAAGGAATATGACGGCACTTACTTCTCTGATTTTCAGCGCAACAATTTGGTAAGCTCGGTGTATGGAAAAAATGTATACGGCACCATTTTCTCGAG
>CAIPTA010000068.1 GCA_903867855.1 Oligoflexia bacterium | reverse complement strand
TCAGCTTCCGCGCAGTGACTGCGTGATCCACATCCCCAGCCATGGTGATAATAATGTTTTTGCTATAGTAGTGACGTTGAAAATAATCAGCCACATCTTCGCGCGTAAAAGATTTCAATACCTTTGTGGTGCCGAGAATGGGCCGACCAAGCGGATGATTGCCGAAGGCCTTTTCGAAAAGCACTTCATGCACCCATTCCTCAGGAGTTTCATCCACCATCGCAAATTCTTGCAATACTACGAGACGCTCTCGCTCCATCTCTGTTGGATCAAAGCGCGAATCCCGTAAAATATCCGTGAGTAGATCGAGGGCAAAATCTTGTTCGTGGTAAGGCAGCGTGAGATGGAAGCAAGTATACTCCCGGGTGGTCATCGCATTGAAATCACCACCCACGAGATCCACATCTCGTGCGATCTCCAAGGCCGAGCGCTTGCCAGTGCCCTTAAACATCATGTGTTCAAGAAAATGCGCCATGCCCGCTTGGGTGGGCGTTTCGTGGCGTGAGCCACCCTTCACCCAAACTCCGATCGAAAGACTACGAAAATGCTTCGCATTCTCTGTGATCAGCACGGTTCCATTTTTTAGAACCGTGCGTTTGTAGAAGCGCTTGGCTACGGGCATCTTAGGCGCCCTTCACCATTTTATGGAGTGGCTTCAAAGGAATCACAAAGAGAATCGCCCCTGCAAACGCGATGATCGCAACCATCGTGAAGAAGTGTGGGAGAGTCATCTTATCGTAGTAAGCCCCAATTGCTCCGGCCATATAGTTACCGAAGAAACTGGATAGGAGCCACATTCCCATGAGCATGGAAACCATGCGTCCAGGAGCGATCTTCGTAACGAGCGATAAGCCAATCGGAGAAAGGTAGAGCTCACCCATAGTTAGGATGAATGTGATGCCGAAGAGCCAGAGCACAGTGCCCTTGCCATCCGCTCCAATTTGGTTTGCATAGTAGGCGAGCACTAGGAAGGAAATCCCTGCCATTGCGCAGCCCAAAGCCATCTTGCCCACAGAGCCCGGCTCTTTGCCGCGCTTCGCTTGCCAGCCCCAAAAAATATCCACTAGTGGAGCCATGGCGAAAATGATGAAGGGATTAAAACTTTGAAACCAAGTGGACGGAACATCGAAACCGAGCAAGTGCCAGTCGGTATTTTTATCGGCAAATAATTGCATGGTATCACCCTGCTGCTCATACACCCCCCAGAAGAGAATGTTCACAGCGCAAAGGTAAACGAGAGCGCCAATTTTGATCCAATCATCGCGAGTGAGCGGCTCATAGTTATGAGTCTCTCTCTGTTTTTTTGATTTTGGCGATTCCACAGGAAGTTCACCGCGACCAAAGTGGTAAATCAACAAACCGATGAGCATTCCGATTCCGGCAGCGCCGAAACCATAGTGCCAGCCCACTTTTTGTCCGAGCGTTCCACACACAAGTGGAGAGAAGAAGGCACCGAGGTTAATACCCATATAAAAAATGGTGAAGGCGCGGTCGCGACGTTCATCGCCTTCCGCATAGAGAGAGCCCACTTGTGTGGAAATATTTGGCTTAAAGAAGCCGTTACCCAAAATGAGGAATAAAAGTGCAGGAAAAAACAAATCGGGAAAGGCCATCAAGAAGTGACCAATCGCCATCAAGAATCCGCCCACGTACACAGATTTTCTTTGCCCAATATATCGATCGGCAATGATGCCACCAAAGAAAGGCGTGAAGTAAACAAAGCCCGTATAGAAACCGTAGAGACGAGAAGAAAGACCAGTCGTGGTTAATGGGCCGTAAAGTCTGCCCATCATGCCGTAGATAGCGTCGAAGCCGAGCACGTGATGCGCGTTTTGCGGATCGAGGAAGAGCACCTTCGTCATGTAGAGCATGAGCAGGGCGCGCATGCCGTAGTAGGAGAATCGCTCCCACATTTCTGTGAAGAACAAAACGAATAACCCGCGTGGGTGGCCAAAAATTTCTTTAGTGCTCATGATATTTCCCCTTACGAAAACCTTAAAACGGATAGCAGAATATGCAAATAAAAAAGGGCAGATAAACTAAAGTAATGGTTCGTGAACCGTAAACTTTGTTTATCTACCCATTTTCAATGCGCGGGCTGCTAGTGCTTTTCGCCTGTAGGCGCGTCTAACAACACCTTACGCGACAAGCGCATCTTACCCTGACGATCCACATCGAGCACTTTCACGTCGATGATATCGCCTTCTTTTAAGTAGTCGGCCACGTTCTTCACGCGCTCGTGAGCAATCTCAGACACGTGGAGCAAGCCATCGTTTCCAGGAGTTACTTCTACGAAGGCGCCGAAATCCATGATCTTGCGCACTTTGCCGGTATAGACTTTTCCGATTTCCACTTCTTCTACGATCGCTTCGATCATTTTGATCGCTTTTTTCGCAGCAGCTTCGTCGTTAGACGCAATGTGGATGGTACCAGAATCGTCGATATCGATTTTCGCGCCAGTGCTTTCGATAATTCCGCGGATCACTTTACCGCCGGAACCGATCACTTCACGGATCTTATCTACTTTCACTTTCATGGTGATGATACGAGGAGCATGTTTCGAAGTGTCTGCACGAGGAGCAGTAATGGTTTTCGCCATTTCGCCCAAGATATGCATACGGCCTTCGTGCGCTTGGGCAAGAGCAGTGCGCATGATCGCTTCGTCCACGCCTTCAATTTTGATGTCCATCTGAATAGCAGTTACGCCTTTTGCCGTACCAGCCACTTTGAAATCCATATCGCCCAGGTGATCTTCATCGCCCAAGATATCGGTGAGCACAGCTACATCGTTACCTTCTTTGATGAGACCCATAGCGATACCAGCCACTGGATTTGCGAAAGGCACACCAGCGTCCATGAGCGCCATCGAGCTCGAACATACGGAAGCCATCGAAGACGAACCATTGGATTCCAAGGTTTCGCAAACAAGGCGGATCGTATACGGGAATTTTGTGTGATCAGGAAGCATCGCAGAGATTGCGCGCTCAGCAAGAGCACCGTGACCAATTTCACGACGACCAGGACCACGCTCCGGACCAGTTTCACCCACAGAGAAAGGAGGGAAATTGTAGTGGAGCATGAACTTCTTGGTGATGTTCATTCCTTTAGCCCGTAGAGGATCGATCATCTGTTCATCGTCTTTGGTGCCGAGGGTGAGCACAGCCAGCACTTGGGTTTCACCGCGCGTGAAGAGCGAAGAACCGTGAGTGCGTGGAAGCACGCCAACTTCAGTATTGATCTTACGAACAGTGCGAAGATCACGACCATCTAAACGATTTTTGTCTTTCAGCACTTGCTCGCGCATCGCTGTATACTTAATCATTTCGAAGTGGCCATTGAGCTCTTTCAATTTTTCTGCAGCGCCTGCTTCATCCGCTTTTACAAGCGTGGTAGAGGCTGCAGTGAAAACTGCTTTGAGCGCATCCGCACGAGCATGTTTTTCTTTGATCTTGTAGGCTTCTTTTACTTTGCCCGTGGTTAGTTCAATGAGTTTGGATTTCAAAGTTTCGTCGATCGCAGGCGGAGTAAATTCGCGCTTTGGTTGACCAATCATTTTCACGAATTCTTTTTGCATTTCGATGAGTGGCTGAATCGTTTTGTGACCGAACACAACCGCTTCCAGCACTTCTGCTTCAGGAACTTCTTGAGCTCCACCTTCCACCATCATCACAGCCTTTTGCGTTCCAGCGATGAAAATTTCCATATCGCTTTCTTCAAGTTGAGCGAGGGTTGGGTTCGCGATGAGTTTGCCACCAATGCGACCTACGCGGATACCTGCAGTTGGGCCGTTGAAGGGAATATTGGAGATCGCGAGAGCGCAAGAGGCGCCGAGGGATGCTGCCACTTCTGGATCGTTATTTTCGTCTACAGAAAGCACATTACAGATCACTTGCGTGTCGTAGAGGTAGCCCTCAGGGAAGAGCGGACGAATCGGACGATCGATCATACGAGCGATCAAAGTTGCATCGTTGCTTGGGCGATTTTCACGCTTGAAATAGCCGCCAGGAAATTTTCCGGCTGCGTAGTATTTTTCATTGTAGTTTACAGTGAGTGGGAAGAAGTCTTGGCCAGGCTTCATGCGATGGCTAGATACTGCAGTCACAAGCACTACGGTATCGCCGTAGGTAACGAGCACGGAGCCGTCAGCTTGTTTAGCCATGCGGCCAGATTCAACAGTGATCGGACGTCCGCCGAAGTCACAACTTAGGGTAACTTTTTTTGAGTTCATGAGAATTCCTTTTCTGGATAGACCAAGGGCATGGCGAACCATGCACCGGGTTTCTATTCAATTGTATAGATGTTTAGATTGTAGAGACGCGCTTACTTACGTAGTTCGAGCGAGCCGATGAGAGCCGTATAACGACCTTCGTCTGTCTTCTTGAGGTACTCTAGAAGACTACGGCGCTTGCTAACCAAGGTTAGTAGACCGCGACGGCCGTGGTGATCTTTCACGTGTTTTTTGAAATGCTCCGTAAGGTGCACGATACGGTCGGTGAGAAGGGCTACTTGCACTTCTGGCGAGCCAGTATCATTTGTTCCGCGGGCATACTTTGTAATCGTTGTTTTTTTGCTAATCACTTTTCTTATTTCCTTTTATATGTTTGCGCATTGGTACCACGGCCCTGCGCCATTTTGCAAGCCTATGCCTCTTCAGAAGGCTCTGCTGCGATGCCAAAATACGTGGACATATGCTTCCGGAGTTTCTCTAAAACCTTTACCTCGATTTGACGCGACCGCTCCCTCGAAATCCCAAACTGGTCTGCCACTTCCTGCAAGGTTTTCGGCTCTTCGGCGAGGAGACGCTCTTGGAAGAGAATCCTCTCCTTCTCATTGAGAGTTACGAGGAACTCGCCCAAATGATCCTGCAGGATCGCCAGCAGCTGATCCCGAGCCAATTTCTCATCGGCACCCTCATCCCCATCGACAAGCAACTCCCCCTGTGACGGGCCACGATCTTCGCTATCTCCCAGCGGCTTATCCAAGGAAACTTCCCCACCTCGGCTCGATAGCCGCAGTGTCATTTCCTGCACATCTTTCTCTCGCACATGCAGATTGCTAGCTAGCAACTTCGGACCCGCCTGTATCCCTTGGGCCTCCAAGCGCTCCTTCTCCCGCATGAGATTATAAAATAGCTTCTTTTGGGCCTGAGTGGTGCCCACCTTCACTAAACGAAAGTTATCGAGCAAGAACTTGAGAATATAAGAGCGGATCCACCAAGAAGCGTAATAAGAAAGCCGCGTGCCCTTATAGGGATCATAGTTCGCCACAGCCTTCATGAGGCCAACGTTGCCCTCTTGGATTAGATCGAGCACATTGCTATAAGCACTCTTATATTCCAGGGCGATCTTCACCACGAGGCGGAGGTTGGTGGTAACCAAGGCTTTGGCGAGTTCGCGATCGCCCGTTTCCCGGAATTTCACCGCCATGGCCTGTTGCTCTTCAGGAGGCATCACCACATAGCGACGAATCTCCTCCAAGTAGCGATGAAAGGGATCGCTCGTTGTGGGTAAGCCCTTGGAAACAGGGAGCGCCGGCAAGATATCGCTCACCAATTCCGGCTCGATCACTTTGTTGGTTTTTTTACCCATAGAGTAGAGCTAAACCATGGCGAAGGCAGCGTCAAGACAAGCTCAAGTTTGCAAACAAAGGTGTTGACATATTGCGTTATTTTCTTTTAAAGTCGGCTCTGAGGTGCGGGTAAAAATGACTAAAATTCAATTCATCTTTGCGATACTTGGAGCCCTTTTTTGCTACGGTAACGCGTACGGCGCCCTTGAATCCACTGGTCAAACCGCCAATGGCTGCAATTATAGCGTGATCAACGGGAAATACCTCTACGACTGCAGCAATACAGCAAAACCAGCCACTAGTACCCCAAGCCCCTCGAAGGCAGCTCCGGTAGTAGAGAGCTATTCTAGTATTCCCGTGATGCACAGTTCGACAGCGAGCCCAGCACCCACTTCCGCCACCTTAGAGAAAACTGTGGAACCGAAAAGACAAAGCTCTACTAGCTCCGCTGCCAGCCTCGATACGGCCCGTGGCTCTGAGGAATCCTCCCCCTTCACCAGCCAAAGCTACTTTGGCTTTCTCGCCGGTAGCACAGGCCTAAACGCTAGTGGCGCCGGAAAATCCACGGGCCTCGGCCTCACCCTTGGATCAAATTTGGATGATTATGTGGGGCTGGAGCTCAATTACTCTTATACAACCCAGGATTTAAATCTCGACCTCGCCAATCGCTCCACCATCCCTGGCAGTAATGTGCCTGGCACGGACAGTTCGCTGAACGCCCATTTGCTGAGCGCCGAAGTGCAGCTGCATGCCACCGACCTCGCTTCCCGTGCACGCCCCTATGTTTCCGCAGGGATTGGCTGGAAACGAAGCAGCCTTGAAGATCTAGGCCAAGGGGGCTTCGCCGGGAATGCGGCGATTGCTGGCTCGAAGGTTTCTCAAAGCACCTTTGGCAGCACAGCCGCCGTGGGAACCAAAATTCGCGTGAGCGAAAGCTTTCAGGGCGTGATCGATTTTCGTTATTTCTTACCAATTATAAATGGAGCAGCTACTGTGGCTCCGGGCCGCCTCACCCAAGCCGATGCGCCGCTCACGAAATCGAGCCTATATCAGTTCCAGCTCGGAGTTCTCTACCACTTCTAGTAGCCCGTGGAGACATTGAAGAGAATTTTTCCGTCGGACATGGTCCAGAAATCCATGGCCGCTCCGCCATTGATAATACACCCAACTGCAGCAGCCACGAAGGCCTGCCCCTCTCCCGAGGTCGCTCCATTTAGGGGATAGTTCGTGGTGCAGGTCATGGTGTTATTCAGCTCGGAGTAGAACGGAATATCTGTGGCGCCATTATAGCCGATCACCGAAGCAGGAGCTGTGCCGGTGGTATTATCTTGAAAGCCAATATTATAGTTTCGTTTCTGCCCATCGGGCACAAAGCCAACCGCATTCATGCTGGGATAAAAAGCAGAGTACTCGCCGAAAAAGGTTCTTTCTGCTGTGTAGATACCAGCCAAACCAATTTTGGCCTCCGACTGCCTGGCCTTTGCTTGAAACCGAATGAACTTTGGCACCGCCAGCATCGCAAATATCGAAAGCACTCCCACAACTACCATCAGCTCGATAAGCGTAAATGCATTTTGATTTTTGAAATTAGCTTCGCGAAGCATGAAAAACCTTCTGTTCGCTAGATAGTAGCAACCAGTTGAGAGAAGCACCAAGGCAGAAAAGAGATAAATTAATTATGAAAAATCAAGCAAAAAACACAGCTTTTTTTCATCTAAGTATTTGTATTTATTGATCTTTATCGGGCTTTCCCTTTACGCCAAATCACGATACTGTAACTTTAAGTAGGCTCCAAGCCAAGTGAAGGGATTCACTAGGGTAGAAAGTGATGAGCCAATCTAGGAGTTTGTTGTGAGTATGAATAGTCCTTTAACAGGAGTTATTGAAGAGACTGATGTGATTATCGATTTCGGTGAATACGAAGGGAGACGTGTATCCGAAATCAAAGAGATCGACCCCGATCTTTATTTACAACTCGTGCAGGAAAAAGAATTAGACAATATTGCGATTCGTCGCAACCGCGACAAGAGCTTTAGGCTATACATGAATCCTCTCATGTCTTCTAAGGCCAATAACTAGGCTCTAGACCAGAGATAATTACCCTCAGCAATGGTGCGGCTTGGGCCAGACAGAAATGCCTTGCCCCCCTCCAGGCGAACATTCAATACATTTCCATTCATGATAACGCTAAAGCGCTTCAGCGATTTATTCTCGGCAGAAATCGCAGCGGCCACAGCCACTGCCCCAGTGCCACAAGATAGCGTAGCGCCCGCGCCACGCTCCCAAACCTCGATTTTCACTTCAGCATGGTCACCCTGCACTTTCATGGAACGAATAAACTCCACATTCGTTCGCATCGGAAATTGAGGATGGGTTTCTAGCAAGCTGCCCCACTCTTTGAATTGAAAAACGCTCGGATCGATCCAACCAGATTCATGCACGTAGACCACCGCGTGAGGATTTCCTACATTGACGGGAAGGTAAGGAATCTTTCTCTCTCGAATCATCACCTCGGCCGCAGGCGCCACTTGAGGGCTCCCGAGACAAAGCTCATAACCCGTGGACGCCCAACAAGCGGAATAGGCTTTTCCGGAAACTAATATACTTAGCTCCTGAGCTGTAGCATCCACCCAGGCCTGCTCCCTTGCCAAAAGTAAAAACGAACGCGTGCCATTGGCGCACATTTCAGCCTTGCTGCCATCGCAATTCCACACTTGTACGGCAAGGGGTGAGGTAGAAAGCACTTCAAAAAATTGGTCCGCTCCCACGCCATTGTGCCGATCACAAATGGACTGCACGATTTTCGCGGTATCATCTCCAATACGAGACAAATGCTCCCCAAAAGCCACCAAACAATCATTTCCCGCGCCAACAACTTTGAAAAAAGGTAAATGCATTTCCATGAGGCAACTATAAGGGAATTTCTTGCCTATTCCAGGCTTTTTACATTAGAAAAAGAGTTCGACTATTTGTTGTGGAGCCTTAGCTCAGTTGGATAGAGCACCTGCCTTCTAAGCAGGGGGCCACTGGTTCGAATCCAGTAGGCTCCACCAATCGTCAGTTTTTCGACTATATAGATATAGTTCGCCCACGTATTGGGTGCCGCGTGTAAAATGATCTCGTAAAGCTGACCGTGGACGTCTTGATAGTATAGAGGCCTAGCTTCCAAGCCGGATAGCCAATGAAAAAGAATAGACAGTTAATCATACATGCCGACGACCTAGGGATCGACCGCGCCGTAAATCAGGCTTGTTTTTTAGCCCTAGAAGAACGGTGGATCACATCCGCGAGCGCTATGGTTCCTGCCCCGTACTTTGCTCAAGTTGTGGAGTTTGCAAAAAACCGGCATCACCAATTTGATTTAGGAATTCACCTTACCTTTACTTCGGAGTGGCCAAAACGAAAGCTCTCCCCATGCGCAAAGCCTAGTTTGGTTAAAAGCTTGGTGGATAGAAATGGACACTTTCACAGCACTGTCGATCAATTTCTGAGGCTTGCAAACTTGGATGAAATTATCATCGAGGCGAATGCTCAAATTAAGCGTGCTCTCATTTTGGGCCTCAAACCAACTCACCTTGACTGCCATATGTTTTCTCTCTATCGAAATCCAAAAACTCGTTCAATAATTAGCTCGCTCTCCTTCCAGTACAATTTACCCGTTCTTTTTCCTGATGGACGTATTTTTGCCATGCCCAGAGCAACGGCCGCCGTAGATTGGGAGAAATCCTATATTGAAATGCTCCTTAATCTACCAGCAGGAATTTCCGAGCTCATTGTTCATCCTGGATTTGATACTCCCGGCCTACGAAATATCATGGGAATAAAAAGTGCGTGGGGTTCGGAATGGCGCAGGCGAGACCTAGAATTCGTTGGAAGCTACTTTCTACCGGGTTTTTTAAAAAAAATGGCCATTCAGCCGGTGGATTGGAAAATTATTCACAAATAAATTGTCGCAAGATATTCCCTACTAGGAATTTCCCATCTTTACTGTAGAAAAATTTTTTCAGCTCTTTTGGGCCTAAATCCTTCAGCTGCTCATGATTTCGGTAAAGAGCGATAATTCGATTCATGATTTTCTGCACAGCGATTCGGTTGCCTTTTTTTGCCGCCAATACATCAGAAACTTGAATTAATTTCCGCCTCTTCGAATAGGCGGAAAACATCAAATTGGAATTTCTGGTACTTCTGCGGCTAGGAGAAAATTGTCGCAGACTCTCAAACAGCGAGCTTCCCGAAAGAATAGAATCAATTAATTTAGAGGCGTCGGTGGATACTACCGCGGAATCTGCCTTTCTAACAAACCTGCCATAAAATCCCACAAAACCTCCGGTATCAAGCATTCTCGCTATTTCTATTCGTTGAAGTAAATCAGCATCCTCTGAAGATCGCATTCCATACTTATAGCCACCAATTGCGCAGTATGAACTTAGTCGGAAAAAACTGTTAGCCCCCCAGGCATGAATCGCAGGGATAGATCCAATAAATTCTCGATTTGGACGAAGATCAATATTATTAATTATTAATTCAACCAACCGCAGTTCTGGCATTTTTGAGCGCTCAAGAGCCGTTCCCCATTGAATCAAGCCCTCGCCCGCGTCTACCTCTTCATTATCCCCAAAAAACTTAATAACTTTTTTTACATAATTCGAACAACATTCTATTTGATCTGCATCGTTTGAGATCACGATCAAATCATCAATGCCAGCGTTGCTGGCCGCTAGAGCTATTGCATCAGTAAGTAGTCCACGAATGGCCCCCATGCGTGTGCTGCCTGAAAAGTGATAGTCAATTATTTGAAGCCTGCCTCTAGAAGATGCACATAGTTCTTCGAGCTCAACCTTTCTCGCCGCAAGCAATGATTGAAATTTTTTCGCTGATGTAACCGCACTCGCGTTTAAAAAAAGAATAACGGCTGCAGATCCCCCCCCATTAGCTGAATCCAGACTTGAACGTACCGCGGCCAGCAAATTTTGCTCTCCCACGTATGCGGGCATAGCGATTACAAGCTTCGCGTGCCGTTTCAATTTAATTTTAGCGGCTAGATTAGCTATCGCCTTAAGTTGCTTTTCGGAGCGTAATTGCGGAAGGGCTTGCTTGAAAATTTTCACTTCGTTACGAAAATTAAGCTTGGCACCACGCTCAAGAATGAGGGAAGGGCTTTTCCAATCTTTAGGCGAAAGTGAAGCTGGTTGGATTTGATTATGAGAGATGGGAAAATTAGTATATTCCCGCCTTTTTCTCGGCATTGACGTTATCCTCGATTATCCGTTAAGCAAATAAAACTATTACTATAAACTAAGTTGATCACAATTAAAGCAAACCATGCAAGCCGAGCGGCTGCAACCGGCCCAAACCCGTGATTCCACCAACGCCGTAAATCAGCGTAAAAATGATAATTGAAATCTAAAGGTATCATGGCGATGTTCAAAGTTTTACTATCAGATTTGAAGAGGCTACTATCAACAAATGCTAAAACATAAACTCGTGAACATTGCTGGTAATCTTATTCTTGCATGCGCCTCAGTTTTCCTTGTTTTGATTGGCTTTGAATTTTCATATCGGTGGCTTTCATCGCGCGAACTTGAGCAAAAAACTTGGGCAGTGACGGATAAGAATCATGTGCCACGGCCCTATGTAATGGCCGTGGGAAAGCCAGGCTCGTTCGTAGGGAATGATACGCACAATCTTCTTGGCTACCGTGGAGCACTCCCTATTATCCCAAAACCCAAGGATGAAATTCGAGTTATAATTTTGGGGGGATCCACAGTTCACCTTGGCTCTGCAAACATAGCTAATTTAATCACTCAATTTGCTGGCGAAGCTGTCGGTAATAAAAAAATTGTGGTGTATAATTTTGGCAGCACTTCCTCCATCAGTCGACAAGATCTTGTTCGGTTGATCACTGACGTGACGGGCTATTCTCCTGATATTGTTTTGCACTATGGCTGGAGCAATGAATTCTACAATGAAGTGGAAAAAAGAGTGAACTATCCTCACCGCTTCTTCTTTTATGAGCAATATCAAGCCAATTTGCAGGATATCCATCGCTACAGCTTGCTCAATGCCCTATTACTTGCTAGCCAGTTTTATCGCGATCACTTATTTACGACCAGAATTGATGAGGCCATTACGGGATTTACATCCGCTCCAGCAGATCAAAATCATCAGCTAAGAATACTCGCCTATTTACAGAACATTCAGAAAATGCGTGAGTGGTCTGATGCGCATGGAATACGTTTCTATCCTATCGCGGGCCCTCTTATTGCCTACAAGCTCGAAGCTGGCAATGAGGCTGAGCAGGAAATATTACACGATGCTGAGCTAACAAAACAAGCGCGCGCCGACCGCGATACTATTCTTCGCTTCATGACTGTTCATAACTATGCCCCCATCGATTGCACTCATATTTTCGACAAAGTAAGCGCTGGAGTATTTAGGCGGGGAGACCATATCAATAATTTATATTTAGCAAAACATGCTAAATGCATCGCCCGAGGCCTCCAAAGTAAGGCTAGGGAAGTATCAATCAAACCATTGATAAAAATGCCCGAGGTGCCAGAGCATATTTATCAAACGGGCTTTGAACACAGATCGGATCTCGATTCTATGATTTTTGAGAATGATCAAAAGTCGAAGTAAATAAAACTCGAGTCGCTAGCTCCGTTGTGAGAAATCGCATAGACCAGTATCCAGAGGCCCACAAGTATTGTTCCGGCTATTGGAGCAGGCGTATTAAGCAGAGCTTTTTTTAGCCGTTTATGGTCGTCCCAGCTATGGGTAGCAAAAAATAATCCTACTAGGGCCAAAGGAAAAATTGCCGCCTCAAGCTCCATCTTCGTTGGATAATACAAAGGCCAAAAAGCCTTCAAAGCCTCAGAAAAGATATGCAACGCTTGGTAAAAATTTTCTGATCGAAAGAAAATAAAACCAAAGGCGACTACTTGAAAAGTTAAAACTATGGATACGAATCTCGGGAGCTGTGGGATCTTCCCGCGACCAAGCCAAAGATTAATTATTAAAGCAGCGCTATGATATATTCCCCACACAAGAAATGTCCAACCTGCACCATGCCACAGACCGCTAATTAACATTGTGATAGAGATGGCTATACATTGACGTCCGAATCCCTTTCTATTTCCGCCCATTGGAATATAGATATAGTCTCGAAGCCAGCTAGATAAAGAGATATGCCAACGTCTCCAAAAGTCGATTAGCGAAGTAGATAAATAAGGACGAGCAAAATTGATGGGCAGCTTGTATCCAAGCATCAGCGCGGCGCCAAGGGCCATATCGGTGTAACCACTAAAATCTGCGTAAATCTGAATAGCAAATGCGTAAATACCGAGCAGTTGGTGAAACGGAGCGAAACTTCCCCCACCGAGGGAAAAAATAGGCTGGATAAATTGAGCTAACTGATCCGCAAGCAGAATTTTTTTTACAAGCCCAAGCGTAAATAGAGCAAACCCCCAATAAGCCTCCTCTCGATCAAATGCTCTGGCTCGCAAAAACTGTGGAATTAGATCTAGAGGTCGCAAGATCGGTCCGGCTATGGAATGCGGGAAAAATAAAACCAAGGCCGAAAGCAAATTCAGCTTTGCTTCAGTTGGAAATACCCCTCGGTAAACATCCACCAAATAGGCAATCATTGTGAAGCTGATAAACGAAATACCCAAAGGCAATCCCACATGCCATTCAGGCCGCCTCGGTAGACCGAGGATATCTTCACAAACAAAATGAGAGTATTTGAAAAATAATAGTGGCAAAAGCAAAGTTCCGAGAGTAGCAACTAGGCAGACTTTTCTATTGAAAGGATGGCTAAACCGCGAGAAACATCTACTGCCAATAAAACCAACAAAAATAAGATAATACGGAAGTCCAATATAATATGGATTCCAATATCCATAGAAAATTGTTCCCCCAAAAACAACCAGCAAGGTTTGATAGCGAAATGGTATTGCCCTATTCAGAAAAAAATAGACCGCAAAGAAAATGAAGAATGTGTAAGAAGTAAAGAGATAACACCAGAACAGGTAGATAAGATTATTGCAGATAGTATTTACGCGGTTAGCGCGCAGATTTTACCATTAATATCCGAGTTATTGATGAAGGCCG
>CAIPTA010000067.1 GCA_903867855.1 Oligoflexia bacterium | reverse complement strand
TTAAAGTTGTCTGTTTGAAAGGACGATATAGTTATTAGGGTCAATTTGTTCTGGGGGATGGGATGAAACAAGATCGCTCGTTATCGAGGATTTTTCTACTTTTTGGAGTCTTTCTAGCTTCCACCTGGAATATTCCAGCAATGGCTGCGCTTCCAGCATGCAGCGCCACGGTTAATTTTGGACGCATGCAATTCGATCCAGCTTCAACAAATATGCTTTACTGCAATGGACAGGCATGGCAAGTGCTGGGTGGCGCCATGGGCGATGGTACTGGTTGCCACTGGGAGAGTTGGGGCTCCAAGGGAGAGCGCGGGAACAGTCTTGGAAATTTGTATACCAATATGGCCTCGGGTGGATCTACTCCTTCGAGTCCCGCAAGTGGCGCTTTCTGTAAAATCGGTGAATATGTTGCCGCGGTTTCAGGCGATGGAGTCACAACAGGCGGGAAGCGAGATTTCGGTGTTGTGCTGTGCTGCCCGGTGGGTGGTTAGGCGGATGGGAGGCATGATGAAAAAACTCTTATTAATCTTTAGCCTTTTTATCGCTAGCGATCAGCTTGCTCAGGCGATGACATGCACAAATGCCGGGCAATTACGTTACGATGCCAACACTAAAGGGATGCAGCTTTGTGATGGAAGTAATTACAAATTAATCGGCGGTGGTATTGGGCAGGGTACGGGTTGTCATTGGGTGACCTGGGGATCCGGTGGCCAATCGGCTGGCGGAAATCCTGCGCTTTACGCTAGTCCTACTGGTGGCAACTACAATGGGAGCGCTGGATACTGCAATCTTTCTGATTATGCGGCAGGTGTAGTTGGAACGGGAATCAGCACTGGCGGAAAAAGAGATTTTGGAATGGTTCTATGCTGTCCTTTAGGCGGTTGATGGGTTGGGGTTTCGCATGAGCACGAATTTTAAAAATAAGACGATAGCTCTCCTTTCCCTGGCGGCTTCTTTCGCGTTGGTTGAGCGGAGTTTTGCTGCCGCTTGTTCTGTGGTAGGAGAAGTGCATTTCAATCCTTCCACCAAAGCTATGGAGCTTTGTGATGGATCCAGCTGGAAAGTGATGGGGGCAAGCCTAGGCGATGGCACCGCATGCCACTGGGAGTATTGGGGATCTAAGGGAGAGGGTGGTAACGGTAAGGGCAGTATCTATAGTCTCGCTTCTGGCTCCCCGACGCCTCCAAATCCTGAAAGCGGAGCATACTGTAATCTTGGTGAGTATATCGCTGGGATGGTTGGTGAGGGCATCACTACTGGTGGTAAACGTGACTTCGGTCATATTTTTTGTTGCCCTAGCTCTTCTACTTCCACCTCAACCTCAACGGGCACTGGAACTGGCGTAGTATCGACAGTTGTCACCATATCAGGTTTAGTGGTTAGCTCAAAAACGAGCACTTCTATTACGCTTTCGTGGAGCACGGATGTGCCGGCTACGGCGACAGTAGTCGTGGGAAGCAGCGCTACGGATGATACTGCCCTTATTTATCCAACGGATGGGTCGCTGATTCCTGCTGCGACGAACCAGAGCTTTACGGTGACTGGGCTTTCGCCAAGCACTTCCTATTACTTTAGCGTACAAGCTGAGGTAGCGAACGGTTCGGGGACTGCCTCGATCACTGATTCCACAATTTCTGCGGTGGCAGACACGGGAACTGGCACAAGCAGTGGAACGGCGTCAGGCACGAGCACGGGAACTGGCACTGGCACAAGCTCTGGCAGCGCCTCTAGCACTGCTACTTCCACGGGAAGCGCAGCGGCAACGGATACGTCAACGGCTACCGGCGGTGGTGGCGACCGTGGTGGTGGAGATGGTGGTGGTGGCGACCGAGGCGGCGGGCGTAGCGGAGATGGCATGGAACAACTACGCCAAAACTGAATACTTATTAAAAACAGTTCGCAATCTCATTTGATGCATGGTACCGCTAGAATATGTTTTTGCTACTGATGAGATTGCGAGCAATTGTGCTCTTAAGCCTCCGCAGCGGCTCCCTGGCCTGAGGAGGTTTTGTATGGGTAAAAAATTATACGTTGGTAATCTTTCTTTTTCGATGAGCGATAGCTCTTTGGAACAAACTTTCACCCAATTCGGTACTGTTGAATCTGCAAAAGTTATCACTGACCGTGATAGCGGCCGCAGCAAAGGTTTCGGTTTCGTGGAAATGTCTTCCGATAAAGAAGCAACCGATGCAATCGAAAAAATGAACGGTCAAGTAGTAGACGGTCGTCCTATCACTGTTAACGAAGCTCGCCCACAAGCTCCACGTGAAGATCGTGGCGGCGGTGGCGGACGTAGCGGCGGCGGTGGTGGCGGTTTCGGTCGCGGTTCCCGTTATTAATGTCGAGAGAAGATCTCTTAAGCGCTGATGGCAAGGTCATTGATACGACCGGCGGAAGCTACCAAATCCAGTTAGACTCTGGACAGGTTGTTTCTGCCCGCCTCTCAGGGCGTATGAAGAAGTTCCGCATTCGTGTTTTGGTAGGAGATCGGGTTACTGTGGGTGTTTCACCCTATGATCCTGGTCACGGTTTAATTACTCACCGCCAACGACAATAATCGGAAAAGAAAAACCCAATGCCTCGCAGAGCAAGCTGCTCTAGATGGAATTGGGTTTTTTTATATCTAGTTGCTAAACTAAGTGTGTTTATAGTTCAGTGCGGCTCTTTTGTAGACACCCTTCGTGTCCTTTTCGCAAACCTTACAAAGAAAAATCTGTTGACCAGAGCTACCGTCGGAGACGAACCAATCGCCATTTTTGATGAGGCAATTTGCTCGGCAAATATTGCACTTCATTTGTCCTCTGGGTGGTTTCGTTACTGTTGAAAAGCTCATATCGCGACTCCCTCTAGGCGCAGAATTCCTGCGGAAATAGCACTCTAGCACAGGGAGCGGCCATTAAGCCCGGTTTATTCCTGACAGCGCACTTGGTAATAGGCAAGCAAGGTGCTTTGTATCGCATCCATATCCGATTCATCTTCTATGAATAAGCCGATGGGGGATGTGGAATCGATGTGAAAGGGAGCAACAATATCTTGCGCGGTGAATTCTTGGGCGTCTTGGTTGTAAATGATGTGATGCTCTAGTGTTGGAAAGTTTGAATCATACACATCAAATTGCCACTCTTCTGAATTGAGCGGATACCCACGTTTGATCAGCACAGCATGTTGCGTTGTTAAATTCCCTCTCAAGATAACGAGAGGCATCCGCCCTCTGCTAAGGTCTTGCTGAATCTGCTGAAAGCTATTTAGGTTTTCGGCTTGGCTGCGATCTCGTTCGCCAAAAATTAAATTTGCATTACTCGGTTGGTAGAAGCGCCAGTCCTCATAGCTTTGAATATCCCACTGAAAGCGACGCTCGTGGCCGAATCCATCCATAAAATCCACTTGGGAGTTATAGAGCGAAATCACGTTGTGGGCGGGAAATACCTGAAAATCGCCTCTGCCCCGAAAAATATCGGCGATAGTGCCAAGGTCTCTTGGATCAGTGAGATCGGCTTGTCCGAAGCGAGCTAAAAAGAAGCTAATGCGTTGTGCATGGCTTAGGGACCAACATTCTGCCAGGCCCCCTCCAGAACTCCAGTTTTCGATTGGGAAGTGCTTATCGATCGAAAAGGCATTTGGCTGTAAGTGCTGGAGAATATTGGATTCGTTGAGGCCATTGCAGGGGAGCCTATCTACCAAGGAATCGCTGATCAGCTTTTGCGGGGCGGCGTTGGCTAAGAGAGGCAATAGAAAAATGGAGCAAGCCGTCAGTATAAATCTCATTCCTAACTCCTTGGTAAGATTACTGTAAAATAAGTATCACCCTGCTTTTGGGGTCTGGCAAGCGTTGCCTTTATCGCATTGCGCTAGACAGGACTTGGTGTGATGCGTTATAATGCCGGCCGAGTGGAAATTTTTTTCACTCGTAGAGAGGTTTTATGAAGAAGATAATTTTGATGCTGGCCTTCTTATTGATGGCAAATACAGTTCACGCTGACACCACTCCAACTCCGCCTCCAGCTCGTGATTTACAGGCTGTGATGAAAGATATGGGCGCCACCTATAAAGCCTTGGCCGCTCAAACAAAGGATTCTACCCAAACAGCTGCTGCTATTGCTGGTGCTGCCAAGCTAAATGGATTTGTTGCCGAAGCTGCTACATTTTATCCCGACCAATTAGCCTTGCTCCCTGCTGATCAGCAACGTGTGCAGCAATTACAATATTTGCGCGCGATCCTCAATCTCCGACTGGCTACGATTGATTTAGAAGAAGCCCTCACTGCGGGCAATGCGCAAGGTGTTCAGGATGCCTTGGCCAAGCTGGCACAAATGCGCAGCGGTGGTCACGACCAGTTTAAGCAAGATTAGTTTATTTGGCGATGGTGTTCCCGGGGAGTGTTACTGCTCTTACCACTCCCCGAATATGGTGAACCGCTTCACGGGCACCAATGGGTGATAAGCCACTATTTTTTAGTGTTAGCGCGTAGTCAATCGCATGAACAAGGTCCTGAGGGCTAAATTCTTCCCAGTCGATATGATGACGGCGCTGGTAGGTGAATACCCCAGGTAGAATTTCATCCCCTGCATTGTATACAGCATCAGCCAAAAGCCATCCTACGTGTAGTGGATAGGCACTGGAACTCGGCGTTCTTTGGCAGCCACTCTTTTTTGCTTGTCCGTCTTTATACCGTTGAGCCTCTTTTAATTCTGCAGGCAAAGCATCGAAGGTTTGGCGTAAGTTGTAGGCCAGTGCTTGAGCGGCATTCTTGGAATCTAGGCAGTTCTCCACAAAATTTCTCGTAATTTCGAAGCGCAATTGTTGTGCGGCGTTTTCATCAGAAGTGTCGGCCAAGGAATCATCGTCATTTTCTTTTTGGTGTTTTTTGGTGATGAGAGAAAATTCTCGTTTCACTTCACTAAATTGAATGCGCGCGGGGGTAACGGCGTAGCTTGCGTCCATCATAAACTCTTTTGCACCTGGGCTTGCCGCATGCAAACGACTCATGAGCACGCTATGAAAGGCCTGTGCATGGTCTGGAACAACAAAATCGGAGCTACATAGATCAATGGATGGATTCTTTTCTTGGAAACGATCATTCGAGCTTTGGGACCAGTCGATTCGCCTTTTGTCATCAGCATTCAGGGAAGAAGCCCAGTAGCACCAATCGTTCACATTGATTTGTCCCATCCCACAGGCCCAATTGCCAAAATCCTCGGTTAGGGGAAGACTATCTAGATTAGACTCTTGCATCATGGCGCCAGTTAGAACAATCGGCGGCATATCATATTTATCCGCGGCCTCATAAATAGCGTTTACTTTTTCATCCGCTGCCTTGGCGGCACGTAGATACATCCAGGCATTAAGATAATCATCGCTGCTGATATTTTTGCTTGTAGCAATCACTTCTTTGGCGCTGGCAAATTCGGGATTATTGGCGTTGGGAGCGATGCTCTCTACGCAGGCCACTGGAACTTCACTAAGCGACGTGCTTTTTACGTCGTCGGCGTAGGCCCCTGAACTTGGTAAAAATAATGCGATAAATAGGCTTAGGCGAATCAAGTTCATGGTTAGAACCTCCATGCTATTTTTCGGAATTTCCCTAAGAGATCATGAACAAAATCGGATCGATATCGGGAAGCTATTGAAAAAGAAATGATGCCATGCAATAAGGGCTTTGGTTTCTAGTGGGAGTTATGAATTGAGGCAAAGATTTATGAAATTAGTATTATCCGTCTATTTTGGTCTGTTTCTGACAGCCTCGTTCTTTGGTACTTCAGCGATGGCAGCGAAGCAATGTTTTGGGGTAGGAGCGGATAAGGGAGATCGCTTCGAATTAACGCTTTCTAGCGACGAGGCGATGATTCAAAATTTCGCAGGAATTAACGACGCTTTGGTGGGCCGTTATCGCCGGGACCAACAGGCTCAGCCAGTGCAGGGTAAGTTCGGTAATAGTTATTTAATTTATGAATCTAGGCCAATGACCACATTATTGGTCGATCAAGAATTGCTTAACTTTGGGCGTACAGGAATTGCGAAAATAGTAGCCAAAGGCGAGCCCGGAAATACAAAGAGTTTTTTCTGCCACGAAGATTGAACTAAAAAAAATCTTCCCAAAAAATAATTTTAGTTTTGCGAGTTTCGCACTTCGTGAACATTTTCCTGTTTATACAAATGTATACTGCTATGCTAGAAAAGAAATTAACGAACAAATTGAAGCTAAATAAAAATGAAGAAAACGAAAAAGACTAGCAACAAGCCGGCAATGTTGATCCGAGTTCCAGAAAGAGTACTGGCTCGCCCAATCAAAGAAAACCAATCGGTTCACATTTTAAATTTAGACGATTTAGATACCTACTATTCGCTCGACGCATGGGCAGCTGAGGCCTGGCTTTTGATCGACGGAAATACCTCAACAGACTCAATCGTGAAAAAACTGCAAAAAAAGAGTGGCTACGAATTAGCGTTCCTCACCAAAGAAGTAGATGCTCTTATCACAAAACTAAGTAAGGCCAAATTAATCCAGCTGGTAGAGAAAAAATAGAGCAAACAAAACTCATTTGCTGAGCCCAAGGGGCGAAATTGAGAACGCTTTAACATGAGCTGCTATAAAGCGTAAAAGTGGCCAAACTAAAAACAGTGATATCTATGGAAGCAATCAAACTAGTAGTTTGGGATCTTGACGAAACATTTTGGCGGGGTACCCTAGGCGAAGAAAAAGTTATACTTTCGCAAACTAATATATCCCTTGTTAAGGAATTGGCCAGCAGGGGAATTGTTTCCTCGATTTGCGCTAAAAATAATTTCAACGAGGCAAAAACAATTCTTGAGCAGGCGGGGATTTGGTCGTTTTTTGTTTTTCCCAATATTGATTTTAGTCCAAAGGGACAGCGACTCTTAAAGCTAAAAGAGCGTATTGGTTTCCGGCCCGAAAATACTCTCTTCATAGACGACAATCCATTGAATCGCTTTGAGGCACAATACTACTGTCCAGGAATCAACGTTGCAGACCCAGCAGAGGTTTTGTCTGTTCTGCTAACCTTGGAATCCCTAAAGGGAAACGAAGATAGAGACTTAGTTCGACTTTCCCAATATCGGCATCTGGAGATCAGGGAAGCCGGCAGAGAAAGCACCCCAAGTAGCAATGAAGATTTTCTCCGTAAATCTTCTATCAGAATTCGACTCGATTATAGTGTGGAGTTGCACTTCGAGCGCATTGTTGAGCTGATAAATCGAGCGAATCAGCTGAACTTTACTAAAAAGCGATTCGGCTCTCTCGAAGAAATTCAGAGCTTTAAACAATCGCTACGCGAGTATGGCACTAATGCTGGAGCAATTTTTGCTGAAGATAAATAT
>CAIPTA010000066.1 GCA_903867855.1 Oligoflexia bacterium | reverse complement strand
CGTCATCATGCTCTGCCACTACTATAAGTTTTTCCCCGACCTGAACGACTTCAACAACGCCAACTTATTGGCCTACACCAAGGAACCCACCCATGTCTGATCTTCAGCACCTTGTCATCCGGCAGTCCCTCGAAGGAAAGCTCAAGGGCTACAAGTAAAATACACGTAAGCAGGTTAAATACTTTCGATCTTTTACGATTTTTCTCAAGACCTTCTCAAGGAGTGTCGATTCTTTATACAGCATGATTACAATTCGCGTACCCGATGGTCGGGAAGAAAAAATCAATGAGACGAGTCCGAAGGAAATCATTCCTTATGGCAGCTTATTCACTTCTCCACTAGTGCGCCAACCCTATGCTGCCCTTCTCTATTATCGCGATCGAATACTTCCAGTGCATGGTCCACTCCCGCGAGTATTTGATGCCACGATGGATGTGATGGAGCGCCCTTGGATTTTAGTTTTTGCGGATCACGCCCGTGTGGTAATCGGTCTTCCGGAATTTGAAACCGCTACTCAGAGCGTTCTGAAAAGTGCTTAAGTAAGCATTCCTCTAAAAATTGAGAATACTCTTTGATGAACACTTCTCGCGTGAATTCATTTGCCCGTGCACGGGCATCTGCAGGATCAAATTGCCTATTTTCAAAACGCTTCACTGCTTCCACCAAATTATTCACTTCTTGCTGATCAAAGAAAATTCCCGTTTTTTCCGTAACCGTATCCAGGAGTCCGCCCTTGCCATAGGCAATGATCGGCCTACCATTATACATCGCCTCAAGCGGAGTGATGCCGAAATCCTCTAAGCCTGGAAAAAGAAACGCCTTCGCCTTGCGATAAAATTCCCCTAACACTGCATCGGAAAGATTGCCGAGGAATTCGATGTTTTTTGCATCACCCGCGAGCGCGCGCAATTTCTTTTCATCCTGACCACGCCCAATAATTTTGAGCGGCAAACCCAATTCTTTAAAGGCAAGAATAGCGAGATCGATTCGCTTATAGGGAGCCATGGCGGAAACCATCAGATAATAATTTTGTGGCTCTTCGAAGCGGTCTGGAAATTTTTTCGTTTCCAAAAATGGATGAATCACCACACTTTCACGGTGCCAAAAATCCGTGATCCGCTTTTGCACAAAGCGAGAATTGGCGATGAGATAATCCACTCCTTTGGTGGACTGCACATCCCAACGCTGCAAGGGTTTGCGCACGAGATGCGCTGCCATCGTGGTGAGCAAACCAGTTTTGCCACCACCGAAGTATTCATCGAACATATCCCAAACATAGCGCATAGGAGTAGACACATAGGCCACATGAAGGGCACCAGACTTTTTCTTCACGCCTTTGGCCACGCAATGAGTATTGCTCAAGATCAAATCGTATTGGGAGAGATCGAGAGTTGATATGGCGTGAGGGAAAATGGGAAGCAGGCTGCGATAGCCGGAAGCGAAGCGCTTCACCTTCATGAGTTTCTGCAAATAGCTCGTGTGAATCTCGCGACCATTGAGAATCGTTGGGCTCATCTTGAAATCGGTTTGCAGAAGAGTATAGAGATCCGCGTTGGGGAAAAGCTCGCAGATGGCATCGAGAATGGCCTCACCGCCGCGCATACCCGTCATCCAATCATGAACGATAGCAACGCGCTTAGGCTCGAGAGTCCATTTCGGGAGCATCTTTTAGAGCTCTTTTTTGAAGGCGTCTAAGGTGAGCTTCAATCCGTCTTCCAGGGAAACTTTTGGCTCCCAGCCGAGAATGCGCTTTGCCTTGCTGATATCAGGCTTGCGGCGGCGTGGATCTTCCGGACGCGATGGCAAATACTGAGTAGCCAATTTCTGACCCGTGAGTTTATTTACTACATTGGCGAAATCGTTGAGGCTATATTCCACAGGATTGCCCACATTCGTTGGCAGATTCTCCTTGCTCATGGCGAGCTTGAAAATACCATCCACAAGATCGCTCACATAGCAGAAGCTGCGAGTTTGGGTGCCATCACCATGCACGGTTAGTGGTTTGCCACGAAGAGCTTGTTCGCAAAGCGCAGGCACTACGCGGCCATCATTCAAGCGCATGCGCGGGCCATAGGTATTGAAAATGCGAACGATGCGCGTGTCTAACTTATATTTGCGGTGATATACCATGGTGGCCGCTTCAGAGAAACGCTTCGCCTCATCATAGCAAGAGCGCGGACCAGTGGAGCTCACATTGCCCCAATACTCTTCTGTTTGTGGGTGCACGAGAGGATCACCGTAGACTTCCGAAGTGCTAGCGATGAAAAACTTGGCGCCTTGCTCATGGGCAAACTTAAGCGCGTTCATCGTGCCGATGGAATCTACTTCCAAAATTTCTTGAGAAAGATTTTCGAAATCCGTGGGGCTCGCTGGGCAAGCAAAGTGCAGCACCATCCAGAATTTTCCGCCGAAAGGATTCTTGAAATCGAAACGCTCAATCACATCCGCTTTTTCAAAACGAAAGCTAGGATTTTTGAGCGCGTCCTGAATATTGGCTTCACGTCCGGTTAAGAAATTATCCACGCCGAGCACATCAAAGCCTTCTGCCAAGAAACGCTCACTCAAGTGGGAACCAATAAATCCGGCGGCGCCGGTGATCAATACGCTTTTCTTCATCAAAAAGTTGTACCTCAATCTACGCCCTGAAGGAAGGTTTTTGCCTTGCATCAAACGCAGGAAGTCTGCTCTAATCCTATGGATGAAGCAGCCAAGAATCGTAATCGATGCTCGCATGGTAACGGCCCAAGGCCACGGCATCGCGAATTACCTGCTTGATCTACTGGCTGGCCTCAAGCAACTGCAAGTTCAAAAGAAACTCCCCTATGAAATCTTTTTGCTGATTAGCCCTTCGCTTCCCGCTGATCACAGCTTGCGCCACTATCCGCTGGCCGAAGTAAAAATTCCCTTTTTACACCCCTCGGAACTCTGGACCCTGCCAACGATTTTAACCCAGATCCAAGCAAGCCTCTATTTTAGTCCCAGCTTTTCGAGCCTGTGGAAGTATCCTTGCCCACACTTGCAAACAGTGCACGATCTCAACCACTTGGAATTTGGGAATATCAGGCAGAAACTCTACTATCGCTTCGTCCTAAAAAAATCGGCGCTCTCCGCCGCCACACTTTTCACCGTGAGCGAAAGCGCGAAGAAAGAAATTCTAGCCTGGCTTAGGGTGGATAAAAAAATTGAAATCACCCTGAACGCGATTCGCGAGCCTGAAATCGTGAGTGAATCGATCACACAGGATATTTTGAAAAAGTTTGGTGTGGAAAAGGAAAAGTACTTTTTTTGTCTCTCGAATCCAAAGCCTCACAAAAATTTGGATTTTTTGAAACGAGCGTATCAAAAAAGCAAGAGCATCATGCCCCTACTTCTCTCTATAGAAGGCCATAACGAGGGGCTTCTTCGCCATACTGGCGCATTAAGTGGAAAAGAACTGAGTGTATTGCTCCGCCACTGCCGCGCCTTTTTCTTTCCATCGCTGTATGAGGGATTTGGTCGCCCTCCATTAGAAGCCGCCGTCTGTGAGCGAGTGGTGATCGCCTCGAATATTGCGCCGTTATCCGAGGCTATGGCGCTGATACCGGAACAAGAAAAATGCCTACTTGATCCAAAACAAGAAAAAGCCTGGGCTTTAGCCTTCCAAAAAGCCGAAAAAGGAAGCTTTTTACCAGTGAGCTCCTTGACGAAGAAAAATATTCTCGCTCAATACTCCGCAGAGAATTCCGCGCGCTTAGTAGACAAAGCTATTCAGCGCGCCCTATCCGGCCCCTAATTATGGGTGGCAGTAGTAGCTGGACGTTTCAAAGCCTTCGCCGCGCCACTGCACTTTAATTAATCCTTTTGAAGAGCCCTCCAAAAGCTGCTCTTGCACGAGCACCTCTTGATCGCCCTCTTCGGAACTATCATAGTCAAAGCGCAAAAAACCTTGATTCAATCGTGGATTATATTGCTCATCGAGGACTGCGGTGTTTGTGCCATCCACCTTCACGAGGGTATTGCTCACGATCGTAAGCGTCACGGATTGGCCTTTTACATCGCCCATACCATTACAGTTTAGCGTGCTTTCTGCCTTAGCTTGCAAGCTAAGGCTAGCGAGAAAGATTGCGGTGAGAATGAGTTTTTTCATAGTACGATTCCTTTTTTTGATTGCCGTTAAAGTGAAGCTCTTATAGGCAAAAAATAACGCATCGTACACTAATATATTCCTATCAATTTGATTACTCCGCTAATCTAATTTTTCCTGTGCGTTGGGGATTCCTCTATTTTCGTCAAATAGAATACTATGCAATTCGCTCTAGAAAAGAGCTTTTTCTGCAGAGCAACATCTCACGAATATGGTATTTCTTAGGGGTGACAAAATTCTCCTTCCATTCAAATTTTCGCATCGCTTCTATTTTGATCGCCATCCTCCTACTCCTTGATTCCTCAGCCCAGGCGCTGAGTAG
The DNA here is from genome assembly GCA_903867855.1 of Oligoflexia bacterium. Taxonomy (GTDB): domain Bacteria; phylum Bdellovibrionota; class UBA1018; order CAIPTA01; family CAIPTA01; genus CAIPTA01. The sequence goes on along the minus strand of CAIPTA010000066.1, from coordinate 16,335 downwards.
CGGTGCAAACCAGCGCTCTCAAAGTTTTTCTGACTGCAACTGGCTCGTTACCTATCGCGGCCGCACCTATGATCTCATGCCGATCACGAAGCAAAGCCTAGCGCGTCCAATCGACGATGATATTCGTGAAGTGATGGAGCGGTATCCAGAATCGAAACAGCACCTCGATTTGATGGTGAAATATAGCCATGAATCGAAAGTTCATACTTGGCTTGCAAGTGGCTCGCTCGCGGGTGCCTTAATTTCCGCCATTCTTCGTTCTCGCGCTAAAAATTCGGGGGGACGACAAAATGGTACCTTTGCCATTTTTACTTTCGGATTATTCGCAGCCAAAGGGATGCAAGAAAGCTGGAAGGCCACCGATTCTGCGAAAGAAGAATTAGTAAAGGCAGTAGATGCCTTCAATGAAGTGAGTCCACATAAGATCGAGCCAGCTGGGGCGAACCATGAGAATCTCTAAGGAGAGCTAGAATGCCGAAACGTTTAGACATTAAAAGCGTGATGGTGATTGGCAGTGGACCGATCGTGATCGGGCAAGCTTGCGAATTCGACTACTCGGGGAACCAAGCCCTGCGTGCCTTGAGAGCCGAAGGTTACCGCACGATTCTGGTAAACTCAAATCCTGCCACTATCATGACGGATCCTGACGCTGCCGATGCAGTGTATATCGAACCGCTCACCGTAGATTTCCTAGAGAAAATCATCTCCAAAGAAAAGCCGGATGCGATTCTCCCCACCATGGGCGGCCAGACCGCGCTCAATCTCACCATGGAACTTTTCGAAAAAGGAATCCTAAAGAAGCACAAGGTGGAATTGATCGGTGCCAATGTGGAAGCCATCAAAAAAGCAGAAGATCGCGAGCTCTTCCGCCAAGCGATGATTAAGATTGGTGTGGATGTACCAAAGAGTCGCACAGTGGCTAATCTGGAGGATGGACTAGCTACCCTCAAGCAAATTCCGTTTCCCATTATCCTGCGCCCCTCCTTCACTCTTGGCGGCGAAGGTGGTGGAATTGCAGAAAACCGCGAAGATTTTGTAAAGATGCTCACGCGCGGCCTCGAACTCTCTCCTATGCATGAAGTGCTCATTGAAGAATCACTCATCGGCTGGAAGGAGTATGAACTCGAAGTGGTGAGAGATAAAAAAGACAATGTGATCATCGTCTGCTCCATTGAAAATTTAGATCCCATGGGAATTCATACGGGCGATTCCATCACCGTGGCACCCGCTCAAACTTTAACGGATGGCGAATACCAAAATCTGCGTGACCAATCCTTGCGTATTATCCGTGAGATCGGCGTGGATACTGGTGGTTCCAATATTCAGTTCGCAGTGGAACCTAAGAGCGGCCGCGTGATCGTGATTGAAATGAATCCTCGCGTATCTCGGTCTTCGGCCCTCGCCTCGAAGGCCACCGGTTTCCCGATTGCAAAGGTCGCAGCTCGCCTCGCCGTTGGCTATACTCTCGATGAATTACTCAACGATGTTACTCGCTCCACGCCCGCGAGCTTTGAGCCTACCCTCGACTATGTGGTAGTGAAAATTCCGCGCTTCGATTTTGATAAATTTCGATCGTCCACCCCCATGCTAAATACCACGATGAAATCCGTGGGTGAAGCAATGGCGATTGGATCTACTTTCAAAGAGGCTTTTCTAAAGGCTCTCGGCAGCATGGAAAATCGCTTCACTTGGCTCAAGCCCACTCGTTTTGAAGAGGCAGAGTTTACTCCGCAGGCTCGAGCAGAGTTACTGCAATTTCTCGCCAAACCTCACTATCAACGAGTTCTATTTATAGCGTCTGCCATAAGGCTTGGCATTAGTTTGGAAGAAATCAATAAGATCACTCATTTTGACCCTTGGTTCCTGCATCAGTTTGCGGAAATTTTAGCGGCAGAAAAAGAACTGAAAGATTTGGGAGCCAAAAAAGCGCTCGCACTCTTCAAAGAAACTCCTGAAGTATTCGGCCGCGCTAAGGCCCTCGGTTTCTCTGATCTCTACCTTGCGGAAACCATCGGAGTGAAAGAGACCGAAATCCGCGCGCTCCGCTTGGAGCTCCGCCTGCACCCGCAATATCGTGCCGTGGATACTTGCGCCGCTGAGTTTGAGGCATTCACACCCTACCTTTATTCCACGTATCAAAATTGTTGGCAAAAGAGCCCAGTAGCCGCAGAAATTTCTCCGGCGAGCAGCAAACAAGAAAAGTCCGTGATGATTTTAGGCGGCGGCCCGAACCGTATTGGCCAAGGCATCGAGTTTGACTATTGCTGCGTGCATGGCGCGATGGCCCTTCGCGAAGAAGGCTATAAAGTAATTATGGTGAACTGCAACCCTGAAACCGTGAGCACGGATTTCGACGTTTCCGATCGCCTCTACTTCGAGCCCGTTACGGCAGAAAGCGTTCTAGAAATAGCCCGGATCGAAAGACCAAAGGGTGTAATCGTGCAATTCGGCGGTCAAACCCCACTCAAGATCTCCCATGCTCTAGAATTAAATGGCCTAAAAATTCTCGGCACCTCTGTAAACTCCATCGATGCGGCGGAAGACCGGGAAAGATGCGAAAAACTCGCGAAGCAATTAGGACTTCGCCAGCCTGAGAATGGCATGGTGCATACTCTAGATGAAGCCGTGAGCATGGCAAAATCCCTTGGATTTCCAGTGCTCGTGCGGCCCAGCTATGTGCTCGGTGGCCAAGCCATGCGCATTGCCTATACAGAAGAATCTGTGCGTCGCTACGCAGAGCAAGCCCTCATAGTAAGCGATGGACGCGCCCTCTTTATGGATCGCTTCCTTCGCGATGCCATCGAAGTGGATGTGGATGTGCTCTGCGATGGCAATGATGCCGTTGTAGGCGGCGTGATGGAGCATATTGAAGAAGCGGGCATTCACTCCGGTGATTCCGCCTGCGCGATTCCGCCCTTTTCCTTATCTCCCTCTATGATCGAACGCATTCGCCACGCGGCTTGCGAATTGGCGCTCGTTTTTGAAGTGCATGGACTCATGAATGCCCAGTTTGCTGTGCAAAATGATGAGCTCTACCTGATCGAAGTGAATCCCCGTGCTTCCCGCACCGTACCTTTTGTGAGCAAAGCCATCGGAAAACCGCTCGCAAAGTTGGCAGCAAAGGTAATCCTGGGCACGAGCATCCGCTCTCTAGGCTTGCCCGCAGCGCTCGATGAAAATCTTCGGGATTTCCATGTGAAGGGGGCAGTTTTTCCCTTCCACCGATTTGACAATGCAGACACTATCCTTGGGCCAGAAATGCGTTCCACTGGTGAAGTGATGGGTCGCGCGCCAACCTTCGGTGGTGCCTATGCGAAAGCCCTCATCGGTAATCAGATGAAGCTCCCTCGCAAAGGAAAAGTTTTCCTCTCCCTGCGCAATGAAGATAAGCGGGCAGCGCTCACCATCGCGCGGGAAATGGTGAAACAGGGCCTGGAAATCTACGCCACCGGCGGCACCCAGACCTATCTCACCGAGCATGAAATCCCCTCTACACGAGTGAAAAAACTCAAAGAGGGCTCACCCAATTGCGTGGAGATGCTCAAACTAAAAGAGTTTGTGCTCGTAATTAATACAACTAGCGATGAACTCGCTGTACAGGATTCCTATGAAATTCGTCGCTCAGCCCTGGAAAGCAAGATCCCCTGCCTCACCACAGTTTCAGAAGCCTATGCGCTCTTAAAGGCACTCGCGATCAAGGAGGAAAACTTGGAGGTTCATCCTCTATGAGCACGCTTTGCTATAATTGCTCATGCCCGATCGCAGAAAATAATTTGGGGCGCCAGGATCTTTGTGAAAAGTGCGGACGCTCCACCCGAGTGTGCCGAAACTGCCGACACTACGATATTCACCACAATAATATGTGCCGGGAAGAGCAGGCCCAGCGCGTGGTGGACAAAGAAAAATCCAACTTTTGCGAATGGTTTCAAGCAAGAGAAGGCGGCGTGGGCGGCCAGGCCGTGAGTAAAGAAAGCCTAAAATCGGTAGCCGATAGCCTATTCAAGAAAAAGTAATTTGCTCTCCGCACCAAAACAAAGTAAAAATTGACCCATGCAAGAAGCTAAAAGCCAAGGTTCGCCGATCACTGTGCTCGGCAAAAAACTACTCGAAGAAGAACTAAAACATCTTCTCTCCGTGGAGCGCCCCGCCGTAATTCAGGCGATTGAAGAAGCGCGCGCCCATGGCGATCTCAAAGAAAATGCCGAATACGCTGCGGCGAAAGAGAAGCAATCCTTCATCGCTGGTCGCGTAGCCCATATCAATGGCATGCTCGCTGGTGCCCAAGTGATCGACCCTTCGAAGCTGAAATTTCCCCATGTGGTTTTTGGCGCTACTGTTGCCTTAGAAGACACCGAAACCGGCACCCCCGTTAGCTACCAAATCGTGGGCGTGGACGAAGCAGATATCACCAAAAATAAGATCAGCGTAAATTCTCCCATCGCACGCGCGCTCATCGGAAAAAAAGCGGGCGACGAAGTTATTGTAAGCACCCCCAAGGGCGCGATTCACTACGAAGTTTGTGGCGTCGAGTACGTCTAAAAAACCATTTAGCCTAAGCAGTTCGCTGCAATATGTGAAAGGCGTGGGCCCCATGCGTGCCGGCGCCTTTGCGCGTAAAGGCGTGCTCACTGTGCAGGACGCGCTCTATTTTTTCCCTCGCCGCTTTGAAGATCGCCGCAAGATCAGCGAACCCGCTGATCTTTTGCCGCTGGCAGAGGGCATGCAAGTCACCGTGCTTGCCCGCATCGAAAGCCTTCGAGAAATCCCCCTCCGCGGGCGTCACCAAACCATGCTCGAACTCGTTGCCATGGGCAGCAAGGGCGATTTGCTCTCCTGCACTTGGTTTCGTAGTTTCAAAGGGCAAAAAGAAAAGTATCCCGTAGGCTCCTGGGCCATTTTCACTGGTGCGCTCAAGAAGTTTAAGGGCGCGCCACAGATTGTGCATCCTGATGTGGAGATTGTGAAAGAGCGTCCAAAGGATGCAGATCTTTTCGGCAAATCCCTGCACTGGGGACGCATCACTCCCATCTATAGCCGCTCGGAAAAGCTTAGCCAAAAGTTGATTCGCGAAACCATCCATCTTTGTTTGAGCGAAGGCCTGCCCCTACTCGAAGATATTTTCCCTGAACACTTACGCAAAAAACATGAGCTACTCCCCATCCGAGAAGCCATTCAATCCATGCACTTTCCGCGCGACGCTGCTCCCAATAAGGAAGAGCTGCTACCCGAAAGTTTGCATCCTGCGATTCGTCGCCTCATCTTCGAAGAATTTTTTAAGTTTCAGCTCGTGCTGCTGATGGACCGCTCCAATATTAAACCTGAAGCGGGGATTCCAATTCGGATTAAAGGCCACGCCGCAAAAATCATGCGCAAAAATATTCCCTTCACCTTAACCAATGCCCAAGAGAGAGCGCTTGCAGATGCCCTCATGGACCTGCAAAAAGAAACAGCCATGAACCGCATCGTGCAAGGCGATGTGGGTAGTGGAAAAACTTTGGTGGCATTTCTTGCTCTCGCAGAAGTGGCTGAAAATGGTTTTCAAGCTGCGCTCATGGCGCCTACGGAAATATTGGTCGAGCAACATTTTGAGAACGCGAAAAAAGTGTTTGCTGGCACGGGTATCGGGGTAGGTTTTATTTCCGGCTCCCTCAACAAAAAAGCCAAAGACGAAGCCTACGAAAAGATCCGCTCCGGAGAGTGGAAAATCGTGATCGGCACCCACGCCCTCATTCAAGAAGCAGTGCAGTGGAAAGAACTTGCCGCCGTGGTGATCGATGAACAACACCGCTTCGGAGTGAAACAGCGCACGCATTTCAAAGAACATTCCACGAAGGGAAAATCCCCCCATATTCTCACGATGACGGCCACGCCTATTCCCCGCTCCCTCGCGCTCACGATTTTCGGAGAACTTGAAGTGAGCACCATTGATGAGTTGCCGCCGGGTCGTCAGCCAATTCCCACGAAAACTCTCCGTGGCAGTGAACGGCAAAAACTCTATAATCTCATCCACAAAGAAGTGAAAGAGGGCCGCCAGGCTTATCTCGTGTATCCACTCGTGGCCGATTCCGATAAAGAAGGCATGGAAAAGCTAAAAAGCGCGGAAGCAGAATTTGCGCGGCTCCAGGAGGATCAGCTTCATGGCCTTCGCCTCGCGCTGGTGCACGGGCAAATGAAATCGGAAGAGCGGGATCGCGTGATGCGTGCTTTCAAAAATCATGAGTATGATGTGCTCATTTCTACCACCGTGATCGAAGTGGGCGTGGATGTGCCGAATGCGACCGTGATGGCCATTGAAAATGCGGAGCGCTTTGGGCTATCTCAGCTTCATCAATTGCGCGGACGCGTGGGCCGAGGCCAGCATAAGAGCTATTGCGTATTTGTTACGGATAGTCCGCCGATTTCTTTTGCGAAGCCTGCCGCCTCTCTCGAAGAAGGCGTGGATGACGAAAGCCCTTGGCAGCGCCTGGAAATTTTGGAAAAGAGCCAAGATGGTTTTGCGATCGCCGAAGCAGATTTGAAGATTCGTGGCCCTGGAGATTTCTTTGGCACCAAGCAAAGTGGCAGCCCAAGTTTTCAACTCGCAGATCTGTCGCGAGATGCAAACCTTCTGGCGCTTGCCAAGCTAGAGGCACAAGCCCTCTTCGATCGTGATCCACAGCTCAAAGATCCAGAGAACGCACTTCTCAGAAAGTATTTTCACTCGGTTTTAGAGGAAGCGGCGATCACCCTCAAGAGTGGTTGAGGGATTCCGGTTTTTCGTCCCAAAAAACCGAAGGTGATTCACTCACAGGAGAAGTTTGACGGCTATTCGCTCGGCATTTTTCCGAAATTATTGGGGGCACCAATTCGTTACTAGAAATGGTATTCACATAGCTGCATTCATCGGCCTGCATGGTTTCTACAGAATCGCGAATTATACGGCTAAAGGAATCGAGGGCGGATAACCGCAGAATTTCCCGCTCCTGTTCGCTACAATTTTGACAAGATTTCTCCATCGCCAAAATTGTATTTCCCCCTATTGTATAAGGGCCGTTCAAATTGTGATCACAGGCAGCTTGATTTTCATAGATATGACCCGCGGGACATTTCTCATGAAAAAATGCCAGCGAGATTCCATTGCCATCACTGTGTCTTGCCTCATGAAAAATTGTTCCTAGTCGATAGATCCGCGAAGAAGGAGCACTTGTGTTCACATTTTCATTCGCGAAAGGGCCACGAAATAATCCGGAACCAGCCTCAATGATTCCCACACGAGGAGAATTCACGCTTAGAAGAGGCCCGTTTGCTACTTGGAAGGAGCCAGGAGAATTTGCCTGCTTTGCCCGGAAATATAGCGACGCACCAAGGTTCGACATCACCACAGAAGATTCCGTTCTACTACTTGGAGAGTCTTTTTGGTTGGCCACAATGAACTGCATTCTCTCGGCAAGCCAAGAGAGCATTCCACTTGCACTGGTGTGGTCGAGATGAAAGAGCGCATTGATCGCAGAATTATCCTCGATATTTTGTTGTTCCAGGTAGGCAAAATCATCAAGGAGCAATCGCTGCTCCGATTCCGTAAGATCTCCAGCCACTTGAATCTGAGTGTGAGCATCAGAAGCCATTCTGCCAGCCGGCTTCGATCCCATGCCAAAGGCTGGGACGTGAAGGGCAAAAACAAGAGTCAGCAAAGGGAGAAAACGCATGTGCACTTATTACCATGCCATACCAATCAAATCAACTATTTTTTTGCCCTATTTTCAAGTAGTTATACGCTGTCCCCGCTTCCCGACCGTAAATTGAAGCTAGCCAAGCTAATCCTAATTATGATAGCCATGGGCCCATGCCTACATGGTCCATTATCAGAAGTAGCCTATTATTGGTTCTTGCGTCCGCGAGTGCCCTCGCTGAAACTCCAGATCAACTTGCGCAGCAAACGATTCTAAATGCCAAATTAGGAGCCAGCTCGAATCAAAGCTATTGCCTTCAGGGCGGCGATGGAGTGATTCAGGGTTTTCAAACATCGCAACCGCAGCGAATCGCCTCGGTCACAAAACTCTTCACAAGTCTCGTGAGCCTAAATGCACTCCCCACTGATCATCGCTGGCAAACAAAGTTTACTTTGCTTGGAAAGCACCTCCATATCAGTGGCGGACTCGATCCTTGGTTCGAGCAAGAAAAGGTATTAGCGCTGATCGCGGAGCTTCGAGCGCGTGGAGTTAGGGAGCTAGATACAATTAGTTTCGATGAAAACTTTCTCTTCCAAGATGGTGAGCCAAATAGCTATAGCCCCCCCACACCTGCAGACTCTGCTGCCTCTCTCGCGCTCTATTTTAGCCCGCGAGGATTGCTGAGTAAGAGCATTCTTGCTCGAAGAGCTGCTGCAGTAGCGATGATGACCCAAGATGGTTTAAAAATTCCTCTAGCCGATATCGGGATACCCACGAAAAGAATTTACTTCTCTCCCTCAAATCCCCTAGAGGGACCCAACAGCACAGAGTTCGTGCATACTTCACGCACTTTGCTATCCACTCTTAAAACAATGAACGTGTTCTCGAAAAATAAGATCGCCCAAAATCTTTGGAATTTCGTGAGCCTCCAAAATGATCCGCTAAAAATATTGGCGGCAGAAGGCGTGCCTACAGAAGAAATTCAAATTCATGATGGCTCAGGATTATATATTCTCTCAAGTAATGGACGTATCGACAATCAAGCAACTTGCAATGCGGTAATGCACGTAGTGGATGCTCTGGAGCGGAAAGCAGGCGATTTGCATTTGCGCCAAGAAGATATTGTTTCTGTGGCAAGTGACCCAGGAAGCACCTTGAGTGATCGATTTGGCGCTGATCCCGCTGTCCGCAATGCAATTATTGCCAAGACTGGTACCCTAGGGAATACCTCCACTCTTGCAGGCTGGCTCCTTGGTAGTCAAAGTCTGCGCTTCGTGATCCTAAATGAAACAAGCCTGATCCTCGATGCCCGTAATGCCCAGGATGCTTTTCTCCTCGGACTTCTGCGAAATGGCTTTGGTCCGGAGAAACCGATCACAGGCTATACGCCAATCTCGTTTTTCCCCCTGGAAACAAAATTTTTCGACTAAACTATTCGTCTTTACCCACAGAGAAATATTTTGCCGAGGGATGATGGTAGACCAAGGCCGAGACAGAAGCCTCAGGGTCCATCATGAATCCTTCTGTGAGCTGCACGCCAATTTCTTCTGGTCGTAATAGCCTCCACAGAATTTCTTGGTCTTCTAAGCGCGGACAAGCAGGATACCCAAAGCTATAGCGACAACCGCGATACTTCGCTTGGAAGCGCTCCATCATGGTCATGTCTGGCGAATCTGGAAATCCCCACGCCGCGCGAAGCTGGGCGTGCACCATTTCGGCGTAGGCTTCGGCCGTTTCCAAGGCGAGCGCGGAAAGTGCGTGAGCGCGTAGATAATGCCCCTCATTTTTTAACTTTTCAGCGTGTTCACGAATACCAGGACCCGCCGTCACACAAAAGAGAGCAACGGGATCAAGATCATGAATCTGCTTCATCTCTTTCAATGGATTGGCATAATCCGCTAAGCACAAACCATCTTCCTTAATCTGTCTTGGAAAATCGAAGCGAGCGATTGGATCGCTTGGGAGTGATTTCATGGAACCCGGAAAGAGTAACAACGCATTGCCATCACTGGCGGCGGGGAAAAACTGGTATACGGCGCCAAGTTTCATAAGCCCAGAGCTACGCAGTTCATTCTTGAGATCCTCTACGATTCCAGCAAACTCTAGCATCTTGGCACCGTTACCATGGGCAGCAAGCGCCGCCTTATCCTGTTTTTGCCATAGCTTCACCACATCACCGGGCATTCCTAAGTGGCGATTGTATAAAACGATATTATTTACAAATTTCCACACGTGATCCAGTGCCGCACCACGAATCACGTGGCGATCGAAGTCTGGGGCCTTCGGGATTTGGGTGGAAACCGGCACTTGGCCAGAACGCTTTTGAGAAGCGCTCGCCGTGGGCTTCACTTCTTCGCTCGCCATTTGCTGCAAGCCCAGCTGACGCTGCTTTTGTTCCTGCCGGAAGCTTAAGCCCCTTTCCTTATCTAAAATGGTTTTCGCGAGCTCCAATCCCGACATCGCATCCTTTGCGTAGGTAACGAGGCCATCGCCATAGGCCTTGGCAATGCGCTTATCCGTGAAATTGGAAGAAAGCGCCGCTCCGCCCACGAGTATCGGCACATCGATACCCGCATTCAAAAGATCACCTGCGGAAATTTCCATCTGTTGAGCACTCTTTACTAACAAGCCTGATAGCCCCAATAAATCTGGTTTATGCTCACGCACAGCTTTAATGAGTTGCTCAGAGGGAATCTTAATCCCAAGGTTAATCACGCGGAAACCATTATTGGAGAGAATAATTTCCACAAGATTTTTTCCGATATCGTGCACATCACCCTTCACGGTAGCGAGCACGATGGTGCCCCGAAGGGATGTATCCGTTTTTTCCATGAATGGCTCAAGATAGCTAACGGCAGCCTTCATCGCTTCCGCACTCTGCAATACTTCCGCCACGATCATTTCATTTTTGTTGAATAGGCGTCCTACCGTATCCATTCCGCGCATCAGCGGACCATTGATGATTGCTAAGGGCTTTGCTTCTTTCAGTTTCAAGTCAAGATCGGCGTAAAGGCCCTCTTTGGTGCCCTCGATGATATATTGGCCTAGGCGTTCATCAAGCGGCAGAGCTTGGGCTACTTCTTTTTTCTTTGGAGCTGCCGAGCGAAAAAAAGCTGCAAATGCTGCCACAGGATCTTCGCCGCGGTTCCAGAGGAGATCGTTACAAATATTAATTTCTGCTTCCGTGAGAGAAGAATAACGAGGAATTTTTTCGCTATTCACGATCGCGAGATCAAGGCCAGCGCGCGTGCAGTGATAAAGAAACACAGCGTTCAAGGCTTCACGGCCTGTGGTAGGCAAGCCGAAAGACACGTTCGAAACACCAAGCACAGAGCGGGTGCCGGGGAAACGTTCTTTGAGTAAACGAATTCCTTCAATCGTTTCTACGGCAGAGCCCTTATATTGTTCATCGCCTGTGCCGCAGGGAAATACGAGTGCATCCCAATAAATATCCTCTGGATGGATGCCATATTTTTCAGTAAGAAGTTTATATTCACGCTCGGCGATAGAGAGCTTGCGAGCGCGGGTGATACCCATACCTTGCTGTGGATCATCGTCGATACAACCCACCACGAGAGCCGCGCCATATTTTTTCGCTAGCGGCAAAACTTTTTCAAAGCGCTCTTCCCCATCTTCTAGGTTAATGGAATTGATGATGGCTTTTCCTTGCAGCATCTTGAGCGATTCGTGAATCACCTTTTCATCCGTGGAATCGATCATCACAGGCACGCGGATTTTTTTCACAAGCTCTGGCAAGAATTGACGAATGTCTGCTAACTCATCGCGATCAGGGTTGGAAAGGCACACATCAATAATTGCAGCACCTTTTTTTACCTGAGCGCGGCCCACTTCGCTCGCCTCTTCCCATTTTCCAGCCGTAATCAATTCACGAAATTTTTTGGAGCCAATCACATTGGTGCGCTCGCCCACGAGTACGGGTCGCATCTCATCCGTTATTTCCAGAAAATCTACACCGGAAAGTCGAGAGGCGTGTTGCGCTTCGATCACACGGGGCTTGGCTTTATCGGCAAGCTCGCGGAGGCGTTTCACGTGTCCAGAGTGAGTGCCACAGCAACCTCCGAGCAAATTGAGCCAGCCTTTTTCGATGAAGCGCTCCACCACTCCACCAAGGAGTTCAGGCGTTTCTAAATATTTTCCATTTTCATCGGGCAAACCGGCATTGGGCACGCAGGCTACAGGAAAGGGCGCGAGTCGAGCAAGCGTGCGCAAATGATCCGTCATAAATTCTGGACCAGTGGCGCAATTTAATCCGATATACAAAAGATCTCGATGTTCCAGCGAAGTAAGAAGAGCATCGATGCTTTGTCCGGCAAGCATAGTGCCCATCGGCTCTATCGTTCCAGAAACCGCCACAGGCAAGGCAACTGGCACTTCTTTATTGAGGCGATCAATACCCTCCAAGCAGGCCTTAATGTTCAAAGTATCGTTACAAGTTTCGATGAGGTAATAATCTGCCCCACCGTCGTAACAGCCACGCACTTGCTCGTAGTAATTATTCGCAAGCTCATCGAAAGTGATACCACCAGTGATGGATAGCGCCTTTGTGGTAGGACCAATCGACGCCGCCACAAAGCGTGGCCACTCGGGAGTAGAAAATTCATCGCATGCGGCGCGGGCAATCTCGCAGGCTTTTTTATTGATTTCATAGGCACGATCGGTGAGCCCATATTCGCCGAGCACAAAGGGAGTGGCGCCGAAAGTATCTGTCTCCACGATATCCGCACCTGCCTGCAAATACCCGACATGTACCTTTTTTATGATATCTGGGCGATAGAGCACCAAGGCTTCATTGCAGCCCTCTAAGCTTTCACCACCAAAATCCTGGGCCGTGAGCTTTTCATTCTGCAGGGCCGTACCCGTGGCGCCATCTAATACTAATACATGGGTTTTCAGGCGCTGTTTTAGGAGGGAAACTCTGCTCTCACGACTCATTTTCTTCATATGCCGAAACGCTACCATAAAAAGCCCCTCCACCAAAGCGCTCGGAATGATGCAATCCATCGAAAAATCCGCTAAAATAAAAGGAGATGATCGAATTCAAAATCACCAGCACTATCGATAAAAACCAGCAACTCAGCTACCAACATTGGGGCAAGGTGCTCGTGGTAGGAAGTTTGCTCGGGGATATGGTGATCGATGATCCCAATATCGGCGAACAACAGTTCAAGCTAAGCCTAGAATCTGGCAAGGCAATCATAGAAAATCTCTACCCTCGGGTGGAGATTCGAGTGAATGGCAAGGCCATCTCTGGAAAAGCAGAGATTCATGTTCGCGATAATATCAATATTGGCAAAACGAGCCTTAGCTTTACAAAGCTCGATGATAAGCCGGCAGAGAAGCCCGAAGCTTTTGAGCACCCCAATGCTGGCGCTCGCTTTGCGAATGATACGAAAGAAAAAGCAATTTTAGACGCCCTAGAATACTTGGCAGGCAATAGCAGCGCTGGGGCCCCGAAAGCGACAGGCGGCGCCCCTCCTCCACCGGTTCCAAAAACTCCTGGTCCACCCCCATTTAGGAAATAAAAAAATGACGGCGATAATCAAAGAGCAAGGTTACTTTCGATCCTTCGACGGAGTGAGACTCTACTATGCCGTGGAAGGCCCCAAGGATGCGCCCCCACTGCTCTTCTGCTATGGCCTCGTTTGTTCCAAGCTGCAATGGAAATATCAGATGGAACACTTCAAAAAAACACACCGAGTGATCTATATGGATTACCGCGCGCATTGCCAATCCGCGGTGCCCACGAATCGCAGTAGTGTTACCATCGAAAACCTAGCTCGAGATCTTGGTACGCTTTGCGAGGAACTAAATCTGCCTCCGCTCCCGATCATTGGGCACTCGCTGGGTGTTAATGTAATTTTAGATTTTTACCGTCTCTATCCAGATCGCGTATCGGCATTGGTATTGGCCAATGGTACGCCCAAAGATCCGTTTGAAACCATGTTTCACCACAATATTTTGCAGGTATTTTTCCCGCTCATTCTACTCGCGAATAGAATGGCCCCCGATGTGCTCGAAAAGTTCTGGAAGAGTCAGGGTGAAAATAAAATCAATCAATTCTTCATTGCGATCGCAGGCTTCAATCGTAAGTATGCGAAGCAGGAAGACATCAACGAATACTTGCGCCTCACTAGCACTGTACCCCTTGGTATCTTCCTAAATCTCCTCGGGGATTTTATGAGCTACGACTGCACCCATTGGTTAGAAGAAGTGCGGGTGCCCACGCTGATTATTTCTGGTGGGCAAGATTTAATCACGCCACCGATCAACCAGCGCATAATGAAAGAATTAATACCGCGTTCGATCTTGGAAACGATTCCAGAGGGCAGCCATTGCCCGCAAATGGAACAAATCGATCTTGTGAACAATATGCTGGAAAAGTTTTTGGAAAAATCAAACGTGCGGAAAACTGCGAGAAAGCAGCTTAGTGCACGTTCTTCAAAAAAACTTGCCCTAAAGGGTTAATCCAGAAGCCTTTCCAGGTTTTCTGCACTAGCGCCACAGTGTCTCGCGAGTAGAGCGGCATCACATAGCCTTCTTTCTGTAGCAGCTCTTCTGCCTTTTGAAATTTCTCTTGGGCTACGAGAGAATCGTACTCGCTGGATTTCCAACTCGTCCAATTGGCAGAGCTATCACTAAAAAACTCCTGCAAGAAGGCGCGCGGATGATTATAGGGAGCGGTTACTCCACTTAGGAAAATGGCTGGAGCATTTGGCGACATTTGGCTCCAATACACCTTTGCTTCCTGAATTTCGATCGGGATCGTTACGCCAAGTTTTTTCAGCCATTGCCCTTGAGCCCATTCCGCCAGATTTTTATTCGATTGTTTGTTGTACACAACCAAACGCAAATCCATGTGATTATCCGTAACGGCTTTACTGAGTAGCTCTTTCGCTTTGTCGAAATTTTTTGGAGTCATGGTTGGTTCTTTAAGATCAGGAAATAATTCCCGAGTGAGCCAACTCGTGCTTGGGCGTGTTTCTGATCCGAGTACTTTCTTAAGCTCATCGCGATCGAGCGCATCGCTCAAGGCCGTGCGAACCACTGGATCGGCAAGCAGGCTTGAGGCCTTCGCGTTCAAGCCAAAATAGAAAGCCGTGAGGGAGGGAAAGCGATTAAATTCTAGATGAGATTCAAGTTCGGGAGTGCGCATGGTGAGCGGCACTTCCTTCATCCAATCCAATTTCTTTTTCTCAAATAGCACTGCGGCGGTGGAATCCTCGGGGAGAAACTGAAACTCAATCCGATCGATGGTGGCGCGATCCGGAAAATCACCATAGTTCGGATTTCTCACCAGGGTAGTGCTTTGGTTCCGAATCCAAGATTCGATTTGGTAGGCGCCATTACAGGGCAAACCGATGCCATCCGTAAACATCTTGGGATGCGCAGCGAGGGCATCCAATCGAATCGGGAAGAAAACATAGTGGGAAAATAGGGCTAATGCCTCTGGAGCCGGGCGGGTAAATTCTACGTCTAAGCTTTGGCAATTCGGTGCAGAAAAACTTTTAAGCACATTCGCATAGTGGGAATAGGGAGAAGCAAATTCCTTAGAGCGCAGACGATTCCAGGAATCTACAAAGTGCGAGGCACAAAGGGGAGCGCCATCACTCCATTTCAAATTTTTACGTAACTGAAAATGAATTTTCTTTTTGCCATCAGACCATTGGAATTTTTCCGCCAAAGCTGGGAGCGGACGGCCCAAATGATCCGTGGTATATAGCCCCTCCATCACCTGATAAAGAATTTCAGGGCTCACTTCGCCATAGTTCCAATCCAGAGTTCCCAAATCTTCCACTAGGCGAGCATGAAAGGTTTTCGCCTGTGCGGAGAATGTAAAAAGAAGGATACCAGTAAATAGAAAAAAGATTTTCATAGGAGTTGCTACTCTAGCAGAGAGAATTGCTTCTCTCAATCTTCTATCAAGGAACCCAATACTCTACGCATTGCAGCTTGTCCTTGAGATTTTTTGTAGGCGGAATGGGAGGCGCGACCATTCTCTGCTTCTTCATGATTTCGTTGGTCAAAAATTTGAACCTCGAAGGGATAAAAAAACCTTTGTTCGCGAGTTACGTGCGAGAGATCGATCCCTTCCACGATTTTTTTAATTTCTTGGTCTTCGGTTTTCTTTAAGGCAGCACGGAGCTGTTTGATGCTTTCGTGCACCGGATTGTGATATTTAATGAGCTGACGACAGGTGAATTGAATCGAGCGATAGCTAGAGCTAGTGAAGGGATTATTTGCCGCCGCTTTAGAGCCTGGCTCCGCCTCATACCCCTTCTGCAATACCTCTTCGAGCATGGTATCGATCATCGACTTGGCGCCACCACTGCGAGCGATAGCGCGAGCCTCTCGCCAAATGCGTCGGTAGAGCAAGGGATCAATCAAATTATTTCGCGAGCGCGAGGGCCGAATATTCATGGGCATCACAATGTAACGGTCTTGCAGATACTTTAATACCTTTACCGCATCCACCATTTTCGTAGTCACGAAGCGCACGCCTACCTGATCGAATACTTCTTCAGCTACGTTTTCCGGCTTATGGAGAAGCTTCAGAATCACCGAATCTCTCGCCTTTCGGGGCTTGGTTTGAAACCTCAGGCCTTTTCCAACTCTGCCCTTGGAATACATTGCGTGGCAATATGGATCTCGAGAAAAGCAACATAAT
>CAIPTA010000065.1 GCA_903867855.1 Oligoflexia bacterium | reverse complement strand
ACACCACCTGTATAAAGATTTTACACCTTGATTTTACGAAGTAGGATCTGGGCAACGCTTTGTTCTGCAAAGCGATTCTTTAGGGCATAGAAGGCATTGGAACCTAACTGTTTGGCACTAGCCGAATCGAAAGAAATAAGGGCTTGGATCCACTCGTCTTCTGTCTCGGCCAATTGTACACTTTCTTGGTTTTGGAGCTCCAAACCCTGCACGCCGAGTCTGGTGCTGATGGTAGCCAGGCCGAAGCGCGCCGCCTCAATCGCTTTTACTCTCGTTCCGCTTCCATAAAAGATCGGAACAATCATGGCGTTCGATTTGGCATAGACTTCGTTTACCTCTGGAACTTTGCCGAGGAAGTTTACCCCGCGAAGAGGCAACAGGGTTTGGAGCCAATGGCTATCTCCACTGCCGGCTACGAGCAGCTTCAATTCGGGTTTCATAGCCTGCACCTTTGGCCACACCTTGGTAAGAAACCAAGTGAGTCCGTCGCGGTTTGGCGGCCAATCTAACTTGCCGAGGAAGAGAAGCGTATTCTCACTCTTCGATTCCGGAACAGCTTCGGGAAAGGGCAGGCCGATGGGTAACACTTCGAAAGTAGCGTCTGGTGCAAGTAATTGCAGCTTGGCTTTGTCCTCCTCGGAAACTGTGAAGCTATACTCTGCGATTCGAAGCAATTCCCGTTCATACTCTTTCATGAGTTTTGCTTGGGAATAAAAGAGGGGAAAGCGAGTTTTTTTTGCGGTCATCTCCCAAAGCTCATATTCCACATTGTGGGCGCGGATAAAAATTTTGCCGAGCGACTTTGGAAAGAAAAAGGAATTGTGTTGATAAAAAAGACCGGCACTATGAACCGTATCGAAAACTACACAATCCCAAACTCCATTTTTTTCTATCCAGGCCTGAGCTTGCGCTTGTGCTGATCGGCGGGTGAATCGAAAGAGCGTAATGGGTAGTTTTGTGAGCTTTAGGCTTCCCGCGAGAAATAATAAAATCCACGAGAGATTTATTTTTCTGGAAGAAATTGGAATCGCAATAACTTCCTGCACTCCCGTTTCCTTTTTTAGGAGAGTAATATCTGGAATATCATCGGGAAGACAAAAGGAAAGGAGGCTAACATCACAATCTTTTGTTATTTGCCTAAGCAGATTGAGGCTCGCAACTCTTTGCCCATCTTGTGCAGGCAATAGCCATTTCGGACATATCCAGAGCACTTTCTTCTTCATGGCTTCTGCTCGGAGAGAAAGTGCCCCATTTTATTTCGTAGCGCTTGGTAGGCAGAATAATCTTTTTGCCAAACCGTGGGCGACTGCACTAATTTATTAAATTCGGCTGGCCACCAGACCGGTTTTTTATCGAGCGCATTCATCCATCCGATATATTCCGCATCGAAGGAGCTTTCGCGCCAAAGCTTCATCCGTAGAGAAACGATGGGCATTTGAGAGTTGATCGATGGAAATTTGTTTGGTTTACCAGGGTAGAAGAGGGTGCCATCCCCATTGCCGTGAAAATCCCAGAGGTCTTTCCATGGGTCGCGACTTTTCGCGAATTGGTAGCCGTTGTTCACGCTATAATAAAGAAAAGCATCGATACCATATTTCGCTGAAAGCCAACCAATGGAGCGGATCCAGCTTGCAGGCCGGTCAATCACCATATCGGGAATTCCAGGATTCTCCGCTCTCGTACATCCATGACTCATGCAGCTCACATACCACCAAATTTCTTTGCCCATGCCGCGCCATTTTTTGTAGACTTCAGGCTTTGGTTTGTCTGCTGTATCAAAATAATTCATCACAGGAGAAAAAATATCTACATACTTTGCCAAACGGGCATCAAAAACATTCGTTACCAATAGCTTCAAATCAGGGGCGTATTTTTTTGCTAAATAGGCTTGGCGCAGAAGTTTACCGATATCTTTTTCAGCGGGCTCATCCCAAAAATAACAAATAGCTCGTTCTTGTAGATTATGTTTTTGGATTATATTTTCTACTGCCTTCCAATAGTGAATAGTGGCTTCTTCTGATTCCTTCGCATCAAAACTTGGAAAATCAATGTGAGATAACTTGTCTGCCTCGAGCACTATCCTGGAAAAAGATTCCGCTACATTGGGAGTATTGACTATGTCGAGAGTGTATTGATCGTTGCCTAGGGCCACTACTTTGGGCCTCGCCACAGCCATCTTTAACGGGTAGATCCGATGTCGCTTCATTTCTTCTGCATATTGCTTTGCGAGGATTCCTTCTCCCTCGTGATAATCGCCATAGTGACCTAGGAGATTAAACCAGGTGGTGAGTTCGGAATAGGCGGGAAGGCTAGGAAATTCTGGCATGGTCATCGGCCATACCTCAAGCGTCCAGGCTAACTCTGGCCCGTTCTCTACAAGGATTTGCCCTTGCAATTTTCCCGCGAGAGAATCTTTTCCGATGTTAACTTCACCAAAGATCCATCCAGAGCCACACACTCTGCCGCCAACTACTGGAATTAATGGATCTACGTGATCTCCAACATAAGCTCCCGGGAAAGAGGCGTGTTGAGTCTTTATTTTCGGCATTTCGAATAAGGAAAAATTAATGGATTGCCAGCGCTGCTTATTGTCTTTATTTTTTAACTCGCTGCTGGAATCCACCCATATGCGGTGACATCCCTCTTGTTGAATTTTTAGTAAGAAGTTAAGGCTTTCCCCACGAGAGCCTGATAGTTCCAGTGAATTGCTAGTTTTAGGCTCAAGCTTTCCAATCGGCTTATCGGCGCCGAGGCTAGCAGAAAGTTTCATTTCCTCCGCTACTGCTGCTTGAGTGCTGAAGAGGATTAAAGCGAGAGCCACTGAGCCCACAAGTACGGATCGATACACTCGCGCTGCAGCCGCCGTGATGGCGATGAGAATATAGGGATAAATTAGATAGGTGTGAGAAAGAAAAGATATTGCCACGCCGTATCCGATTAGCGCGTAGAGCAGATCAGGCTCACTTACTCTGAGCGCGTAGGCATCTTGCATTGCAAGGAAGTAGAGCGATAGAAGCGCTATGACAGCGGGGATGCCTGCTTCAGCCAGAGCAAGAATCCACGTGGAGTGCGCAGTGCGGTGACCCGATTCGAACTTAATTTCACTCGCGTACTTTTCAAAGTTTTGCGGGTAATTTCCAAAGCCGACTCCGAGTAAGGGATTGTACAGTGCCATGGAAAAACCCGCCTTCCAATAGTTCAATCTGCTCTCGGTGGATTCACTGATATCTTCACTATCTCGATGGAGCGACATCCTTAACGGAATAAAGCAGAGTGCCACAAGCATCGCCATCATGATGCCTAGACGTTTGTTTTTCATTCTAAGCAACATGAAAGCCGCCAGCATGGTGAGCATTGCCAAAATTGCTCCTCTCGATTGCGCTAGCCAGACTGCACTTAGGGTAAGGCTGAGGAAAAAGACCATGGTGATGGAGTTGATGAGGGAAAGCTTTTTTTCTAAAATTGGCCGCATCGCCATAGGTAAAACTAAAATCATGATGGCCGCGAGGTCGTTGGAATTTTCCAGGTTACCTACGGCGGTTAAGCGTCCGTTGGCTACTAGGCTAGTGAAGTGTTGGTAGAGCGCGATGGCACCTAATCCAGTAGCACTTAATAAAATTGTATCGCGCACTAGTCGAAAATCAGAAATTTCTTGAATGCAATTTGTGACCACGAAATAGATAATCGCCACGCGAAGGAAGCTATCCACAAAAAGATTTATTCCATCCTGTAGATCCGGGGATTTTAAGGTGGAAAGAAGCAACCACATCAAGAGGAAGAGCATTATTTTAGCACTGCGATTCCAAGCTATATTTAGCTTTTGACGAAGCAGAGAATTTAATAGCCAGGCTCCAATGCTCAATAGGCCAATAAATCTCGGCATTGCAAGCATCACGCTATTGGCGCTCATGATCTCCCAAGGGCGGAGAAACAAAAGCGCGATAAAGAAGCTCACAGCATAGACTGGCCGAATGAAGCAAAGGGTAACGCTCAAACCGAATTCAATTCCAAGTAAAAGGTAGTTTTCCCCAAGCCCTTTTACGAACACGAAGATTAAAGCGATCGCGATGATGCTCAAGAGAGGAATGGCGATTTTTGCATCAAGAGTGGAGGAGCTCGGCTTGATGCGATGGATACTCTGCCAAAAATCGAGTGCCATCCTCATTAATAGTAGAAAGAAAAAAGCAGATTCTACTTGGATGAGATCAAGGCTTCCGAAAAAAGAGTCACTGCCAACCATCCAATGATTGCCCTTCTTTACCAGCCTTACTTTTTTTCACTTGAGAGGAACCAGTTCCGGCCTTCCACTGAATAATCGGTAGCGGGCCAAAATAATCTAGGCCGAGAGATTGGGAAAACTCCTCGGCACTGAGTTTTGCGCGAGTGAGGTACTCTTGGGAGAGTAGCACGAGCATGGATAGCATCACGCCGCTGAGGAGCCCCCAAAAGAGGAACATGCCTTTTTTCGGAAAAACAGGTGACTCAGGAAGAACCGGAGCTTGAAGGATTCCAACATAGGCGGATTCGGAGCTATCTTCCATTTCGAGCACAATGTTTAGATAGTTCATTTTTTTTAAGAGATCCGAGTAGACAACTAGATTTGGATCCTTCGGCTCTCCTCCGACGAGGGGCATAGAAGTTTGAGTGGCCGAATTTCCTGCTTTCCCATTCGTTCCATCTAGCCATTTTTTAATCAGGGCAGCTCTGGCGGCGAGTTTGGTGATAGTGGGGTGTTTCTCTGTGTACTGTGTTTTCAAGGCGCTAATTTGCGCGTTCAATCTATCAAGTTCAACATGGAGCAATTCTGGGCGCACGGATGCCAAGGGGTCCGTGGTGCTTTCCATGGTGAGTGCCATATCTTCGATTCGCTTACGAATGGAATCTCTCAAGCGAACGATTGTCTTTTTTCTTTCGTCGGCGAGTGTATCGGTGACTCGTTTCACAATTTCATCCATCACTTGAAGCGTTTGCGCGGCATCATCGCCAATAAAGGAAATGGAAAAGGTGGTAGATTCTAGGGAGAAAACCTCGATGCGTTTAAATAGCTCAAACTCTTCGATACTATGCCTCGGATCTACTTTGGAGGTTTTGAAGATATGGTATTTTTCGCCGAGAGAGTTGAGAAAGTCCGAATCGAAAGCCTTTCGAATGAGAGTTTCTCGTTGAGATTTTAGCTCTGTATTATCATAAATTTCGGGTAGAAAATCCTTCACTAGAGGATTTTGAAAATACTTTGTATAAATTGTGATCGAGGCAGTGGATTTATATTTTTTCGGAATCACCATCGCGGCGAGGAGAAAAAGCAGCGCGGTACATGCAGTGATCGAGATCAACATGCGTTTCCGCCGCCGTATCACTACCATTAAATCGGAAAGATCTAAGGATTCATCACTCATGAAGAGGCTCCTTCGTTATAAATTAGCCCGCAAATTTTTAATTTATCGGAGGCTCTTCGTTCATTAAAGCTGGGAGACATATTCTTGCGCAGCGTTTGATCGCCAATAACTAGTATATTTGTATCCACGTGGCGAGCCACTACCCAGGGATCAATATTGTTTCGATTCTTCGCTGAAAGAGCGCTCGTATCGAAAATTAACAGGTCATAGCGGCCGATGTACTCTTGAATGAGCTCGCTAATTTTATACTCCACAATTCCATCTTTGCTTTTGCTTTGTTGTCGGCTCATGGAAAGCAGATCCGCTTTTACCAACAGCGTTTTCTGCGTGGGTTTCGCGGCACTGGGAAGTTCATCTGTTTCGAGGGCACGATCTAAGGTGAGGGAGTTCGGCGCTGAAAAAGTTTGGGTATCGATCACAAGGATTTTGATATTCAGTAGTTCAGAGAGTCCTACAGCCAAAGCCGCCGTGAGTAGGGTTTTCCCTTCGCCGGGAAGCTCGCTTAGGATGGCGATGCTTTTCATTTTGTCGTTAGTATGGGCATGCACCACTTTATCGAGGATGCGTTTAAATTCGGCGTAGTGAACAAACTCCGTTACCTGCAGCAACACATTGGTTTCAGCCGTAAGCGGCGGGATGAGCTTTTGTTTGCTCGCAGAATTTTGTAGCTTCAACGCCTTAAGAAATTTTTGAATCATCGATGTTGCCCAGCAATAATCACTAGAGCGATTGCGCTTATGATGCTCGCGATACCAACTCCTGATTGTAAGTAACGTTCGAAGGCGGTAGGGCGATCGGCATATACCATCACCGTGTCGCCCTTTTGCAATGGGGGGAAGCTACTTTGCTTATCCATAGAAAACTCCTGCACCGAACGGCTATTATTTTCTCCACGATAGATCTGAATTTTGCTGGGATTCATATCATGGGTTGGGCCACCGGCTTCGGAGAGATAATAGAGAAAATCCGCTCCGGTGCGGAAGCTCACCTCGCCAGGGCGTCTTACTTCTCCTAAAATGCGCAGCGTACTCTTTTCTGCACTCGCAGTCGTGTCGGGATTGCTATCTTCGCTTTGGAAGAAAATTCGTTCGCCGCCTTCCCACGCGCTTAGGCGAGTGGGCTCTCCAGTGCGGTAATAGCGATCTAGATCAATCGCTCGCGATCCAGAGCTAGTGGTGATCTTCATGTATTTAGCAGGGGTATCTTTCGGAAATCCCCCGGCTTTCGAAATTACTTCATCGATGCTCGTGTCTTGTTTAATCAAGTAGCGACCTGGTTTTGTGGCCAGGCCACGAATATCTACCCAATACGCGCGATCCACTAGTTCCACATGCAAGTTTGAGCTGTGCTTGAAGAAAGGCTTATACGCTTCGTCTACGGCGCTTTCAAATTGGGGAATGGTCATCCCTGCTGCATGAATGGCTACATTATAGGGCAGTAAAATTTTTCCGTCGAAGGCTACTCGGTAGGAGCCATTCAAGGATTTATCTTCTAAATTGCGAAGTTGAAATTGAAAGCCCGCACCAATGATATTCGAGGGAATACTTGCCGCAGTTTCGGAATCTTGTTTTGAGCTATCTCCCTGTGTGGTGGAGCTCGGATAATTTTGAGTGGTGGAGCAACCGGTGACGAAGGAAAATGCGAGTAAGGTAATAAGCGAACACAGCTTTAGTTTTGGACTATTTGGAGTCATGCTTAATTGTGAGCTGCAGAGTGCTAAAAATCAATGAAAGCTATACGTTATCGAGCTGTTTTCGATAGAGATCTCGATGCTTTTTGAGCCATGTTTCGCGGCTGAACTCTTGGCTTACACGGTTCTGGAAATTTTCTCCCACATTCTTTCGAATTGCTTCATTTTCCATCGCAAAGAGAAGTTTTTTTGCGATGGCTTCCTCTGTCAAACTCCAAGGCACAGTAAAACCAAATTCATTGCTGGGAATCAGATCCATTACTCCGCCAACGGCAGTAGAAAATACCGGTGTGCCAGCCCAGCCTGATTCAATCATCACAATGGGCATGCCTTCCGCATCAGAGAGGGAGAGGAGAAGATCAAATCCAGCAAGTTCATCTTTGATGGAATCACTATAGCCCATCCAACGCACCTGATCTTGCAATCCAAGGCTTGCTACTTGTTCTTTTAAAGCCGCCTCCTGAATACCTTTGCCAAAAAAGAGAACTTTAAACTCTGGTTTGCTCACACTCAAATGCTTTAGCACTTGGAGTATGCGATCGCAGCGCTTCTCTTGCGAAAGCCTACCCACCACGCCAATCACAAATACATTACTTAAATCTAATCCCCAGCTAGTTCGAATTTTTTCTTGCTGCAGTTTGCGATTATCGGGAGAAACTTTTTGCCTTGTTGCGCCATTGAAGATTAGCTGGAGACGATTCACTGGCAGACCTCTTCTCTCCAGTTCGAGAAAATCCACAGTGCTAACGCTAATCACCGCATCATAGAAAGGCAGAATGAATTTGGAATAAAAACGCTCGAAGAGTTTGGTTTTCCAATCTGGCCTGCCAAATACACCATGATGGGTGGAAACTAGCTTTACGGGAAGCCCGAGGCTTGCAAGTAGCACATAGGTAGAGGCTTTTACATCATGGGCGTGCAAGAGAAGCACTTTTTCTTTTTTTAGAAATTTCCGAATATCTAGTATCGTTCGCAAATCGACGCGTGAGCGCACTAGAATCTCAAAAAATTTTAGCTGAAGATTCTTAGCGTATTCGATGGGATCTTGCGCAGCAGCTAATTTTCGTACTTCTTTTAAAAAGAGCACAGCAGCGGGCTCGCCCAGTTCATTAATGGCAGGAAGCACAAGGGTTTCCGGACCACTTACCACACTTGAATTGAACACGTGAACTATACGTGGTTTCAGCTCCATCTTGCCTGCTCATTTATTTTAAATCGTAGCAGTAAATAGGGGGCAAGTAAGGAGGCAATTGCAGATTGCCTAAAAAATAAGAGGAGAAAAAGCAGGGGTATAATTCCATAGTTCGACGCCCCTAAAAATAACATTCCTAGCCAGTATATCCAAAAAACGCGAAAGAGTCTTCTTTGCGCAATGAGGTAGGTGATTATATTTTTTTTTCGTAATTGCGGAAGGAGTAATCTAATCCATTGAATATTCCCAAGCGTCATTCTCTGTCTGCGAACAAACTCATTGGCTGCCTTTAGGTGACCAATATCCGAAATTCCCTTCTCTAGGTATACGATATGACCATCCAAGGCGAAGTGAATTGCTGTTGGGATCGCCACATCATCATTGAGCCAATTTTGTGATTCCAGCACGGCGAGGGCATCCACTAAATTCTTCCTACGATAGAAAACCGTAGCCCCATGCACACTCACCGGCCCTAAAGAAAGGCTTTCCAAGCTTTTCAATTTCTTTTCGAATTGCCAAAAAATACGAGTAAGCATTCCAGCCTTACTAGGCAAATAGCTGGGAGCTAGCCCAAGAATTTTTGGATTTTCCCAATACGCATTCATTCCTTCCAGTAAATCTGCCGGCCAAAGTGCACCGCAATCCACTAAGCCTATCCAATCAGCATTTGATTTTTTTACCAAGTGATTGAGGCTATTCCACTTGCTTTTGAAGTTAACGCTTTCCACTTCAGCCCCGTTGGCACCAGCCTTCTGAGCGGTATCATCTTGGCAAGCATCGGCCGCAACAAGTATTTTCCCCTCGAATTGGGAACGATTTTCGAAAATAGATTTTAGCGTAGTCGCGATGGAATCGCTTTCATTATGCGCAGGAATTAAAATATCGAGGCGTATTTTTTTTGTACTCTTCGTAGGATGAATCGGCCTGCGAAAAAAAAGTGCACTTAAAGTGGGGAAAAAAATACTCATCCCCAAACATCCACACACTCCAAGAAGAAAGAGGGGGAAAGAAAAAATCACTGGCCAAAGATCTCGCGAAGACCAGCCTCTAAGCTTGTTTTGGGCTCCCAAAGCAACTGAGTTTTTGCCCGCTCAATGGAGGAGAAGGAGTGAATAATATCGCCCTCGCGATGAGGCATAATATTTGTTGGTACTTGCGTGCCCGCAACTTTCATCATTAGCTCGGCGAGAGCTTTAATCTCAATGCTCTTTCCCGTGCCCAAATTGATCGGCGTCGCTGTGCATTTACTATTTTCCAGCTCCATTGCTAGGATACCGGCTCTCACCACATCATGAACGGAAATAAAATCGCGAGTTTGGGTGCCACCACCATTTAACTTAATAGGGGAATTCGTTTCAAGGCACTTTGCAAAGATGGAAATAACCCCAGAATATTGCGAGGAGGGATCTTGACCTGGACCATATACATTAAAAAAACGAAAAATAATCGCAGGAATCTTTTTTTGAAGATGGAAAATTTGGATTGCATGCTCTGAGCCTAGCTTCTGAGCCGCATAGAGCGAAAGTGGGGATCGCGAACTATTCTCTTCTAGGTTTGGTTTGCCTGTATCAGATTCTTTTCCGTACACAGCGCTGGAGCTTGCAAAAATAATCTTTATGGCTTTTGCGCTCTTTCGCATTTGTTTTTCTATCTCATCTAGGAGTAAACAGGTAGAGAGAAGATTTGTTGCATAACTTTCCGTGGGCTCTTCCTGGCAGCGAGGTACGCTCGCAATCGCAGCTAGATGAAAAACAGTATCAACACCAATGAGCATTCTTTCCACGATCTTCTGATCGCGAACATCGCCTTGCTCGTACTGGTAGTTGATTTTTTCTTTTGGTGGCACAAGGTCGAGGGATTTCACCTGGTGGCCAGCTGCAGACAATGTGCGACAAAGGTGTGTACCAATAAAACCAGAACCGCCAGTGACAAGAATATTGTGTCGCATCTAAGTAGAAGTGTAACATAAAGCCTGAGTATATTCTTTGGCAGATTTCACTGGGCGCGCACGGTACCGGATATAGAAAACTATGAAACGAACCAATAGTCACTGGCCGTTAACATGCTTGTCTGCGCTTTCGTCTTTGCTCAATTTAGGTTTGCCCATCTTCATGGCCAGGCTCTTACCAGCAGCCGACATTGGTATTTTTCGTATTTTCTTTCTCTATCTGATGGCCATACCAGCGCTCTCCTGCAGTGTGGGAATGATCAATGGGCTTTTCTATTGGGGGGGCAAAGAAGAAGCGGGAATGCAATCGATACGAGAGGCGGGATTCTTACTTTCCTTGCTTTCTGGAGTAGTTTTTCTCTTGCTCGCAATATTCAGCTTTCTTCATGGTAGCATTTTTGATCTCGGACCGAAGGAAGCGATACTTTTCGCTTTTGCAGCCGCGCCAACTATTCTGAATAGTTTTTATGAATCAGCGACTATCGCGAAGGGCAGAATTGTTTGGGGGGCCATTTTTTCTGCAGTCTTCGAATTTATTCGTGCTGCGGCGATGCTTGCTGCTGTGTTGTATACTAGGCAAATCGGGCCCGTTATTGTGGCTCATATTGTAGTTCTCTCTTGCAAAGTTATTTTAGGGCAATTGCTGGCCGTAAAAGATAAATATTTAGGCCTGACGTTGAGGCGTTCACAAGCAAAAGAGGTTTTCCGCTATGCCTCTCCAGTATCCTTGGCCGCAATCTTTGATTTGGTAGTAAATTATTCCGATCGCTTTATTCTTTCTGCCTTTTTAGATCCCGCCTCTTTCGCCTTTTATATGATGGGATGCCTAGCAGTGCCTCCGCTTCAGGTATTTGAGCAGTCGGTGAATAAGGTGCTCATTCCCCATATGGCAGAGGAGATCGCAAGGGGAAAGTCTCCCTACGTTGCCTTTTTATTCAAAAAATCCATGCGGGAGTTGATGATGATCTATATTCCTGCCGTTGTAGGAATGCTAATTTTCTCGGATGCCATTGTGACGCTTCTTTTTACCAAAAAGTATTTAGCCGCCGCACTTTTTCTGCGAATTTATGCTTTTAGCTATTTGCTACTCGGAATTCCTTATGATGCCTACTTTCGGGCCAAAGGGGACTCAAGTTGGATTTTTCGCAACGCAGTTTCGTTTAGCGTCTTATCCTTGTGTGCAGTAAGTTTACTCGCTTGGAGATTCGGCGCTGTTGGAGCCTTGGTAGGCGCATTACTTGTGCAAGGTATGATGCGACTTAGAGCAATATTTTTATTAAAAGAACGACTCCTCAGCACTTTTAGTGAATTAATTCCTTGGAAAGCCCTCACAGAGTTTTTGCTCGTGTCACTTAGCATGGGAGCAATCTCCCTTCTCGTAAAAACCTATTTTATCACGGAGAGAAATTGGTTTTTTATTTGCGGATTTATCTATTCCCTAATTTATGGAGTGCTTATGCTCCGTAGATGGAGATTCCATGTCTAAGGCTGTGCTGCTACTAACGCAGTATATGAGCACCGGTGGTTTAGAGCGTATGGTAATGCAACATGCTTTGCAGCTGAAAGCACTCCATTCTTGGCAGCCTTATGTATTTGCTTATGATAATTCGATTGAAGAAGCTGATCTACTGCCTATCTATAAAAAGGAAAATATCCCAACATTTCTGTGCCAGAAAAAACCAGGATTTTCTTTTTCTACACTATATTCTCTTATTTCGTTTTGTTTTAAGCATAAAATTCGTGTGATTCATACTCACGATATTGGTCCGCTGCTATACGCAAGCCTCGCCAAAATCTTAAGCTTTGGCTTTATCAAAATTATTCACACTCAACATTCCTTCGCACACCTGAATGAACGCAAACGCAATCGCTTTTATGAGCGATATTTTAGTTCGTTCGCATCGAAGCTATGTGTGGTAGCGCCTGCGCTCGCAGATGCCTATAAAACGATTGGAGTAGCGAAAGAGTGTGTGCTCATTCCTAATGGTGTTAGCTTTTCAAATAACCAGCGAGCCACCTTTGAGCAGAGAAAACTAAATCGTCTGCAGCTGAACTATAATTCTCCACGAGAAACTATTCCCTCGCTTGCTTCACGCCGCTGGTTACTTTGTTTGGGGCGAATGTCAGAGGGAAAAGGACAGGGCACTGTATTAGCCTTGTGGAATCAGCTGCCGGAATCGCTTCGCAAGAATTGGGCGCTTTTGTTTATTGGTCCGGAAAAAAGTGCAGGATTTGTGGCGCGCCTTCAAAGGCAAGTTGCCGCCGAAGATTTTGTTTCATTTCTACCAGCCACTCAAGAGCCCCATAAGTGGCTGCTTCAATCTGATTTATTTATTTCTGCCTCGGAATTTGAGGGTATGCCACTCACTGTAGTAGAGGCGCTCGGCTATGGCTTGCCTTGTATACTCTCTAAGATTACGGGTCATGA
Source organism: Oligoflexia bacterium (assembly GCA_903867855.1). GTDB lineage: Bacteria > Bdellovibrionota > UBA1018 > CAIPTA01 > CAIPTA01 > CAIPTA01. The sequence goes on along the minus strand of CAIPTA010000065.1, from coordinate 2,726 downwards.
AATATTTGCCCAGGATGCACTGCTGTTTTCCCTCACTAACTCCGCTGCAGCAGCAAAAAGTCTGGCGGAGCGTATGGAGAGTATCGAGCGCGATGAGATCAATGTTAATTCTTCTGCCATTCGCGAAAAATTTTCCGGTAAACAAATGACTCAAAAATATGTGGAGCAGTATGAGAAACTACTGGGGGCTACTTAGCTTTCTCATCACGAAAACTTAAAAATAGAAAAAGAGTTTTTATAATCACCATTACATCCAGCCTTGGCGACATCTGCTGCATATAGTAGAGATCGTATTCTAGCTTTTCCTTTGATTCTTCCACGGAGCCAGCATATCCACCTATCACCTGCGCCCAACCCGTAACTCCAGGACGAACCATGGTGCGAAGATAGAAGAGTGGAATCGGGCCCTTTAGTAAACTATAGAATTCTGGTCGTTCTGGGCGCGGACCCACGAAACTTAATTGTCCAACGGCAATATTGAAAAGTTGGGGTAATTCATCAAGATGAGATTTGCGTAAAAAAGTTCCTATCTTGGTGATTCTCTCTGAATCAGAATTGGCCCAACTCGCGGGGGCATTCGGAGGGGCAAGCTTCATGGTGCGAAATTTAAAGAGCGAAAATTCTCGCCCGTGGAAACCTGTTCGCACTTGTTTAAAAATCACGGGACCTGGACTCGAAATCTTGACTAAGATAGCTACGAAAAAAAATAAGGGAGCCAGGAGCAGAGCGAGAAGCACGCCAAGAAATGGTTCAATCACGGATTTTAATTGAAAGTACACTCGGGCAATTCCTGTTTGCGCTGTGGCAGTTTGCAGGTAGAGCCAGAGATCCATTGTTTCCACATCCACTTTTCCACTCAGATTACTCATCAGAGCGCGAATATCCACGAGTGGTACGGCATTGAGGTGTGCGGAAAGCAGCTCTGTATTGGCAGCAAAATCTCTAACACCAGAGCGAGAAATCACAATTAAGTCGGGAATGGGTTTGGTGGCACCATTCACCCACTCGAAGTACTTAGTAAGCTCACGAGAATGGAGTTCACTCTTTAGGGCAGCGGTGTCTTTCTCATTGAGAATGGGCCAAATTCGCCGCTTCTTTTTGCTGGCGATGAAAATCCAACCCGAGAGATATTGGTAGAGTAGGAGTAGAATAGCGCAAACAGGAACACTCAAAAAAATAGAGCGATAGCGAACGATGCTATCACCAACCAGGAGCGTCACAAAAATTCTTGAGATCACCGGGCCCCAAGGTAGGGTGAGCAGCAGGGTAAATAAATTTGTTTTGCTTGGTAGTGGTAAAAAGGATTCAAAGTAATCGATCGCGTCTAACAGAAAATACGAGATAGCAGCACTCATAGCCGCCCAGACCAGTAGGATCACGGAGGAGCGATTCATGTCCGCCGGCACGCCGAAAAAGCCAAATATGAAGAAGCTCAAGAATAGTAGAATATTAAATCCGGCCGTTGTATCCACAAGCCGGAAGGAGCTCCAAGAGTTCATCTTATAGCGCTTTCAAGTCGTCCGCTGTGTCTAAGCCTTTTGCTTTCACATTGCGATCGATACGGCGGAGGAGCCCGCTTAGCACTCGTCCAGGGCCGATCTCCAGCGCTTCGCTAACTTCTAGCGCCGCTAATTTTTGCATGCTCTGTTCCCATCGCACACCGCCGCAGATTTGTCTGGAAAGACGATCTACAATTCCGGATTCATCCGAATGAAGTTCGGCATCGATATTCGCTAGGTAAGCTTGGCTAAGTTTTCCTAGTTGCACGCGCTCCAGGAGAGGACGAAGATTGTCTTCCGCGCGCTTCATGAGCGAGCAATGGAAGGGCGCGGATACGGTGAGCAGCACGGCTTTTCCCACCGCATAGCTAGTATCGGCTCCTGCTAAGCGCACGGCTTCTTCCACGGCTTCTTTATGACCCGAGACAACGATTTGTCCGCCACCGTTAAAATTGGCCATCTCACAAATTTTTCCCGTATGCTTGGCCGCCGCCTCGCAAAGTGATTTTACAGCGGATTCTGTGCCGCCGATCATCGCCGCCATGGAACCGGTGCCTACCGGCACGGCTTCTTGCATGAATTGTCCACGCTTATTCACGATGCGTGCTGCATCCGCAAATTGTAGGGCGCCGCTCGCAACGAGAGCAGAATATTCCCCAAGGGAGTGACCTGCCACAAAGTCAGGCTTCAACCCTTTTTCAGCCGTTAGCACACGAAACGCGGCCACGGAGTGGGTGAGGATCGCTGGCTGAGTGATATGGGTAAGTTTCAAATCGCTCTCTGGGCCATCCAGACATAGTTTTTTCAAGTCGAAGCCTACAGCATCGTTTGCTTCCTCAAAGGTATGCTTGGCGAGTGGGAAATTCTCTAAGAGGGATTTTCCCATGCCAACGTATTGAGAGCCTTGTCCGGGGAATAAAAAAATCTTCTTCATCGTCTATTTCTTCCTATGGTCCAATAGATAGTCAATGCACTTCGTGAGCTTTAGTAAATCTTCTTTTGAAATATTCGGGAACAGAGAAATACGAATCTGGTTTTCACCAAGGGAGCGATAGCAGTCAATATCGAGGATGCCGAATTTGCGTAGTTGTTTTGTGAGACCATCTACCGGTATCGCCTTATCCAGATTGATTGTTGAAACAGTTTGGGAGCGCGCCTCTGGGTTTTTGATGTAGTGAGAAAGTTCGGATCGCTTATCCGTCCAGGAGTGGAGGATTTGTGTTTTTT
>CAIPTA010000064.1 GCA_903867855.1 Oligoflexia bacterium | reverse complement strand
TGGCAGAGATTCCAGAAGAATGCGAGGAAAGAAACTACGCTATGCACATCATGCAAGAATACGCGCGTATGTTCCCTGTCGAACACGAAGAGGTCTCAGCCGAAGAAATTCTGGGAATTGTACCGCAAGGCTTGCGAACCCCTTATGACGCTCGCGAAGTGATCGCTAGAATCGTGGATGGAAGTAAGTTTCACGAGTTCAAAGAACTCTTTGGCACCACGATTGTCTGTGGTTTTGCTCATATCGAAGGATATCCTGTGGGTATCATCGCGAATAATGGTGTGCTCCTTTCAGAGAGTGCACTGAAGGCCACGCACTTTATTGAACTCTGCAATCAACGCGGCACTCCCCTTTTGTTTCTACAAAATATTACGGGCTTCATGGTTGGTAAGAGTGCGGAAGAGCGTGGCATCGCCAAAGATGGAGCGAAAATGGTAACCGCTGTTAGTAATGCAGCCGTGCCGAAATTTACGGTAATTATCGGCGGTAGCTTTGGGGCTGGAAATTATGGCATGTGTGGACGTGCCTTTTCTCCCCGTTTTCTCTGGATGTGGCCGAACGCCCGAATATCTGTGATGGGTGGCGAGCAGGCAGCTGACGTATTGAGTACAGTGAAGTCAGCATCGGATGCAGAAAAAGCGGCTTACCGAGAAAAAATTCTCGCCGAATACGACCGCGATGGTAACGCCTACGCCAGTACCGCAAGAATTTGGGACGATGGAATTATTTTACCAGGCGAAACACGTCGCACTCTCGCCTTGGCGTTGGCGGCAGCCCTAGAAAACTCCCCTAGCAAAAAAACACGTTACGGCATCTTTAGGATGTGAGGATTTATGAAAACGAAACACCTGAAGCTTAGTTTTGAAAAAAACGATCATGTATTGAAAGTGATGATTTCTCGCCCGGAAGTGCGCAATGCCTTTAATGATGAATTGATTTCAGAATTCCAATCTGTTTTTGCCTCACTGACAGAAGGCAGAAACGGCATGGATAAAGTGCGTGCTGTATTGCTTCACGGTGATGGCCCTGCCTTTTGCGGCGGCGGCGACTTGAATTGGATGCGCCGGAGCCTCGACCTAAGCGCGGATGAAAACTTAGAGGACTGCCAAAAGCTCACAAAAATGTTTCTTACTATGGATCGCACGCCTGTGCCTGTGATTGGAATGGTGCATGGCTTTGCGATTGGTGGCGGAGTTGGCCTAGTCAGTATTTGCGACCATGTGATTGCAGAGGAGAAAACAATTTTTAGCTTGTCGGAAGTGAAGCTTGGATTAATTCCTGCTTGTATTGGCCCTTTCGTGATTGGAAAAATCGGCACAAGTCACGCACGATCACTCTTCGTTTCTGGAGAGAGATTTACCGCACAAAAAGCCCTCGCTATTGGTTTAGTACATGAAATTTCCTCCGCTGCGGACATGGAAAAGAGAGCTGACGCACTCCTTACTCGAGTGCTCGAAGGCGGCCCCTATGCCGTGAAAGCAGCAAAATTTTTGATTCATACTCTGTCTCGAGATCTTGCGAAGGAAGAATTCTCGGAATCACTCGAGTTTGCAGCAAATGAATTAGCTCAGCTTCGTGTAAGACCAGAAGCACAAGAAGGCGTGCGTGCCTTTTTGGAAAAGCGCTCTCCAAGCTGGAGAGCCTAAAATGTTTCAGCGCATTTTAATATTAAATCGTGGAGAGATTGCTTGTCGCTTGATTCAAGCTGCTCAGGAATTGGGGATCGCCACGGTAGCGATATATAGCGATGCAGATCATGGCGCACGCCACACCGAATTGGCCGATGAAGCCGTGCATATTGGCGCTAGCAGTGCGAAAGAAAGTTATCTTAACTTAGAGAAACTCGTAAAAATTGCAAAAGAGAAAAAGTGTGACGCTGTTCACCCCGGCTACGGATTTCTATCTGAGCGTGCAGAGTCTGCGGAAACTTTTGCAAAGGCTGGCATCACCTGGATTGGCCCTAAGCCAGAAAGTATTCGCCTGCTTGGCGATAAATTAGAAGCAAAAAAATTGTTGGATCAATACCAAGTACCCACAGCTCCCTGGGGCGAAGTGAAGCAGGAAGAGCCAGAAGCGCTAAAAGCGTTAGCGGCTAAGATTGGCTATCCTGTGTTACTAAAGGCAGCTAGCGGAGGCGGCGGGAAGGGAATGCGCCTCGTGCAAAGGCCAGAGCTGCTCCTAGAGGCGGCTGCAGCCGCAGCCCGAGAAGCTAAGGCTTCTTTTGGCGATGCTACGCTTTTAGTGGAAAAATACTTAGAAGAACCACGTCACATTGAGATTCAGATCCTGGGTGATAATTTTGGAGAAGTAATTCATTTTGGCGAACGAGAATGCTCATTGCAGCGGCGTCACCAGAAGGTGATCGAAGAAGCTCCGGCCCTTCACTTAAAAGACAATACTAGAAGTGCAATTGCAGAATCTGCTGTGCGCCTCACCAAAGCGGTGGGCTATGCCAATGCGGGTACTGTAGAATTCATGGTGGACAAAGAAGAGAATTTCTACTTCCTTGAAGTGAACTCTCGCCTGCAAGTAGAGCACTCCGTGACAGAAGCAGTGTGGGGAATTGATCTCGTAAAATCCCAGATTCGTATCGCGGCGGGTGCAAAAATTTCAGACTTATTTCCTAACCGTGCCAACATGAATCCGCGCGGGCACTCCATTCAAGCTCGAATCTACGCCGAGGATGCAAGCAAGGGATTTGCGCCCTGTCCTGGCCCGCTCAGTTTAGTGAGTTGGCCTACGGGAGTGGGATTGCGAATTGATACAGGTGTGCGAACCGGCTCTGTGATTGGTCTCGACTACGATGCCATGATTGCGAAACTCACCGTGCACGCTGAAAATCGAAAAGATGCGATTGCGCGATTAATTTGGGCACTAAAAAATTCTGTGCTCTTCGGCACCACCACCAATATTAACTACCTTCAAGATATCTTAGGGCAAGAAAAGGTTCTGGCGGCAAAAGTGCATGTGAAATTTTTAGAAAGCGTGATGGGTGGATGGAAGGATCCTGTGCCGGAGCATTTACTCGGATTGCGACGCGAATTGGCGCAAGAGGCATCCACTGCAAAAAGCGTGGAGAAGACTCGCCTACCCTCGCCTTGGGAGCAACGATGAAACGCATAGTACAAAATTCTAAAGGCATACTTTGGGTGCAAGAGAACGGACGCATTTATTCCTTCCCCGCCGAAGAAAAGAAATCTCGCTCGGGTACCGCGGAACCGGAACTTGTGGCGCCATTTGCCTGCAAGGTAAGAAAGCTTTTTGTAAAACCCGGTCAGGCTGTAAAAAAAGGCGATCCGATCGTAAGCGTGGAAGCCATGAAAATGGAATATAGCTATGCGGCGCCCTTTGATGGCGTGATCGCGGAAACGTTGGTGACTGAAGGCGCGATGGTGGCACAGGCGGCAGAGTTCGTGCGTTGGGAGAAGAAATGAAAAGGCTCCGCGTTGTGGAAGTGGGTCCGAGAGATGGCCTACAAAACGAACCTCGCATCAAGGCCTTATCTGAAGAAGCGCTTTGTGATGTGAGAGTAAAATTGGTAACGGGACTCGCAGAGTCTGGATTAGCGGATGTAGAAGTCGGCGCGTTTGTGAGAGCCGACCGCATCCCACAGATGGCGCGCACGGATTTAGTGATAAAAAAAATCAGAGAGAGTCGTCCTGAACTTTGGGCGAAGCACCGTTTCTGGGCGCTTGTGCCAAATCAAAAGGGGTTGGAGCTAGCACTACAGGCAGGAGCCAAACATATTTCTGTTTTCACAGCGACGAGCGATGCCTTCAATGAGAAGAATGTGCAAATGTCTGTGGATGAATCGCTTGCCGTTTTGAAACCTGTTGTGACGGAGGCGAAAAGCGCGGGTCTCGCGGTACGAGGTTATGTTTCTACTGTTTGGGGCTGCCCCTACTCTGGCACTGTTTCGCCGCAACGAGCGAAGCAAGTCACAGAAGAATTGCTAGCGATGGGCGTTGAAGAGGTTTCTCTTGGAGACACTATCGGTGTAGCAACTCCCAAACAGGTGGATACTGTGCTTGCGCTTCTTCCAAAGACTTGGCCCCTCGCGGTGCACTTTCATGATACCCGCGGAACCGCGATTGCCAATTGCCTACATGCCATTGAACAAGGAATTGTAACCGTAGATTCTTCCTCCGGCGGACTAGGCGGTTGCCCCTATGCGAAAGGTGCTTCTGGAAATTTGGCCACAGAAGATCTTCTCTTCATGCTCCACGGTATGGGCTACGAGACGGGTGTTTCACTTGAAAAAGTATGTGAAGCCTCCCGCGAACTAGAGAAAAGCTTGGCGCTCCATTTGCCATCTCGCTACTTCAAGGCGTGGAAAGGTGTGCACGGTTTTTAGTTACCTTGAAAAAGCGGAATCGCAAAAAAAATTCACGGAATCGAGACGATCACTAAGGCAACGAAGAGAGCAGGAATTTAATTGCGATTCCTACCAGAGAGCGAAGGCTTTCTCTAACATTTCCACAAAATCTTTCATCGCAATAAACTTCTTCGCTACTTTTTGAGGCAGCTTCGGATTGAAAGCATCTTTCTCTGGTAGCGTGCAGTGAATGAAAAACTGTTTGTGCTTCAAGTGTTCGATCATGGGGTGATTTTCATCGATGCCGCGCGGAGTAGTTTTGAGTTTGTCCCCTTGAATCTCGCCGAAGTTTTTCTTGAAGGATTTACTATTCACAACGGCTAAATACTCTTTCGAATGCTCGATCACAAAGGCGCGAAATTTGCGAGTCTGCTCAGAGCTCGGCATATACACACCGGCACCCACAAAAACCTCTCCGGGCTCCACATGGAAGTAGTAGCCGGGGCCTTCACTTTTTTTCCCAGCACCGCGCAACGCAAAGCTTGCGGCCACGTGAGTTTTATAGGGAGACTTATCATTCGAAAAACGCACATCGCGGTAAATACGATAGAGACTTTTTTTAGGGTCAAAAATTACGTTTGGCAAATCCTTCGCGCAGATCACGGCTAGATCGGAAATCAAATCCTGAGTAGGAAACTTAATCAGCTCCTCATACTTTTCTTTACGCGGTTGAAACCATTCACGGCGATTATTGCGCTTCAAGCTTTTGAGAAAAGATATAGCCTTGGGATCGTAGCCTTCAAATTTCATAAAATTTCCTCATCGGATCACAGAAATTAATATGCGGAGAACATAAAACCATTTAAAGGACGCTGGACAAATCAGCCATGATGTTTGATTTGGACTCGAGCCCCGCGCGAGACCCAACGAAGCAAATGGCAGCTTTTCCGCGTTCTCATCCTTTGGGTTGAACGTGTTCGCGAATATATTCCACAATACTATCCACCGAAGCTCCCGGCGTGAAAACCATGCTCACGCCAGCTTTGCGGAGAGTAGCGAAATCACTATCTGGAATAATGCCGCCAACGAGAATAAGCATATCTTTGCCCACTTTTACGTTTTGGGATTCCAGTTGCTTGATGATGGCAGGAACTAAGTAATTGTGCGCGCCAGACAAAATGGAGAGTCCGAGCACGTCCACATCTTCCTGGATTGCCGTATTAGCAATCATATCCGGAGTTTGGTGGAGGCCTGTATAGACCACTTCGAAGCCCGCATCACGGCAAGCGCGAGCAATAATCTTTGCGCCACGATCATGGCCATCAAGGCCAGCTTTGCCCACGAGAACGCGGATTTGTCCGCCCTCTTTTTGAATTTTTGGCGTGTTCGCAAAAATTTGGCGCACATCGATCTTTTCTTTTTTCTTAGGCGCTGCTGGCGCTTTTTTTGGCGCAGCTTTTTTTACCGCCTTTTTTGCCACTTTCTTAGCTGGCTTTTTTGCAGCAGGCATCTTTGCTTTCGCTTTTTTTACAATTTTCTTCTTTGCCATTCTCTATCGCCCCTTAAAAATTTGCTGGGTCACGGTATACACCGTAGACTTCGCGGAAAAGTTCTGCAATCTCACCAACGCTAGCGTAGAGCTTCACGGCTTCTAGCACGGCAGGGAAAATATTTTTGTCGGCCTTCGCATCTGCACGCAGTTTGCGCATCGCAACGGCGAGCTTGTCTGCATTGCGTGCCTTCTTCGTTTTCTTCACGAAGGCGATCTGCTGGTCTTCTTTGTCCTGCTCAATTTTGAGGATCGGAATATCCACTTCATCGTCATCCGTATGCTTGTTCACGCCTACGATCACTTTTTCTTTGCGATCGAGTTGTTGCTGGAAGCGATAGGCGGCTGCCGCGATTTCTTTTTGCGGATAGCCTTCTTCGATCGCATTCAGCATACCACCAAACTCATAGATCTTATCGATATAGGCGCGTGCCTCATTTTCAATTTTCGTGGTGAGGTGTTCTACGAAGTAAGAACCGCCAAGTGGATCTACTGTATTGATCACACCACTCTCCTCCGCAATGATTTGCTGAGTGCGAAGCGCAATCTTCACGGCGCTCTCCGTAGGGAGGGCGAGAGTTTCATCCATGGAGTTGGTATGAAGTGAATTGGTGCCACCTAGGATTGCAGCGAGAGCCTGCATGGTTACGCGAGCTACGTTATTCACAGGTTGTTGTGCCGTGAGGGAAACACCTGCCGTTTGGGCGTGCGTGCGGAGCATCCAGGATTTTGGATTTTTCGCCTTAAAGCGATTCTTGAGTTCATAGGCCCAAATGCGGCGAGCAGCGCGGAACTTGGCAATCTCTTCGAAGAAATCATTGTGGACATCGAAGAAGAAAGAAAGCCTAGGGGCAAAATCATCCACATCGAGACCACGCTCAATGCCTTGCTCTACATAGGTGAGACCGTCCGCTAAGGTGAACGCTAGCTCTTGTGCGGCGGTAGCTCCCGCTTCGCGAATATGGTAGCCGGAAATAGAAATCGAGTTCCAACGTGGCAGCTCTTTCGTGCAGAACTCCATCATGTCGGTAAGAATTTTTACACTTGGGCGCGGCGGACAAATCCATTCCTTCTGGGCAATGAATTCCTTCAGCATGTCTGCCTGAATCGTGCCACCTAGTTTATCGCGAGGGATTCCGCGATTATCGGCGAGCGCCACATACATCGCGAGGATCACGATGGCAGGGGCATTGATTGTCATTGAAGTGGTGACCTTATCAAGGGGAATTCCATCAAAGAGAATTTCCATATCGGCGAGCGTAGTCACGTTCACGCCTTCGCGGCCCACTTCGCCTTGGGCGAGCGGATGGTCTGCATCATAGCCCATGAGGCTTGGCATGTCGAAAGCCGTGGAGAGACCCATCATGCCTTGGCTTAGCAAATACTTGAAACGCTCATTCGTATCTTTTGGCGTGCCGAAGCCGGCGAACTGGCGCATCGTCCAGAGTTTGCCGCGATACATATCGGGCTGCACACCGCGAGTGAAAGGATACTGGCCAGGAAAGCCGATATCGTTGATTGGATCAATACCCTCGATGTGAGAAGGGCCTGCCACTAGCGGCACTTCCATATCAGAAATGGTGGTGAAACTTTTGCCAGCGTAGATCGCTGCATTTTTTTTCACATGGGGATCGAGCACATTTTTGCGCCACTCTGCTTCTGCAGCTAATACTTTTTTATTGTCCATAGTTTATCTCACGTGTTCTGCAAGCTCTGCGCTCGCGATTACGATGCGCTGGATCTCGCTGGTTCCTTCATAGATTTCGGTGATGCGCTGATCGCGGTAATGGCGCTCAGCAGAGTATTCATTCACGTAGCCGTAGCCGCCGTGAATTTGTAGACCCTTATCGCAGATGAAGTTGGCGGCCTCGGACGCGAAGAGTTTCGCCATCGCCGCTTCTTTCGTGAACTTCATGCCGCGATCTTGCATGCGAGCGGCGCGATAGTTGAGCAGTCTTGCTGCATCGAGCTTCGTGGCCATATCGGCAAACATGAACTGAATGCCCTGATGCTTAGCAATGGGCTTGCCGAAGGTTTCGCGCTCGTGGGCAAATTTTTTCGCAGCATCGAGAGCAGCACGACCGATACCGATCGCTTGAGCCGCGATACCGATTCGTCCGCCATCGAGAGTAGCCATAGCGATTTTGAAGCCATCGCCTTCTTTACCTAGCATTTGCGAAGCGGGCACTTTTACATTTTCAAAAATCAATTGAGAGGTGCCCGAGCCGCGGATGCCGAGTTTGTGTTCCACTTTGCCAACAGAGAGGCCAGGAGTGTTTTTATCTACGATGAAGGCACAAACACCTTTGTGTTTTAGCTCCGTGCTCATCGTAGCGAGTAGAATTACCACATCACTCTCAGGACCATTTGTGATCCAGTTTTTGGTGCCGTTGATGATATAATGATCGCCCTCTTTTTTGCAGGTACAGATCAAGGCGCCTGCATCCGATCCCGAGCCTGGCTCAGAGAGTGCGAAGGCACCAATTTTTTCACCGCGGGCCATAGGAGCGAGCCATTTTTTCTTTTGCTCATCATTGCCCCATTTTTTGATGGGTCCGCAAGCGAGAGAATTGTGCGCAGAAAAAATCACCCCTGTGGAAGCGCAGGCGGCGTTGATCTCTTCACCAACAAGAGCGTAGGTGAGATAGTCGAGACCTGCCCCATCATATTCGGTATCCACGCAGAGACCCATGAGGCCCATCGCCCCCATGGCTTGGACGAGTTCTTTCGGGAAACGACCAGTTTGATCGATCTCGGCTGCTTTCGGCGCGATTTCTTTTTGCGCGAAAGTGCGAACTTGTTCCACGATCATGTTTTGTTCTTCGGTGAGTTCTAAAATTCCTAAGTCCATTGGCTATTCCCCTTTAAAATTTGCTTTCCGTTTTTCAGCGAAGGCACCCATGCCCTCTCGCTGATCGTGACTACCAAAAATACTTCCGAACACGAGCGCCTCTTCGCGAAGGGCAGAATCGATCGGCATCGTATAAATATGATTCATGAGCTTCTTCGAGCGCGCGACCGCGAGCGGAGAATTTTTCCGAATCTCCTGGGCGATTTCGTTGGCTCTGGTGAGCAAAGAAGCAAGAGGCAATACTTCATTGGCGAGACCAATGCGAAGCGCTTCTGCAGCCTTGATTTTGCGGCCGGTATAAATTAATTCGCGAGCGCGAGGCTGACCCACAAAGCGCGCGAGACGCGCAGACCCACCAAAGCCAGGCAGAATGCCAAGAGCCACTTCCGGTTGACCGAATACTGCATTTTCCGAAGCCAAAATAAAATCGCAAGATATCGCAAACTCGCAGCCCCCACCGAGAGCAAAGCCATTCACCGCAGCGATCACGGGCTGAGGAATGAGCTCTAGTGCGCGAGTTACGCTCTGACCAAGACGAGCAAAGGCTTCGCCCTGTTCGACGGTCTTATCTTTCATCTCGAGAATGTCTGCGCCAGCTACGAAACTTTTTTCGCCTTCGCCGGTGAGAATCACCACATCAATTTGTGGCTCCCCTTCGCGACCCGCAGCGTGCGCCTCTACGAAGAGAAGTGCATTGCGAAGCTCACGAAGAGTGGCCTCATTCAGCGCATTCAAGGCCTTGGGGCGATTGAAGCGGATGGTGGCCACGCCATCAGTTACAGATAAAAGTAAATTTTCAAAAGTAGGAAGCATTAGAAAGATCCTGGTTTAGTGGGCACTGGTGTGCCGGAGCGATAGTCGTAAAATCCGATGCCCGATTTTTTCCCATAGAGACCGGCGTTCACGTATTTTTTAAGCAGCGGACAAGCGCGATACTTTGTATCACCCAAGCCTTCCGCGAGCACATTCATGATCGCAAGGCAGGTGTCTAGTCCGATAAAATCAGCCAGCGTGAGCGGACCCATAGGCTGATTCGTGCCGAGTTTCATGGCCATATCAATATCCTCGATCGAAGCCACTCCTTCAAAAAGCGTATAGACTGCTTCATTGATCATCGGCATCAAGATGCGGTTTACGGCGAAGCCTGGATAATCCTGCGCTTCGATCACAGTTTTGCCCATGGTTTCCGCAAGCGTGCGCATCTCCGCAAAAGTTTTATCGGAAGTGCGTAGCCCGCGAATTCCTTCTACGAGCTTCATTACCGGCACTGGATTCATAAAGTGCATACCCACCACCAGATCAGGGCGCTTCGTTTGCGCGGCTACGCTGGTGATTGAGATGGAAGAAGTATTGGTGGCAAGGATTACACCAGGAGCAGCTACTTCATCGAGCTTTCTAAATATTTCATATTTAAGCTCTACGCGCTCGGTGGCGGCTTCGATCAAGAAATTTGCTTTCTTTAAATCGGAAAAATTACCCGTAGCTTGGATGCGAGCGAGGATGGCAGTGGCCTCTGCGCCCTGCATTTTGCCTTTTTCCACGAGCTTAGCGAGATCCTTTTGAATTTTCGCTTTGCCAGCGTCAGCCCGTTCTTGGGTGACATCATTCAAGAGCACTTGAAATCCTGCCTGAGCAGACACTTGCGCAATGCCATTGCCCATTTGTCCGGCACCAATGATACCAATTAATTTGTCCATGCGATCTCCCTCTGGCTTACACGCTAAAAGTAAGCGCAGTCTAACGCCAAATAGGGAAAATCCCAATGGGAATTAGGAGCTACTACGAGCGAGTGGATGCGCCTTGTCATATTCGCGCAGGAGATTGTGCATTTCGATATGGGTATACTTTTGGGTGGTGGAGAGAGAGGCGTGGCCGAGCAACTCCTGAATCAGGCGAAGATCGGCGCCATTCGCCAGCAAATGACTCGCAAAAGAATGGCGGAGCGTATGCGGACTAATCTCATTGGAGAGATTGGCTTTTAGCGCACAGGCTGCCACCAATCGTTCAACACTCCGCGGCGTAAGCCGAGTGCCCTGGAGGCTAATGAACAGCGCCTTTTCCGCTTTCTTTTCTAAGCTCGCGTTTTTGGGAAATAGACTATTACGGTCTACAAAATATTGCTCCACTGCCGTGCGCGCCATTTTTCCAAATACGACGAGGCGTTCTTTTCCGCCCTTTCCTTTCACCCGGATCGATCCCCCTTCGCCAGATTCGGAAGAAAAATCCAAGGAATCGATATTTAAATTGGTGAGCTCGCTAACACGGAGTCCGGTGGAGTAAAGAAGTTCGAGAATGGCATAATCTCGGCGACCTTCTTTTAAAGTGCGGTCGGGAATTTGAAGGAGGGATTCCACTTCTGCCACACTCATAAAAACTGGCAGTTTTTTCCCGGCCCTCGGCAAGGGAATGCGAGAAGCCACATCTTCTTTGATGAAACCCTTTTTCTCTAGCCAGCGATAGAAGCTGCGTATGGCAGAAAGTTTGCGCGATACACTGCTGCGTACATTAATTCCGTGGAGGTGCACGAGATAGGTGCGAATCTGCATGGCATCAATTTTTTCGAGGGAAAATCTAGCACCGATACTAGATTCCATATACTGAAAAAAAGCGGCGAGATCTTGCCCATAGTTGCGCAAAGTATGCGGAGACGCGCCCTTACTCTGCGCCATGTATTGCAAGAATTCCTCGCGCTTTGTCTCCCATACAGCCATAATAAGATCTTAAGCCATGGAACAAAAAGAGCCAATTAATAATACCCTCACTGCTGCCTGCACTTTCGTGATTGCAGCGATCGCGGTAGCTGCGGCGCTCGCCTATACGCGCGCGATCATGATTCCCTTTGTGGTGGCGCTTTTTCTCTCCTACTTCATTGCACCGATTGTGTTATTTTTTAAAAGTAAACTACGCTTTCCACACTGGCTAGCGGTGATCTCTGCTTTCTTGGGAGTGGCGATTTTCGTAACAATTTTTGTACTCGTCTTAAGAAACTCTATCATCGAAATCATCGATAGTTTTTATTTATACGAAGAAAAAATTCAAAGACTTTCAGAAAATTTAATTAACTACGCGAATCACTTCGGCTTACCCATCAACAAACACTCCGTGATGTTACGATTGAAGGATTTACCCGTATTTTCCTTTGTGCAAAGTGCCGCTGGGGTAGCCGCGGGCCTCCTCGTAGACTTTGGCCTGATGATGATCTTCTTGATCTTCCTCGTGAGTGGACACAGCATCGACAAAGAAAAAACAGGGATCGCGCTGGAAATCGATGAAAAAGTGCGCGGCTATATTCTCACCAAAGTAGCCACCTCTCTTCTCACTGCCTTGTGCGTCTGGATTGTATTGGAAAGCTTCCACCTTGATTTGGCGCTTATGCTAGGCCTCCTCACTTTCTTCTTGGCCTTCATTCCCACGTTAGGATCTCTAGTGGCCACTCTCTTGCCGCTACCCATTGCGCTAATTCAGTTTGAAGGGGGCTGGCAGGTGCTAGGAATTATCTTCATTCCTGCGGTGATCCAGATTTTGATTGGAAATATTTTAGAGCCGAAATTGCTTGGAAAAGGCCTCGATCTCCACCCCATCACAATTCTTCTTTCCCTAATGTTTTGGGGCTTGATCTGGGGTGTTGGTGGCGCGTTTTTGGCAGTGCCTGTAACTGCAGTTTTAAAGATCGTGCTGGAGAAAATTGCCCTCACCAAGGGCTTCTCCGAGATGCTCGCGGGAAGAAGCCCATTTAGACAAGCGTAAAGCCTTCCCTTTTACTGCTTCAACTGCTAAAAACCGCTCTATGCAAAAGAAATCAGTGAAAGTAATCGGCGGCGGATTGGCCGGCAGTGAAGCAGCTTTTTGGCTCGCGGAGCGCGGTATCCCTGTAAAACTCTATGAAATGCGTCCGGTGCAAAAAACGGAAGCCCATGAAACGGATCGTTTAGCAGAGCTCGTCTGTTCGAATTCTTTCAAATCCCTTAATCTCGCCACCGCTCCAGGAATCCTGAAGCGCGAAATGGAAATGCTTGGCTCCCTTTCTATTCGTGCCGCGAGGGATGCCGCGATCGGTGCTGGAGAAGCGCTCGCCGTAGATCGAGTGAAATTCTCTGAATATATTACGAATGCAATCAGCACTCATCCACTCATCACAATTTCACGAGAAGAAATTTTATCCCTTCCTGATGACCCAACTGATTTCACGATTCTCGCTACTGGTCCGCTCACGAGCGCATCGTTAAGCGAATCCCTCCGCAAAGTAACCGGCGAAGGAAATTTTTATTTCTACGATGCGATTAGTCCGATCGTGGATACTTCGAGCGTGAATTTCGAAAAGGTATTTGAGGCGAATCGCTACGGCAAACAAACTAGATCTCTCGAAAACACAGAGCCTGCTTCGGATTCGGGGGACTATCTAAATTGTCCGCTCAATAAAGAAGAATACGATAATTTTATTTCACTGCTCTTAAGCTCTGAACGCGTGGAAGCTAAATCCTTTGAACGCATGAAACACTTTGAAGGCTGTATGCCGATTGAAGAGATGGCAGATCGCGGCCATGAAACGCTTCGCCATGGACCCATGAAACCCGTGGGCTTAGATGATCCGCGCACGGGAAGATATCCCTATGCAGTGGTGCAGTTGCGTCCGGAAAATAAATCGAAAACGGCCTATAATATTGTGGGCTTTCAAACGAAGCTAAAATACGGCGAGCAGACGAAAGTATTTCGCACGATTCCTGGTTTAGAGAATGCAGAATTTTTGCGCCTCGGCAGCATGCACCGTAATTCTTTTGTGGATGCGCCAAGAGTGCTTCTTCCAGATCTCTCGCTGAAAAATGCACGGCATGTGATTCTCGCCGGACAAATTACCGGCGTAGAGGGCTATATGGAATCTGCTGCCACGGGAATGATGGCTGCTTTATTTATGGCGGCGCGTCTAGAAAATCGCCCTGTGCCTTGCCCACCAGCAGCAACGGCTCTCGGTGCTCTGCTTGGCCACGTAGGAAATACACGGAATATGGATTACCAACCCTCTGGCATCAATTTTAGCCTCTTCGAGGAAAGCAATTTTCCTGAAGTGCTCGCTGAGCTGCAGCTCAAGTATAAAAAGAAAATCCCAAAAGCAGAAAAACGAGAAATGATCGGCCATGCTTGCCTCAAAAATGCCACTCCTTTTGCGGAGCGTGTGGCGCTGTAACATGCTATTCTCTTTCAAACGAAAGAGGATATGCCTATGCCGAAAATTAAAAAAATTCATGCTCGCGAAATTTTAGACTCTCGCGGAAATCCAACCCTGGAAGCAGAACTTTCTCTCGACGATGGCTCCTTCGGCAGAGCCTCGGTGCCAAGTGGTGCATCCACCGGTTCGAGAGAGGCGCTTGAACTTCGCGACGACGACAAGGGCCGCTACCTCGGCAAAGGCGTGCTAAAAGCCGTAGGGAATGTGAATCAAAAGATTGCCCCCGCCTTAGTGGGCAAAGAATTTTCCGATATCTCGGCTATTGATCAGGTGATGCTGGATTTAGATGGCACCGACATGAAAACCAAACTCGGCGCGAACGCGATTTTGGGCGTTTCCATGGCCTTTTGTCGCGCGATTGCAGCTAGCAAAAAAATCTCCCTACACTCCTACTTGGAAGCCTGCTACTACGATCAATTTTTGAAAACCGATCGCGGAATTCCTTATCGCGGTGTTACCATTCCTACTCCGATGATGAATATTATCAATGGCGGCAAGCACGCGGATAATAATCTTTCCATCCAAGAATTCATGATTATCCCATCCATTGGGCGCTCCTTTCACGAATCCCTCCGCGCCGGCGTAGAAGTTTTCCATCAGCTCAAAAAAGTGCTCCACGAAAATAAACTTTCCACTAACGTGGGCGATGAAGGTGGTTTTGCTCCCTCCATCAATTCTAACGAGGAAGCCTTCGAAATGATCCTAGAGGCGATTGCGAAAGCTGGATATCGTCCAGGGCAAGATGTCTACTTGGCTCTCGATTGTGCCGCCAGCGAATTCCGCGAAAAAGATGGCAGTTACCAAATGCAAGGCGCCCCCCAATCCAAGATGAGCTCTGCAGAACTCGTGAATTATTATTCCACGCTCTGCATGAAGTATCCGATTGTCTCCATTGAAGATGGTCTTGGCGAATCGGATTGGGAAGGATGGACTCTCCTCACCAAAGAGCTCGGCAAAAAAACCATGCTCGTTGGCGATGATATTTTTGTGACCAACCAAAAAATCTTGAAGGAAGGCATCGAGAAAAAAGTGGGGAATGCGATTCTGATTAAGATCAATCAAATCGGCACGATCAGCGAAACGCTTACTACGATGGCCTTGGCTAGAAAAAATCACTACAATACCATCGTCTCCCACCGCAGTGGTGAAACAGATGATAGCTTCCTCGCCGAGCTTGCGGTGGCCACTGATTCAGGCCTCGTAAAAACCGGCTCCGCCTCTCGCGGCGAGCGCATGGCGAAGTATAATGAACTACTCCGCATCGAAGAGAGTCTCGGCTCGAACGCACGCTTTAATGGCCTACAATCGCTGGGAATGAAGTTTTGAAACTAGGCTATATTTTCCTCGCCGCCTTCGTGATCTCCTTCGGCATCGTGGTATTCGGCGAAGCGGGAGTGCTCTCGGCCTACAAGAAAAGCCAAGAGAATGCTCGCCTAGAGGCACGCATCACGAAACTGGAAGAAGAGAATACGAAAATGGCGAGCCAAATTGAGTTGATTGGCAAGAGCCCACAATACCTAGAGCAAACCATCCGAAAGAGCTTATCGATGGTGGCGTCTGATGAGCTTCTCTTTGAATTCCAAGACTGAAACTAACCGATAATTTTTTTATACCTATCCTGCACACACTCGGCCATGAATGCTGAGGAAAACATTTTTTCAGCCGTTTCCCGTGCAGAAAGCGCCAGAGATCGGTAGCGGTCGGGATTTAAGCTTCGAAGCTTTTCCACTAACTCTTCTGGTGAATCCACAAGAAAACCATTCACGCCATCTTGGATCATTTCAGGAATGCCTCCAACTTTGGTACCAATCGCAGGCACTCCCGAAAGAAATGCCTCCACGATTACTGTGGGCAGTGGATCTTGTCTGCTTGGTGTGATCAAGAAATCTGTTTCTTGTAGAATTTTGGCCACATCATTTCGTCTCCCGAGAAAGCTGATTTGGGATATCGAAGCACAATCCTGCTCCACCTTGCGCGCAAATTCAGGATCAGATAATCCTGCCCCAATCACCTTCCACTCAAATTCCATTCCAAATTTGCCGAGCAATTCGGACGTAGATTTAAGCCAATCGCTACCCTTGCGATACGAAATCTCTCCTATCGTAGCTAAATGAATTTTATAGCCAAGGGTGTGATCTCTCGGCTTCCAATTGGAGAGCGCAAAACCATTATAGATAGTAGAAACTTTTTCTTTCAAAATTCCTGCCTCGATAAGCGCCACTCGCGCAGCCTCAGAGGGAGTAAAAATTTGAGCCGAAAATCTTCCAATGAATCGCAACCACTTTCGATTCGAAAAACTCTTTGGCAAGATATCATGGTGATGCCAAATCACGGGAGTTTTTGAAAGTCCAATAGTGTAAACGGTGGCCTTCAGACTAGTGGCATGAAGGAGGTCAATATCATTCTCCTTCAAAATTTTTCGAAGTTCGCGGTGAGTAGAATTAAATGCTGTAAAAAATTTAGGGAGGCTGCGCAACTTTCTTTGAAACTGAATACTGGAAATAGGAAAACACTTGGCCACTTCTTTGGCTCTTTCAAAGTAAGGCCCGGGAGGCGCGGCAAAAAAAACATCTACGCCCCTTTCCTTCAGGCTTCGCATCAATTCCAATGTGCATATTTCACCGCCATAAATGAATTCTGATTGATGAGAAAGAAACAGTATTTTCATACTTCCTTCTTTCTATAGTAAGCGGAGAAAACAGTCCAGATGGCATACCACGCCCAAATATAGGCTCCATAGGGATTCAGCAAATAGCGATTTCCGATGAAGATAAAATAAAGAGCGGAGAGAAAAGCCACATTGGAAACGATCACACGAGGCGCGTGCCGCACACGATAGAGCCCCAGCAAGAGATCTGCAAAATAGCATCCGTAGAGAACAAATCCCACCACCCCAGATTCCACGAGCAGGCGCGACCACAAGCCTCGCTGTAAGGGTGAAAGGCCCAGGCCGAGCCCTAAAAATCGAGTGTGCCAAAGCGCATCCCAGGTATTGGTGATAGTGGTTAGTAAACGCAATTCCACAAGTTCGCGAGCGCGCAAAAATTCGTGGGCAAGCAAGCTCGTAGTGTTCTTACTCATATAAAGATAAAATACGGCCACAAAAGCAAAACACAGCGCGGACAAACTGAGTAGTGGCAAAAAGAAGCGCAAGCGGCCCCGCTCTTTATACAGCGTAAGACTCGCGAGAGAGGCTAAGAAAAATATAGCAGAAAGATAGAAAAAGCGGCGTCCAATAAGTATCAGCACTGCCATTCCAAAAATAATCGCAAGGCCGCTATAGCGTCGGGCGATCAATCGACGATGCGCTTTCAAAAAATCCCAGAGCAGAAAAGGGAATCCAAAGCTAAAATAGAGCAACAGATTCACGGGATCTTGGTTTAGATTTGGTAGTCCAGAATTTGGAAAAAAAAGGCGTAGACCGAATAAGAAAAAAAGCAGAATCATGGCGAGCGAATACAAGAGAAACGGAATTCGCAAGCGCTCGGGAACAAACACAGAACCTCGTATACTTCGTTCGCACAGAATGAGCTCCGCGGAAAAACCCACGGCCAGAAGCGAAAACCATCCGCCGAGATTAAAAATAATGGAAGTAACCCTATCATTCGTGAAGGGAGCGAAAATTGCCGTCCATAATAGATAAAGCAGTAGAAAGCGCCATGGACCATAAATGGCCACATCATGGATTCGATACAATGCCACCCGCAAACTAAATTCTTTTTTCTCGGCCAATAAACACAGAATGAACGCTAGTGTAAAAAAGAAATAGCTATAGGAAATTTGCAAGGATCCTAAGGCGACGGAGAGTCTATCTGCAGCGGCAATAGCAAATCCAAAACTCCAAAGCCATACCGCCCACTTGCGATAACTCTTTGAGGAAATGTCTATCATCGGCGTAGTAAACCTCTAGGTATAAACTTTTCGCCCACTTTTTGGAGTAGCTCAATTTCAGTTTCGGTGAATTTTGCAAATAAAGAAAAGCGCTCGCCCACAAGCTCTGTTTCCCGTAACCGAAGTAGGCAGACAAATAGAAGCACTAGCGGAAAAACATTGCAACCCCAAGCCACACCTGGGAGCCCAAAGAGTTTTGCCAAAATCGGTAGCATAACTAGATAGGCAGCGAGTGCCACTAGGTGCGCATTCACCACGGCCCAATAGCGACGGAAGGCAAATAACGCATTCACGATAAAGCTGTGAATCCAAAATGCCCATATACCCGGGATGAACCAAGGCAGAAGGTGCAGTGCGGGACCAAATTTCGGCACCAGCGGCCCCACCAAGGCAGCAACGCCAAAAAGCATGAGGGCAGCGAGAAAAATTCCATAGCGATAGAGAAACTTCGATACGGCACCTAGATAGGGAATGATTTTTTC
Source organism: Oligoflexia bacterium (assembly GCA_903867855.1). Classification (GTDB taxonomy): domain Bacteria; phylum Bdellovibrionota; class UBA1018; order CAIPTA01; family CAIPTA01; genus CAIPTA01. The sequence continues at coordinate 54,580 of CAIPTA010000064.1, read as the reverse complement.
AGGCGCATCACGACCTATGCGCTGTAAATCTGGAAAGGCGGCGAAGGAAATGGAGGTGGCAATCAAGACCGGAATGGCAACGAGTCGCACAGCAAGAGCATATTGCCCCGCGGATTCCATCCCCAGAAAACGAGAGGCCACAATTTGATCGAGACGCTGCCACAGCACGGCAGCAGCAAAGGTTATGGCATAGGGCCAAGCATCCTGCCCAAGCGCGCGCCAGGCTTCTCCACCCCAAGGTCCCCTGCGTTTTTTCTCTAAGCGACGCGTACTTTCCGCCGCCTCTGGCAAAGCAGCTTTTTGCAAAGCAAAGACACTAAATAAAATTGCTGTAGTAAGAAATCCACCCCAACTCTGAGCGAGCAGAAGCCATGTGATGGCATACCCTTTCCAAGCGAGAAAGATCGCACTCGAAACGGAACAAAAAATTCCGCTCAGCATACTAAATACGGCGAGCCCCTGCCGTCCGCGAAAACTACTATAGGCGATCGCTGTTTGTTGCATGGCTAGAGCAAATAAAAATGGTGTATAGGCTATATCTTGGTGAAATTGTTCGGTGGAGAATTGCCCTTGACTGCTAGCGTGTAGCCAAGCAAAGAAGAAAACCACGGCACTGCCAATAAAGGCGCCTGCCAAACGAATAAAGAGCACACGCGCTAAGAGGTCGCGAGAGCGAAATCCCTGACGCGCAAGCTCACTCTTCTCGCCTTGAGCCGCCGTGAGTGCGCCAATGAGGCCGTTAGAAAGGCCCAGATCCACAAGCAAGCTCCAAATGGTAACTTGAGCGAGAGAGGTATTCAGCGATCCGTAGTGAGCGGGCCCAAGCAAGGTTGCATAGCGCACGGTGAGCGCAAATTGCAGACCGGATGCGCCAAAGGAGCCGAAGGTCTGAAAAAAAGAATTTTTCACGATTTTTTTCACAGATTTTGACATACTTAAGGAATGTAGCACGACTGCATTGCCATTCCACCTGATGAATGAATCATCCGGGGCAAGCGGAAGTAAAAAAGGAGTTATATGCGTTTTCCGAGATCCTGGATTCTAATTAGTCTGTGTTTTTTTCTGCCCGCCCTTTCTCAAGCCGCGATTACTTTTCCTAGCTTAAATCAAAACGACTTTAACAACGTGGTGAAGGAACTATCTTCGGATATGAATTATCATGTGCCAGTGCCCGCCTCCAGCTTGGGGTCTGTTTGGGGCTTTGAGCTCGGCGTTGTGGGCGGCGTAACGAATACTCCAGATATTCAAACACTGGTGAATAATGCCGGCGCCAGCACCAAAGTTAGCGTACTTCCTCATGCCAGTGTGGTGGGCCGCCTTGGACTTCCCTATGGAATTACCGGGGAACTCGCAGTGCTACCTACCATTACGGCAAGCAGCGTGCACCTAAGAGAAGTTGGTGGCGCGGTTCAATGGACACTTACCGATGTCGTGCTTACGGATCTTCCGGTGACATTGGCAGTGAAAGGATTCTATAACTCGACTCACCTAGATTTTTCCCAAACCATCAATAACTCCACCACGAGCAATATTCCGGTGGCAGCTACGGTGAACTTTGATGATAAAATCATGGGCGGACAACTTTTGATCAGCAAGAAGATTGAATTCTTCGAGCCCTATCTAGGAATTGGCGTGATCAAAGCCGATGGTACCCTCTCCGTATCGAGCACGAGCAGCACCGCTACCATTCTGGGTTTCACCATTCCTGGCCAATCCAGTGCACAATCGGCGGGTTCTAAGCCCTCCGACACACAGCTGCTCGCCGGGTTTGACCTACGATTTGGCTTCTTCTGTTTGGGTGCTGAAATTGATCGCGTATTTGGACGCAACAGCGGCACAGGACGCCTATCGTTCCGCTTCTAACTCTTTTGCAAAGTGCGGATCTCTTGGAAGGCTTCTGCCAAATTCCAGATCCGCACGCCCGCTCGCTTCGCTTTTTCCACAGACAATCCGGCAGTTAAGGGTCGCTTCGCGGCCTGTCCCAATTGCTTTGTTTCTAAAAACTCAATCCCCGGCAAATACTTCTCTTTCGAAAAGCCAAATTCTTGGCAAATTCTTTCCAAAAAAGCCTTTCTCGATAAGCAGTCTTCTCCAACCACATGAAATATTCCCATTTCCATCTGCATCAGCGCTATCGTGGCTTGAGCCAAGGCCGGCGCATAGGTGGGTGTAGAAATCTGGTCCACAGGAATTTTAAAAGTGGGCGAAGCCTCGCCTCGCTCTAGCTTCTGTAAATGGCGGAAAAGCTGCATGAAATAATTCATGCCATCCTGATCAAAAGAAAAAACCATGGTAGTGCGGATAACCAACAAATCCAGCGAGGGGATTTTCTGAAGCAATTGCTCCGCTTCTAATTTGCTAGCGCCATAATACGAAGTGGGTGCGGCCGGATCAGTTTCCAAGAAGGGGCCAACTCTCCCACCCTGATATTCAGCCTCGCCATATACATACTCCGAGGAAAAGTAGCAAAGTTTGTAGCCGCGCTTTGCGCAGATCTCTCCCACCCGCACAGGCCCCAAAACATTAATTGCGCGGCAAAGCGCCTGCTCTGTTTCACAGCGATCCACATGCGTGAGGGCGCCAACGAGATAGATATGGGCGCCAGCTGCTAAGGATTGCTTCGCAAAAAAGCTATCGATGGAGGCAAGGTCGGAAAGATTTAAAAATTGCTCTGCGCTTGGTTTAGAACTGGTAAAGACAACGGATTCGCCGTGCTTGGCAAATTCATTGCGAAGCGCACGAGCCACTTGCCCGCTCGCTCCAATCACCACATTCTTCATTTATCATTAACCATGGAAACGGCTGTCCACAAATTCAAGGCATTTACTTTTTGTGACTTCCGAACCTTCATGCCTACACGACCGAGCAGTGGCACCATCTCTAGATTAGAAGTGAAACCGAGGCGCTTCGCCACAGGGTTAAGCGCATTTTCCATGGCACCCACAATAGGATTTTCACTGCGAAAGTGATTCATAAGCACGATGATGCCACCTGGTTTGCACACGCGGCGCATTTCTTCCAAAGATTTTTCTGGGTAGGTGGTGGCACTAATAAAAAGATTGCCGAGCACACCATCAAAACAGTTATCTGGAAACTCGAGTTTTGTGGCGTCCATGATCTGCACTTTTGCATTATGAATGCCCCGCTCTTCCATCAGAGATTCAGCCTGCTTCAGCATGCTTTCTGAAAGATCGATTCCAATAATATCGCACTCGTGAGGATAGAGCGGCAGGGTGAGACCTGTGCCAACGCCAACTTCAAGAATTTTAGCTCCCGGCTTAATTTCCAGCAGCTTGATTGCCACACTTCTGCCTTCGTTGAACAGAAGCTTGCCATAGATAAAATTATAGATCGGACCGATCTTGCCGTAGACGCGCTCAATCATTTTTGGTTCTTTATGTGCCATCATGGACGCAGTCTACTACGACAATATGCCGTTTTGTCTATGGAATTACAAAGGCAGCAATAAAAAAACCAAGCCCACAAAATCCAAAGAGGAGGCTCACGTGGAAAAAACTGCGCCGACGACTCAATACGGCAATGGCCCCAATGGCGATGGCCACTTGAAAAAAAGTAACAGCGCGGGCCAGAATTTGATGCGTAGAAAGGTGCTTGGCGGATTCCGCCTCCTTCTCCTTGGCTCGTTCAGAGATCTCTTCTTGTTCTTTTTTATATTCAGCCAGCTTCTGCTTTTGTTCTTCCGCCACTGGCTTGCCCAAGGCTTGCAATAGCTCGAGACGAGAGGCTAATACGGCAGATTTTACGCCTTTGGCCTGATAGTAACCCCACTGATCGGAGGCCCTTAGTTGATCGATCATGGCCTCGTTAGAGTGATGGCCAGCCAGCATCGCCGCTACCGCCGCTAGGGCAGCCAAAAATGCCGAACAAATTGCCACTCGCATCACCCAAGATTCTGAGGCGTGGTGAGCGTGTTCGTGCATGTCTTCCGTTACTTTCTCGAGAGGTACTTCAATTTCTTCCATGTGGGAACTATAGCAAAGAAAAAATACTCTTGCATTCACAGCGCGTCGAAAGAAATAGTAGAGCATGGAATCGAAAAGTTTTTTAGCGAGCCTCTCCAGCAGCAGCGGAAAATCTAATTCTTGTGATCTGACTATCCGCTTCCTAGCTCCCGAAGAGCGTCGAAAATTAGCCCTGAAATCACTCGGACTATTCTGGGCCATCAGCCTGGGAACCATCCCCCTCCCCCCAATTCACTGGGTAAGCGTGCCTTTCTTTTTCGGCTTTGGAATCTATTCATTTCAAAAGAAGATTCGAGAAGTAAGCCGGTTGGCGGCATTTAGCGTAATTTGCCCAGAATGCGCCAAGACCATTGGCTGCCCTGAACAATCCTTAAAGAGCCCAATCCTCCTCACTTGCCCTCATTGCCGCTTTAACTTGAAACTACAAGAACGCTAGGCTTTGTTGCCTCGCAGTATGGGTCGTGTTAGAAAGTCGCATCATGATCATTACACCCTTTTATGCTGCGCTCGCTCACTTTCTCATTATCGTGATAATCGGTTTTTTGCCCATCCTCTTAAAAACCAAGCATGCTCATTTTGATTTCTTCATCGCCCTCGGAGCCGGCGTGCTTCTCTCGGCCGCATTTTTGCACATGCTCCCATCCGCTATTCATATATTGGGCGAAAGTGCAGGTATCTATGTTTTGCTAGGCTTCCTAGCGATTTTCTTCCTGGAAAACTTCACTATGGCTCACGCCTGCGGGGAGGAAGCCTGCCCGAACCATAAAGTGGGCTATACCACTTTTTTTGGCCTTTCTGTTCATAGCGTTATTTCGGGCATCGCCTTGGGTGTTGGCCTCAAATCGAATGTTGCCACCCCCGTAGCGTTTGCCATGCTTGCGGCTGTGCTCATTCATAAAGTGCCTGAAACTCTGGCGCTCGTGGTGCTCCTACTTCGCTCCCATTGGTCTAAACAAAAAACTATTACATTTAATTGCCTTTATGCTTGTATGGGGCCCTTAGGAATTTTGCTGGGCAACCAATCGGTGAATTGGCTTGGCGCTCACACGAATAACTCTCTGGGTATTGCTGTAGCTGTTTCTTGCGGTACCTTTCTCTATATTGCTTCGGCAGACCTCCTGCCTCACCTCCATGAAAAAGAGCATGGCCATTGGCTGAAACTCTTAGGCTTTTTTATTGGTCTCCTCGCGCTCGCTTTTGAATTTGGCGGGACTGCGGGCTAGCACGAAACTCGTAGTGGACTGTACCCCTTGCTCTTGCAAAAGATGCGCACATTGCGCCAGCGTAGTGCCCGTAGCGCTCACATCATCCATGAGTAATATCCGCGCCCCGATCAGCGACGGATTCCTTTTGCTACAAATGAATAGATCAGTGTTCAAGCGATCTGCCGCTCCCCGCCCGTGCTGGCGATGCTTGAAGGGCTTAGAGAATTGATTTGGTAAAAATTGAGCGGAAGTGAGGGAAGCGAGCTTCCTCGCAAATACGGAGAGTCCGCCGCTCTTTCGATTTTGTGGGGCAATAAGCACATAATCAAATTTTTGCTGCATTGCTTTTTCTGCGAGACGTTTGCCAAAAAACGCGAGCGCATGCCGATGCTGCGCCCCTCGCATTTCCGAGAGTAAACTTGCTGCCTCTCTCCCCTGATACTCGATGCAAGCAGAGCCCGTAGACCTTTTGAGGCTTCGAAGCGCCCGCATACAGGCCCAGCACCAGTGCAAACTAAGTCTTGAGTCGCTGCCACAAATCACACATTTCGGTCGCAAAAAAAATCGCAGCAGTGTTGTTACCATGCTGTGGAGATATGCAAAGGCTGAGCAATCCCGACGATGCCTAAATGTGGAAAATGAATCTAGATTTTACTCTGACGTAGGAAAAGCAGACTACCTAAAGGGCCAAAATTTGAGCGAGGTTGATCAGTTCATCGCCAATTTTTTCCGCCTTCTTCACCGCATCTTTTAACGGCACGAGCGCTTCTTTTTCGCCCTTGATGCCCACCATGAGATCCGTATAGCCATCAAGCAATGCCCGCACAGCCCCAGCCCCCATGCGACTAGCAAGGCTGCGATCTCGCGCCGTGGGAGCTCCTCCGCGTTGTACGTGGCCGAGAATGCAAACCTTCGCCGAAATTTTGTAGCGTTTTTCTAACTCTTTCGCGAGCTGAAAGGATCCGCCCGGAGTTTTCCCTTCGGCGAGCACTATGATGGAACTCGTTTTCCCGCGCTCCATGCCTTTTTTCACCCGGCTAGCAAGAGCGGATTGCGAAAGCTTATGCTCTGGCAGCACAATCGCTTCCGCTCCGCCACCAATACCCACTTCGAGAGCAATATGACCCGAGTTTCTGCCCATCACTTCAACAATGAAGGTGCGCTCATGAGAGCTCGCCGTATCTCGAATTTTATCGATGGACTGAATGGCAGTATTCACCGCTGTATCAAAGCCAATCGTAAAATCTGTGCCATTAATATCGTTATCGATCGTACCCGGCACTCCGATCACAGGAATATTTTGTTCTTGCCAGAGGGCATGGGCACCACGAAAACTTCCATCGCCACCAATTACCACAAGCGCATCAATTCCTTTTTCGCGAAGGTTTTTTGCAGCGGAGGCACGGCCGGAACGGGTGCGGAATTCATCGCAGCGATCTGTCTTTAGAATGGTGCCACCACGCTGAATAATATTCGCCACGCTTTTGCGATCTAGTTCAGAGAGATTGCCATCGAGGAGCCCGCTGTAGCCTTTTTTGGAGCCATACACCCGCAAGCCCTTGGCAATCGAGTAGCGCACTACGGCTCGAAGCGCTGCATTCATACCTGGGGCATCGCCACCACTCGTGAGCACGGCAATCGTTTTAATCTCTTTTCTATGTCGGGAGAGCGCCATTAGGAATTCCTCTTACACATGATGATACTTGGTGCCCGCTTGGATGTGAAGCGCGCGATACACTTGTTCGAGCAAAACTATGCGGGCGATATCGTGAGGAAAAGTCATGGCCGAAAGGGAAAGTTTACCGAAATTATGGTCTTGGATTTTCTTTCCATAGCCAAAGGCACCGCCGATCACGAAAACCAAACGGGAAACGCCTTCATTCTCCAGTTTACTAATCCATTTCGAAAAGGAAACGGAATCATGCTCCTTCCCGCCCTCATCGAGGAGAATAATTCGGATGCGTCCATCCTTCAAAAATTTTTTGCGCTCTAACCAAGCGAGCAGCACTTCGGCTTCCACCTCACGATCACTCTTTTGATCGCGAAGAAATTCAATTTCGAGCTCCGCCATGTGGCGAATATTTTCGGCGTAGTGCTCTACGGCTTCATCCACAAAGGGAAACTTACTTTTACCAAAACTCACTAACTGGAAACGCATTAGTCGCGAAAGTGATGCAGCATCTGCGAGCAGAGCGCCTCAAGGGTAGCTCCCTCAGGCGAAGACCAATCTGCGCAAAGGCTCAAATTGGCGAGCAGCGGATGCCACTCCCCTTTTTTCTTAAGCAGAGGACTCGCACTTTGATTCAGCACAAGCACGCGATCAAAAAGTATGGATGATTCAAAGCCAGGCAAAGCTTTTTCTAGCAGCCGTCGGGCAGAGCGAATCTTTTTCATGGTCTCATGATTTTCGCCCCACTCTGATTCTGTGAGTGGCATAATCCAAGAAGAAAGTTCTTTCCCTGCGGGAGCGAGGCTCGGATCGCGATTGCCAAGCAAAGCACCCACTAAATAACGACGCTCTTCTTTTTCCCCAGCCGTAAACGGCATTATCAAGCTCTCGGTAAATTCGCCAATCTTTTTGGAATGGGCAAACTCCATCACCACTGCGGGGTTTGAAGGAGTTTTCACAAATTTTTTCAGCCAAGAAACACGCTCTGGGCCTGCTTCAGCTACTTCCCCGCGCAGGGATTCTAGCAAGGCCTTATAGTCGCTAGACCAATATAAATCTTTCGCTTCTACTTCCATCTCCGCTCCGATGGATACCTTATGCACTCGTGCCGCTTGAATCGTTACACCGGAAACGGGCGACGAAAGCGCCACAGAAAAATTCTCCGAAGCCTCGCAAAAATCCAGCAGACTTTCTGCAATACCGAAGGCACCACGAGTGGGATAGGCAGTGCAGTTCGCAGAGTAATAAGCCTCCCAATCAGGAAGCTCTTCGGGTTCAATCCAACCACGCGTAGAGTGAAGAAGGGCGCCGCCATTTTGAATGCTGTGTAACTCACAAGGAATTTGTAAATAATCGGCCACGCTTGCCCAAGCGCTAGCATCGCCAAAACGAAATCCAGCTCCCAGCAGAAAGCCATCTCTAGCTTCGGGGGAGAAACGTCCGCCGAGTTTTTCTAGTTTTTCGAGAAGCAGAACTTTGCGACCCTTTTTGAGGAGGAAGGCTGAAGTGAGGAGTCCGGATAGACCTCCACCAACCACGATTGCATCATAGGAACTGCCATGTTTGGGCTTATATGTTTTCTTTGGCGCTTTCATTACTTACATATAACTTAAGACGGCTTCCGGGACGCAGCAATTTTGAACGACGCAGCGAGTTCCAAGCACGAATTTCCTTTACGCGCACCGAATAACGGCGGGAAATCGCATCCAGGGTATCCCCTTTTTGCACCACGTAAAGAAGATGCTTTTTGCCGGCTGGTCCGGGCACTTCGCTAGCAATTGCTCTTGATCCGCGAGAGCTTCTTGCGATACGAGCAGACCCGCCTTCAGGAATTACGAGTTCGGTTCCTGGCTTCAGTCGACGCACACTCGGCAATTCATTAAGAGCCACAATCGCTTCGATCGGCACATGATGGTTAGAGGCGATTTTTGAAAGAGTATCGCCGCGACGAATCACCACGCGATCGAAATCTTTATACTGGCCAAGCTCCCCGGATTCTACGGCAGCAGCAACTTTGGCAGCAGCCTCACCCTTTGGGAGACGCAAGCTATAGCTATTTGTTTTGGGAGGAGTGCAGCAACGAAGTAATTCAGGATTTAGTTCACGCAATTCTTCGCGATCGATATTCGCAGCCTTCGCAATGGCGCGTAAATTTTCCGTGCGGGGAATATTCACTTCCACCGTATTTTGCCAGCGATCACTGCCCGGCGCAGGATGAAAGCCGAACTGTTCTGCATTTTTCGCGATAATCGCTGCAGCCATCATCTTCGGCACATAGTCCCTGGTTTCTTTGCGAAGCGCGCGGCGATTTTTCGCGATCTCCCAGAAATCCCTCGTGTGGAGACGCGCAATCGCATTGCGCACTTTCACCTCCCCCGCATTGTAAGCGGCGGTGGCAAGCTCCCAGCTATTGAATTCACCGTGTAAGCGCCCAAGGTATTCTACAGCAGCGTCAGCCGCCTTCGATGGATCAGATCTTTCATCCACCCACCAATCTGCTTTCAGGCCAAAGAGACGTCCGGTAGAGCGCATAAATTGCCACTGCCCTACGGCACCCGCATGGGATTTCGCTTGGGTGCTAAAGCCACTTTCGATCATGGCGAGGAAAATCAAATCTTGGGGTAATCCGGCCGCCTTCAATTTGGGCTGGATGATCCCTTTATATTCGTTCATGCGATCTAGGTAGACCGAGAAATATCTTCTCCCGGGGCCATTGAAGTATTCCACCCAGTTTTGTACTTCCTGGTTATAGACCACAGGCATATCGAAATCACGATGCTGCAGAGAAACGCCGAGCACAGGCTGATTCAAGCTTGCTTCTGAAGAGGGCTTAGCTTCCTCTGGTTTTGTGCCAGAGCCAAGCAAACCACCGCTACCGTGTGTTTCAGCCATTCCACCTTCAGGGCGCACACTATTGTGTCCGCAAGCGGAAAGCGAAGTAACGGTGATTAACAAACCAGCCGCGAGAATTATTTTTCGTATTTTTTCATCCATGAATTATTTGACCTGGTCTATTGAGTGTACGGTATCGGATTTTTTTCTGTCAAGGATTGCCTGAGGAGTATCAGAGGGCTCTTCGCTAATCTGAAACTTCGATGCGCTCTCCAGCAATTGTGTAGATTCTTGGAGCTGATTAATTAGCGCATCCGTGTAACGCATTTCTCGAATCTCGCCTGCTTCTTCCATCATAAATTTCTCTCCCAGTAATTCACCACTGGTGCCTTCAATCACCAAATGAAAGTCAGAATCGTCTTGCTTCACATCGATTGGATGTACGCGAATATTTTCCGCGCGCTGCTGGCGCTCTTGAAAGTGGAATCCCGTTACACTATCGAGCTCTTCCCATTTTCTGGCATAGTGTCCGCGCTCACGTTTAAAAATATGCTCTGCATCTCGAGCCGAACGAAGATAATCACCTACATCACTGGCGTCAAAAACACTGCCCGCTGCGGCTGGAACTTTTTCCTCGGTGGCCGCCATATGATTTTTCACCTGCTCACTCACAGCGGTAAAAATCGAAGCGATCTCCCTTGAATTATAGCCACGCTCCTCATGGCGCTCCCCCACCACAATTCCGCGCACGCCAGTTGCATAGTAGTGATCGCCGGAATCTTCTTTTTCTTTCGTGATTGTCCAAAATCCTGCGGCCAGCGATGCATTATCCAACTTGCCTTTTTTGCTGAGGCGAATCGCGCGATCCGCCTCCTCGTAGAGATAACTTTTTGAAGGAGTGGGAACAGCAAAGTTCACACTGAAGCGATGGCGCTCATCGATAGTGGCACGATCAGGGCGATCTACGCCTTGAGCCAACATCAAGAGATGATTACCCTGCACATCGAGCGCAGAAATTTCATAGTGCCGACGCACATCTTCCCAAGAACCGGTGGATAGTTTTTCCGGCAAGAAGAGTCGCGAAAGATCTCTCGTATAGCGACCATGCAACTCCCGATAGTAATCCTCATAGCGCACCAGCTTATCCATTGCCTCCATGAGCTGCTGCCGACTGCGAATTAAATTCGCACTCTTTTCCTGCAACTCAAAATTTTTCTGAAAGGCTCCGTGAGGATAGAGCGAAAGCGCGCCCAACAAGCAAAGCGCAACGCTAAGCAAGTGGAATATTCCACCCCAGAATTTCACTCGCTTAATTCGATCGCGAGTGGAGAAAATTGTTGCCAGTTTTTCCTTCATTTTTCCTTACACTTTTTCATAAAGCTTGCACCATTCACTTTTTCGACCAAAAAGGCTGAAAACTAGAGGGATTTTTTCCGTGAAAAAACAATTATTTTCCGATCAAGAGCCCCCTAAAATTGGCCGAGTAGTTAGTGCTGGAATATGAATATTTTCACTCGAAAATCTCAACTCTCCCTTTATGCCCTGGTAGCGTGTACGGTAAGTATTTCCGCCTTTGCGACTAACTCAAACATGAGCGCAGTGGAGGCACATAATGCAATTGTGGGCTTTGATCAAAAAACGCTCGCTGATTATTTCCCGATCGAAACGAAACAATCATCAAAGTCGAAATCTCTAGATATTGACCCCGGTGAAAAAGCAAATTTCGAGGCGGCGATGGAAAAACATGCGCTGGCCATCCAGAAACTAAATCCAAATTTTACCTTGGAAGAATTCAAGGGATGCTGGAAAGAGGAAGAACTAAAGTACCTTAATCCCGCCACGATCAGAAATATCTCTACCCTTTCGACAGGCGATATCATTGGTAAGATATGGCCCTATTGCGTATTTAAAAATCCCGGTACGACGAATATGAATGTGAGTGCTGAGGCGAAGACCCATCTGATAGACAAAGCGACTCTGGGAACAATTGCCGGAGGCGCAGGAGCCGCAGTTCTTTATATTTTAAATAAAGTGGCGAGTATTGCAGAACAAACTTTTACGAGCAGTATTCTTGCGGATTTAATGCGAGCCTATGCAGAGCCCGTGATGGGCCCCATTCGGGGAGCAACAGGCGTTCGAGGTGCAAGAGACTTAAAAAAGTGGTCAACGAAGCTGCAAAATTATCTTTCGGATCACATCAACGACCAAGAAGAAAAGTTAGACCAACTCGACTATTCTCAAAAGTTAATCAAGGAGGCCAAGGAGCTTTCGATCAAATCAATTATTCCAGGTCTTTCTAAAGATGAATTAGACGAAAACTTTAAACAATTAAATCACCTCTTCAATCAAGCTGTATCAGTGTGGAACTCGACTCTCCCTCCAGCGTCTCAAAGCGGAAGAAGCACATTTAACAATGGCGTGCTCCTTGCTCCTCGCGATGATATCGGCAGCATAGCTGCATTCGATGGAACCTATGAAAGTGCCTTGATTGCGATGCATGGTGAACTTCCAAGAGCTGCTGCAAAACAAGACGAAGCAATAGCCGCTCGTAGACGTCTTGCCGATGATCAGATTCAGCTCGTTCAAGCCTCGAATTCGAGCGATAAAACAAGTGCTGTGCAGAAAATTTTGGATGAGCGAGACGCGGATATCAAAGTTCTCGAAGAGGAAAAGGGTAAAATCAAAGAAAGTTTGGATAAACTCCTATCAGCAGCGGAACTAAGGCGTCAGCTACGCCACGATATGCCCCAAGACTCGAATATTATTTTTCGTCGTGCCGAGAAAATTTTAGAGGATAATAAAGTGCCCTATGATGTATCTGCTTCGCTCATGACGGAATTAAAAGATCTTCTGGAAAATGAGGTAAAACAAAATAAGGTAAGTGATGCTCTCTTGAGCATGGCCCATGATAAGCTCTCGCATTTAAGCGCGCCTACTGATGTTTTAGACGACTTACTCAAGGAAGAAAAAAAGAATCGCGCAGCTGCCTTAGAGCAGATTCAAGCACAGGATTCCATTATCGCAGAAGAATCGAAAAACTTAGCGGCATTGCATGTAGACGCCACCTTTTTAGACGATATTCTACTCCGCCAAAGCAAGATGCTGGAAACCCGTCAGCAGCTAGTGGCAGCCATTGCTTCACAAGAGCTCCACGACCAAATGTTTCCCGAGTATAGCCGCTTAGCTAGCCCTGAAATCACCCATGCCACAGAAGCCATGAAAAAAGAGTATGGCTTGCAACACTATCGTGAAAAATTCCCGAAGCAGGTGGAACGCCTCCTTCAGGAAATGGGATTTGATTTGACGGAAGATGGAAAGCCTAACGTAAATAGGATCGGCGAGCTAAATAAAGCCGCAGAAGGAATCGAAAGAGATCAAGCAGTTCTCATCACGGATATCAATCAAAAAACAGCAGCAGGTATCCGTGATCGATTAAAATACTTGCTAGGCCTACCCAGCAAACTAGGCGAGCAGCTTGGGAAATGCCCGAGCTACTTCGGCATACTCAATCTATTCAAGAAAAAATAAATTCAGTTTACACTATCGCCAGGCAAAAGATGCTGAGGTAAATCTTGAAAACCGCTCACCTTAGATCCCTTAAAGGTTAGCACCCAGGCGCGATCAAAAACGGCTCCATCCCAGGAAGTGGGCGCGGAAGCGGCACCGAAGGCCTGAGCGAAAACCGGAATCATATTGTGCTCCCAGCAGAGGAGCACCATCTTGCCATCATATGCAGGATTACTCATGATATCTTCCACGGCTCCATTTACATCAGTTTTGGCGAATTGAGTGTCGATACTTAGCCCAAGTTTTTGAGCTAGTGGCGTAACAGTTTCAATGGGACGTTTCGAGCTGAGTTGTGAACTACCATCGGCGGCGATATTATCTTTCACGGCCATCGCATAGATCGCCACTGGAGTGCCAAACTCTGTCATCGCTGGATTCGTGGTGAAAAATCCCACTAAGGCATCGGCTCGCTCATAGCCGCGAGCATTTAAATCAGGGCCTGTATCTGGCTTTTCCCCGTGACGAATCATGATTACCTGAGCAGGAGCAGCAAAGGCCGCCGAGGCAGCAAATAAGCTCATCACCATACATACGTAGATTAGTTTCATAGGTGCCCCTCCCAGGTGCGCTAACGCACAGGATCGTATTGGGAACGGCAAGAAAGTGCAAGAGTATACTTAGCTTTCGTCGTCTTGCTTTACTTCAGGCTTAGCCTTCTTCACCACCGGGGCGCACTCCAGGAGCTCATTTCGGGGGGCGAGACCATAACTAGACTTAATTTGATGGTCTTTCTGATCATAGAGGAGCGACATAAAGGGCTCGCGATATTTATCGGTTTCGATATCAATTTGGTGCTTGGCCGTTTGGAATAGGCAAAGGGAACTCTGAGTTACACCGGCTTCTGCTAAGTCTTGTACGAAGCTCTTCGTGGCCGAGGTGTCTACAAGTGGATCTGCTTCAGAGGCCACAGTGATGAGGGTAATGTTATTATCCTTCAGAGCCTTTGCAATCTGCGGCACTCGCTGATTGAGCGAGATAGTAACAAGAGGAAGGATATCCAAGGGGTCGAGAGCATACTGATGGGTTAGCTCTTCATAGGCCCAACCAAAGGTTCCGCCACCCGTCTCATGACCATTCCAAACACGCACTCCATCGGTGAGCGAAATACGAATGGGCGAATGAGAAACAGTATTGTCTGGATTAAAATTACCAAGCGCTTTATCAACGAACTGCAAAACGGCCCCGCGCTTTACTACGATGGTAGAGGAACCAAAAAGATCTCCTCCAACTAAGGTAACGAGATCAGAAAGCATACCCACTTTTGGGATCACTTTATCGGTGGCGCGAATACGAATCATCGGAGACTCAAGCACGATTCGATCTACACTAGAAATCCATACAGGATGTTTTCCTTGTGTTGCCAGTGCCAGCGCGAGATTCAAGCCAGACATAGAAAGCGAAGTGAGCATTATCTTATTCGTTGGATTTTCCTTCACTGCGATATTCATGAGCAAATCAATATCGTTCGTATAGTCAGAAAATTTGCGAATATATCCGCGACCAATCGGTAATTCTCCGATCGCCTTGCGCATTTGATCCGCATCTTTTTCGCCCACGATGCTAACAATCTTTTGGTGAAGCTCTGGTTCCATGTCGGGCTTCAGGCTAGCCATGTATTCATTGATCGTTGGTAAATGTTGGCCGGGCTTTAGCTCAGGCTTATAGCTATCGCCAGTGCCAGTGAAATCAGAAATATAGATGGGTCCATAACCCGATTGGATGAGATCGTAAATCTGCTCTAAGTATAATTTTCTGTAGGCAGTGAACCCCGGCAGCATCACCACAGGATGATCAGAGTTTTTTCCAGGAAATACAGAGATGGCTCGGCAATTATTTTGCTTATCATCACAAACACCATCCACGATATCGCGGCGGGTATTCCATAAATCGTCGAGCTCCGGCACGCCCACTTGAGAAAGCTGCGCCTTTACTTCGTCTAGTTTCCCATTTTTCTGCAAAATCAGATTGGGAATGATGGTGCTATTGTGTGTATTCAGCTTCTCTTCTGGCATGGCGTGGGCCGCGCTAGAGAAGAAAACATTGATACTTAAGGAAAACACCATAAAACTTAAGGTTTTGATCTGCATGGGATCAGAGGAGCAAAAAATAGGCCAGCCTTGAGAGTCGCAGCCTAGCCCCTGTTTAGACTTGAGAATTTCAGACTGTCTAAAATTTAGACAGGCCCCTATTTCTTTATCACCTTCGAAAAGGAGTGAAAGGCCTCTTCACAGCCGGGCAAAGCTCCTAAAAAGCCGGGTAAATTTTTAGCGCTTTCGGTGCGCGCTAAAAGCTTTGCTTCATCCACCGCGCGACGGAATGCTTTTTTTCCCTCTTCAATTTTTACTCTAGTGCGCAAAAAATTTGCCCAAATAAACTCCGCAAACGGCACTTCACTTTTCTGAAAAGCCCCTTCTTCACGGGCAATCCAGGCGAGACTTCGGTAAGGATCATCTGCCAAATCCTCGATATGCTTCGGCAGATCCTTCAGTTTCGCCGGCTTCCCCTTAGCATCGAAGAGCCATAAAAAGCCGAGAGCTTCCATCTTCTGCCAAAATGCTCCCGATTCGAGCTCATGAAAATCACCATAAAGTTTTGCGGGAATTTCTGTTTCCCCTTCTTCATACATAGCCCGCGAAAGATGATGGCGATCAATAATATACACTTCCTCTTCCGGGCCCAGCACGGCCTTCACAGGATTCAATTCCAAATATTCTTCCAATTTTTTCTTCGAAAAATTTTTGATTTTTTCCCGCTTATCATCCACATCCACGCGGCCTATAGCAAACTGAGTGGGTCGCAATTTTTTGATTTTGATCGTGAATAGTTTCGACATAGATTTTCCGCACCAAAATTAAGCTAGAATTTAGTGGAAGCAAAAATTCCAGCACCCGTTTCCATCGGAAGAAGCTGGAGATTCCAGCTGTGGGTAGGCACTGGCGCGTCTGCAGAGCTGCCACCCTCCGGGCGGCGATAGTGCATGCCTAAGCCATAGGAAATTCCGATCGTAGCTCCTGCGATCACATCGTGAAGATAGTGGGCATTATCATTCATGCGGCTATACCCAGTTAGGGTAGCGAGAGCATAGGCAGGCACGCCTATATACCAAGGATGCTCAGAGGCCACCACGCTAGCAAAGGCATAGGCCACCGTTGCATGGCCGGATGGAAAGGCTTTCTGATCGTAATTATTTGGGCGAGTTTCATGCACCACACTCTTCAATAAAACTTCTACCGCACCAGAATACGCGGAAGCCGAAACCATCATATCTACTCGCGTGAGTGCGCGATCCACTCCGAATGCCGCCTCCACCAACATAATGCCCACGTAGCCCAAGTTGGGATAGAGTTCGCCACCATGATAGCCCAAACGCTCAAGGCTATGGCTCAGAGGCGGATTAGCGGCTGTTCTTATTTGGAGTGGTTCATCAACATTATGTCTTAGTAAAAAAAGCAGGCCCGTAAGGCTGGCACCGCCAATGAGATAAGAATTCGCGGGAGTAGTTACCGGAGACGCTGCATCGTTCAAGCGATCTTCGATCACAGAGGCGCGCGCCGTAGTATCAGTCAAAAATAAAGTGATGAGGCACAGGAGTGCAATGCGATAAATCTTCTTCACTAAAACCTCCAGGAAATGATCAGTAAGAAGACTATCCTAGACGTCTCTAAACTCAAGGAAAATTGCCCTAGAGCTCCTCGTACACACGAAGCGTAGAGGAATACACATTTTCTTCGCCAAAATCTAAGGCTGTTTTGGCCGCAGCATCACTGAGTGAATTTCGAAGTGTTTCGTCGCGGAGCAAGCGCAATATCGCCTGCTTTAGAGCCACCGCATCGCGAGCAGGAACTAACAAACCATTCTGCTCATGCTGCACCACCTCGCGGCAACCTGGAACATCGCTAGCTATCAGCGCTCGCCCCATTGCAGCTGCCTCCAATAGAATTCTTGGTAAACCCTCTCGGTAGGAAGGCAGCACCACTATATCTGCTTTTTCGATCTCTTCCCGTATAGAAGGTAGGTGGCCAAGATACACAATGAGCCCATCACTTTGCCATGCATCGAGCTCCTGCCTAGATATGGCGGATGGGTTCCCTTCGTCCACAGAGCCCGCAAAAATCATGGCGAACTTTTCTTCCCTTTGCGCGAGCGAAACCGCCTCAATTAATTCGTAAATGCCCTTTTCTTTTAGCATGCGAGAGGCAAACAGAATTCGTCGTGATTGCGGTAGCGGCGTTCTTGAAAAATACTGTAAATCAATCCCCGAGCCTCGCACCAGACGGCAAATTTCCCTCGGTACTAAGCCTAACTGCTCAAATAGGTTTTGGTCTTCCAGGTTCTGAAAAATATAACGAGTGCCCCGGCGATTCGCCAAAAAGCGATAGAGAAAAAAGATGGGCGCTCGCAGCACACGAATCACGAAACGATCAGAGAGAAAAAAATGCCCTAGCCCCGTGACAGAATTGATCACCCGTCGTGTATGCGAAATCATGGCAGCCAAAGAGCCATAAAGAACGCATTTAATCGTGAAGTGATGACAAAGATCCGGTTTTTCCTCTTTGTAGATTCGTAGCAGCAAGAGGAGCGCCCGGAATTCGGAAATGGGATTTAAGCTCTTTCGACCCAAAGGCCAATCGATCACTCGAAAACCTGCTGATTCCAATTTCGGAAAGTACTCATCTCGCGGAGACACAAAGAGTACTTCATGACCGCGTGCCCTTAAGTACTCCGCAAAGGCCAAACGAAAATTAAAGAGATACCAGCCAGTATTGGCAACGAATAGAATTTTAATTGGTTCTAACCTGTTGTCGAACAAAGTAATACGTGAGCACGGTGCCAAGAATGGTGCCAAAAATCGTAAGACCTGTAACGAAGCCTGCACTAAAGAAAGGCTTCTTTTCTTGAATGAAAATCACATCGTTTCCGCGCAAACTGATGGCGCGAGCATTTTTCTCGGCAATCTCTTTTTCTAGATCGATGGTGGATACAGATTTTGCGTCTTGATTCTTAACATTAATATCCGTGAGATCGGCCGTTGCTGTAGCGCCACCCGTAATCGCCAAGAGCGTGATCAAATCTGTGTGAATAGGAACATGGTAAATCCCAGGTTTACTCACAGATCCCAGCACATAAACGGGCATCAAAAGATCGTCGCGATCGGTGCGAAAATAATATTCAGAAACGGAAGTGTCTAGCTTCGACTTCAATTCTTCCGCGATGGTATTACCCAACGTTTTTTCGGAAGCAAAGGCAAAATCAGGAAGCAGCATCGCTGCCAGCAAAATGAAACTAAGCGTTTTTATTATCTTTTGATCTCTCACCATAACCATAGTAATCGCGATAGGGCATCATGACAAGGCTATCGTAACGAGAATTCACCTTATTCAGTATGGAATAGAACTTCTGCTGACGCGCAGAAAATTCGAGTAAGCTATCGCAAGCTCGCGCCATCGCTTCCTGCTGAGTTTTATTAAAGCTAGCCACAAATATCACCATATCCGCTACACGTTCCACAAAAGAGGAATCACTAGCCACGAGCAAGGGAGAAGTATCGATCACAATATAGTCGTAGAGCACTTTCAATTTCGTGATCAATTCCTGAAAGCCCTTGCTTGCCAAGAGCTCAGTGGGATTCACGGTCCACTCTCCAGCAGGTAAAACATCTAGGTTCGGAATCATTTCAGGCAACAGAAGTTGGCCAAACATTTCTGGGCGCTGCAATACCTCGGTTAGACCGTGCAATTTATGGGCGCTGAAGAGCTGCGAAGCACCACCACGACGAATATCCGCATCGATAAACAATACTTTCTTACCAAGACTTGCCATGGCTGCAGCCAAATTGGTGGAAGAAAAAGTTTTTCCCTCTGCAGAACTCGCGCTAACAAGAGCTATAACAGCCTTATCCAACTTTTGTTGTTCCAATTGATAGAGAATTTTCGTTCTAATTTTGTAGAAGGCTGTAACCTGCATCGAGTCTTTTTCGAAACGCAAGATCCTACCCGTCTTGCCACTGAACTTGTGATAGGTATTGCTCGATTTCAAGCGAATAGAATAGGAAAGATCCGGAATACTTCCCAAAAATTGGAAGCCGAGATTATCCAGATCGTTACGATTTTTCACTGTCGGCCAGAGCATTTCCGAGAGATAGGCAATTACACAACCCACCGCGAGTGAGGCAATCAGGGCGATGAGGAGTTTTTTCGTTAAACTCACCGTGCGCATCACTTCGGAATATTCTGCCTTTTGCAGGTTTTGCACTTTGTTCTGCATGGAAACGCGTTCCATTTCAGCCTTGAACATCTCTTTTTTTAAGTTCTCAAAAAGTCCGTATTCAAGTTCAAAGCGGTGGCGATATTCATACATGTCTTCTTCTAGCCCCACCACTCTCGCTCCGAACTCACCATCAATTTGATGTTGGATCGTGGAAATTCGCGCTTCTAACTCTCTATTCTCCCGTTCCTTCTCTGCGAGCTGCTGAGAATATTCCGTTTTAAACTTGAAGTTGGCTTGCACGCCATTCTCTTTAGAATACTCTTCGGCCTGGGCTTGCTGCTTTTCCAAATGATGACGTATCTCACGAATCATCTTTTCATTTTGCGAATACATGATGGTGGCCATCTCAAACTCACGCTCCAGCGTTTGGCCACCCTCGGTTTTTCCGTTGCGCTCCATGCTAAGCACGCGATTATTCTGCTTGAAGAGAGTCATTTGATTCTCCATCTCGCGGATATTGTGCTCGCTTTCTTCAATGCGCCCCTTAATATAGGCAATGGCATCGTTGATCTTTTTCAATTCTATATTTGAAATCCAATTCACCGCCTGATTGGCAATAAAATCTGCGGTAGAACGAGAAAACTCTTTATCCATCGTGACAAATTCAACTTCGATCGAGGAGGTGCCCACCTTATTAAATTTGGTCCAACTTTCGATCGCATCTCCAAAGGCGATATCAGGAGAGTTGGGATTAAACGGGGCGCCTTTATGAAGCAGCTTTGCCTTTATCCAAGAAAATATATCCCTCGGCTGATTCATCTGATGAACCATTTCAGGCGGAATTCCCACCCGCTTCATCTCTTTTGCCACTGCGAGAAAAAAATCATAGTTCTGCAGCGAGCGGATATAGCGATCCGATTCATCCTCAGGCGCCGATAGCTGCGCACCCTGAATGCGCTGATTAATCATTTGAATCTGCGAATCATTTGTTTCCAACACAATGGTGGCTTTCGCCCTAAATAAAGGATATTTATGGTGAAGCAGTGCAACGGTTGAGCAGCTTACAAATAATAGGATAAAAAATAGACGGTGATGCCTAATGATAAAGCGAATGACCTCTTTGAGATCAAAGCCTTGCTCTTCTGAATTGGCATGCCGATCGGGTGCCAAGTATACGGTTCTTCCTGAATCCGCACTCATATATATAGAGTAAATAGATATTCTAGTTTTAACAAGGGCTTAACAAAATTAGCGCCAGGAAAGCCTCATTCACACGGCTTCAGAAGATACTTAGTAATTGATCTTCTCGCTACTCTTTACTGATTTCAAGTTTATGGGAGGCGTGCAGCTCTTCAAGACGATCCACAGCCTTTTCCACTTTTGCGAGACGATCCATATGCTGCGCTAGATCCGCATTTCCCTTCCCCATTTCATCGATCACCTTGCGCAAGGTAAGCTTGATAATCGTGATGGGGGTGGCTATATCGTGAAGAAATTTTCTCTCTTGGCTCATGGATTTTACTCTCCATGAAAACTCTATTCACAATTCTTTCATAAGTAAACAGTCAGAAAAAATTTGGCTGAGTTCAAAAAAAAAGGCGCCACCGGAATATCCGGTAGCGCCAAGGAAACTTGATACTATCTACGAAGTTGCGCAGCAGCCTGGTTAATCCAAGCACTGTAGGTATTGATACGAGTATAGATACCTTCTTGCTGACAATTTTGGTCACCACGGCTGGTTACACCCCAAAGGTAGAGCTGGCCGCCGGATTGAACGAAAGCAGGACCGCCCGAATCCCCGCTGCAAGAACCTTTACGATGCGATTCATCGATCGATTCTTCCGTAGAACCAACACTATCAAGAATCGGCACAGTTACCTGACGAAGAGTGCCCGCCCCCTTCTGAGTAATTCCACTTGTGATTCCGTATCCGGCTAGCAGAGTAGGCTCTCCAGGAGAAAGGCTAATGCTACTTGGGAGCACCACTGCAGGACGAAAGCCTGCTGGCAATGGGCGGTTAATATGAATGATTGCGATATCGCCCATGTCATTCCCTTGGAAGTTTTCACCTTGGTAGTGGGGGTTCGCCAGGTAGCCTGTGATCGGCATCACAACATCTGAACTGGTTGGATTCCAAGAATTTCCATCGATGCTAAGACCGAATACAATTTGAATCTCACTCGCTGCAGCGGCAACGCAATGAGCTGCGGTTACGATAATATCCTGAGCAATCAAAGAGCCCGTGCAAAGATACTCACCGCTGCTTGGCTTAGCCAAAAGTAGCACGGTGGATGCCGCCACTGGATCACTGGATTTCACCGTGGTTCCGCCCACGATCTCGTTGACATCAAAACCGAAAGACTCTGCTTTAGCAGATATGGTTACGCTAATCCCCATCAAGGCGATGAGGCTAATTTGCTGCAAATGATTCAAAATTCCATTTTTCATTTCTGTACTCCCCCGTAAGAAAAAAATCCACCCACAAACTGAACCTGTTTATCGAATCACAGCAAAAATTGAATGTGAATACTTTCTTTAGTGTTTTCAAAAATAATTCATGTAACTTTTGCAGGAAAGGCGTGTCATTTGTATGTTGCTGTAAGAAGAAGCAGCCAAGAAGGCCCTCAAATGCCCTTAAAGAGGCACCATGAAAATTTGATATGGCCTCTAGAAAGCCATCCATGATAACTGCACACAAAGAAAATTGAGGAATGCTTCATGATAGGTAGCCTAGGAATTATATTGAGTCTTGGTCTTTTAATGTTCATGGCCTATCGGGGCTTTTCCGTTATCTTTTTCGCCCCCGTTTTTGCCCTGCTAGCGGCATCCATCGCCGGACTCTCTCCCCTGCCCACCTATACAGAGCTTTTCCTGCCCCAATTGGCCGGTTATGTAAAAGTCTACTTCCCCTTTTTTCTACTCGGCGCCGTATTTGGCAAGGCCATGGAGCAATCAGGCTCTGCAGAATCCATCGCGCACGCTATCACCAAAAAATTAGGCACCCGCCATGCGATGCTCGCCGTGGTGCTTTCCTGTGCCATTCTCACCTATGGCGGAGTTAGCCTCTTCGTAGTGGCCTTCGCAGTATACCCCTTCGCCTCTTCGCTCTTTCAAGACGCCAATATCCCTAAGCGCCTACTTCCGGCCACGATTGCCTTGGGCGCATTCACCTTCACCATGGACGCCCTTCCTGGCACACCGCAGATTCAAAATTCGATCCCCATGAAATTTTTTAACACAGACCTATATGCTGCGCCGATTTTCGGCAGCGCTGGTGCTGTGCTCGTATTTAGTTTCGGGATGCTTTACTTAGAGCGAAGAAGAAAAGCCGCTCAAGAAAAAGGGGAAGGGTTTGGGAGTCAAGCCGCTGCGGTAGCTACGAACGCTCGATCTCTCCCACATCCACTAATCGCTGCACTTCCCTTATTCTCTGTGCTCGCAATCACCCTAACTTTGCAGAAAATCATTTTCCCTCATATGGACATTTCTTCCTGGGCCACTCAAGCCCCCTATAAAATGGATCCCAATTCCCTCAAAGGCTCCATGAATAATTGGGCTTTGATCATCGCCCTGGCCGCGGGTACGGCCCTAACATTTTTGCTTAACCTCGAGAGAATGAGCGGTAAATATGCAAACACAATTAGTTTAGGAACCACTGGCTCGCTGCTTGCCATCATGAATACCGCCTCCGAAGTGGGCTTTGGTAATGTGATCAAAGGTCTAGATGGATTCAAAAGCATTGCCTCCAGCATGATGGGCATCCAGTTTGGCGGAAATCCACTCTTCTCGGAGGCCGTTACGGTGAATGTACTTTCCGGCGTTACCGGCTCTGCCTCCGGCGGCATGAGTATCGCTCTCGATACTTTCGGCAAACAATATTTGGAATGGGCGCAGCGAACCAACACGAGCCCAGAACTACTTCATCGCGTGGCAGCGATGGCCTCTGGTGGAATGGATACCCTGCCGCACAATGGTGCAGTGATCACTCTCTTTGCTATAACAGGCCTCACACATAGAGAATCCTACCGAGATATTTTCGCAATCACACTTTTGAAAACAGGCGTGGTTTTTCTACTAATCGCGATGGTTGCCATTGCTCGAAGCGTAGGCATCTAAAATTGTTATTTGGATTCTCGCAAGCTTTTGCTTCGCTTCGTAGAGGCGAGCACGGCCTTGATGAGAGTAACTCTTAGCTTTCCCTCCTCTAGCGCCATCAAACCATCAATCGTGCAGCCAGCGGGGGTGGTTACTTCATCCTTCAATTGCGCTGGATGAACATCGCGGTCTAAAACCATTTTTGCAGAGCCCAATAATGTTTGTGCCGCAAGAAGAGTGGAGGTTTTTCTGGAAAGCCCCACTTTCACCCCCGCCTCACTCAGGGCTTCGATCACCAAATAAATAAAGGCCGGGCCACAGCCACTTAAGCCCGTGGCTGCATCCATGAGGGATTCATCGAGTAAGCTCACACGTCCTACACAAGCCATCAGCTCCTCGGCAATCGCAAGTGATTCTTTCGCTGCGCCTCTTGCAGCACACAATACCGTCATTCCCTCACCAACGAGGGCGGGCGTATTCGGCATGGCTCGAATCACTGAGGCGCGACCCCCACTCCATTCTCTCAATTCTTCCGTAGTTAACGAGGCACAAATAGAAATTATTGTTTTTGATTCGGCTAAGCTGCCCTGAATTTCTTGCAGCACGGCCTTTGCCTGCTGCGGCTTCACGGCGAGAATCAAAATATCCGATTCTTTACTCAGTTTTTGGTTATCACAATAACAGGGAATCCCCAGGCGTTTCGTCGCTTCCGTGGCAGTGTTTGCACTTCGGGTGGTGGCCGCCAAACTATAGGAGCTTTTCTTGGCGGAAGCTTGAATCCCTTGCACCAGCGCTTCGCCCATTTTACCAAGACCCAAAATTCCTATTCGCAATACTGACTTCGATTTCATATTCATATAGTAAACTAGGGTAATATAGACAGGTCCACTTTACCAGTAGCAGTGGTATCCACTTTCTTACGGCGTATCGCCATCGCCAAGAGCACAAGGAACGCCAGAATCCTAAAGCTATCTTGCAAATTCGCCTCACAAAGATAGTGAAAATAGTGCAGCCAGATATTGGGCATACTTTCTATCGCGCCAAAACTAAATACCAGTGCGCGCAAAAATATCGCAACGCCGAGGGCCACATTAGCAATACTACGAAAAAAAGCATTAGCACGATCGAACACGAAGCCCGCGAGTATGGCGAGCAAGGGAAAGGCAATCGATAAATATCTCGGCCCCGCGCACCAACCTCCGTGCCAACCATTAAAAGAAGAATTCATCCAAAGCAGACCAAGAAGAGTAACAAGCGCAATACTTCCAATTTTTTTGCCTACGCTTCCTTTCGGTAAGAAAAAGATTCCGACGAGAGAGAAGAATACCCAAGCCTGAGTAAATAGTAGTCCTCGTTCAGGACCAAATAAAAGGCGTAAAACAATAATCGCATCCGGCAGACCAAAAATACCCCAAGCCGCTCCGCTTTTATTGTCGTTATAAAGAGGATTTATGTAAGCAAGCGGCAGACGAAAAATCCCACCGAATGCGCTGTAGTGATACCAACACCAAAGGCAAAGCGGCAGCAATCCACCGAGCGCGAGCCGAGCAATCGCCTTGCGATCCACTCGCTGAAAATAAAATCCAAGGAGCAGAGCGGGAATCGCAAAGAAGCTGGAATAATCACTGAGCAAACTCAGACCAAAAAACAATCCAAGAAGAAAATATCTCCGGTGCACAAGAGCGAGTATGCTTGCCAAAAATAAACAAGCGGCAACGGCATGCCCAAAAAACACATTCATCAACAGGGAAACAGTATTTCCGAATAGTAAAGCCACAGCCGTATAGAGCCTCGCCTCCTCGGAGACTCCCTGGCCTTTCATCCAGCGCAAGGCGAGGAGCGCCAAAAAGCCGAAGGGTAAAATCTGCGTAAACAGGCAAAGTAGAGCCTTGGATACAGGGCTAGGCAAGGCGCCTGGATTACCTGTATTCAGTTTCACGTCTAAGGCATCGAGTGGCAAAAATAAAGGGAATGCAAGGAGTGCAGGACCCGGTGCTTTATTGGAATAGTAATGCCGGTTCGGTGCCAGCGACCAATCGCCACTCCATCCCTTATACTTATCAATTTGGAAGGAATGATCCACTCTCATGGCGCGCAAAAGGGCCAGGCGCGAATTTTCGTTCGTAAGGCCGGGCCTCACATCGAGAAAATTGAGAAGGACAAATACAAAAAGAAGACCGAAAGGCAAATCTACTGTTTTGAAAAAAAATTGTAAGCGCTCTCTAATGCTGGGCACTTCATTTTTTACCATTTAGGGCCGTGTTCGGAAAAGAACAAAATCACATTTTGTTGCCCTCGTTTTTTCATTCTCTTTGCTCCTAAACTGGCTTAGTCTAGGAGCATGGAAATTGCTGTTGAACGCCCTAGCACATCTAGCCTAGAGATTGAACGAGTTCGATCTCTCGATGGCGCTCTCGACATTAAAACCCAACACGATTTCCTCGCCGTCGAAGAGCCCCTAGAAATTCGAATTGAATATGGACCCAAAACTGCCCGAACGCGCAGAAGCATCTCCATCACGATGCGCACCCCAGGCAATGATTTCGAATTAGCGGTAGGCTTCCTTGTTACAGAAGGAATTCTTCGCAACAATGGCGACCTTGAAAAAGTAGAATTTTGCGGACCTTCCAAAAATGTAGTTCGCGTGGATATCAAGCCTGGCATTGCGTTTGACTTAAAAAAACTGGAGCGACACTTCTACACAAGCTCTAGTTGTGGTGTTTGTGGAAAATCTTCGATTGAAGCTTTGCGTGTGCAGAGCGATTTTAATTCCAGTCAAAATCATCTTAGTGTTTCGATTGGATTGATTCACCAGCTACCTAAAACACTTCGTGAACAGCAGGGAATTTTTGATTCAACCGGTGGCTTGCATGCGTGCGCTGTGTTTGATACGAGCGGAAATTTATTAGTGCTTCGTGAAGATGTGGGCAGACACAATGCTCTCGATAAACTCGTGGGTCACTTTTTTATGAAAAATGAGCTTCCCCTCCACCATCATCTTTTGCTCGTGAGCGGACGCGCCAGCTTTGAACTCGTGCAGAAAGCCGCAATGGCAGGAATTCATTTTTTTGCTGCCGTTGGAGCGCCATCTAGTCTTGCGGTGGAACTTGCCAAAGAATCCAATATGACCTTAGTGGGTTTCTTACGCGATCAACGATTTAATATCTACTGTGGAGCCGAAAGGATACAAAAATGAAACTCAGAATTCGCGGCGATTCCGTGCGCATCCGTCTTAGTCAAAAGGAAGTGAAAGCGATTAGCGAAGGCAAAGCCGTGCGAGAAAAAACTCGCTTCCTTGGCACAGAAAGTTTTGAATATGTTTTTATGCCTACCAAATCTATCGCTTCGATTACAGCAGAGTATAAGAACAATAGCTTAGTTGTTAGCTGCCCAGAAGTCATTGCCTTCGATTGGGCAAATTCAGATCAAGTGGCTTTGAAACACGATCAAGCCATTGCTGGCGAAGCGGAAACAAAACTATTCATACTGATTGAAAAAGATTTTCAGTGTCTGAAACCAAGAGAAAACGAAAAAGAAGACGAATCAGAACTCTTCGCCAATCCAAACGCACATAAAGGCCACTGCGGGTGATCTATGACCAATAAAAATAAAAACTCCCCCCTGATCGAGACTCCCGTAGAAGAAAAGGCAGCAGAAATTTCAGCGCCAGTTACTGCAGTTGCGGGCCCTAAGGCCGTATTCAATGCCATGAAACATGCCTTTTCAGAGATGGGATTTGTGCGAGCGAATATCGCGCTGTTGAACATGAACCAAAAGGATGGCTTTGATTGCCCCTCCTGCGCTTGGCCCGACCCAGATGATCGCCGCGCGCTTGCAGAATTTTGCGAAAATGGTGCTAAAGCCGTGGCCGATGAAGCAACTACTCTACGAGTTACGCCCGATTTCTTTGCTAAGCATTCGCTTGTAGCACTCTCCGAGCAAAGTGATTTTGTGCTAGGGAAAAATGGTCGGCTCACTCACCCTATGCTGAAAAAGCCGGGCGCCACTCACTATGAAGAGATTTCTTGGGATAATGCTTTTTCCCTCATTGCCGAACACTTGAATTCACTTCAATCACCCCATGAAGCCACCTTTTATACCTCGGGTAGAACAAGTAATGAGGCAGCCTTCCTCTATCAATTATTCGTGCGCCTGTTCGGCACCAATAACCTGCCCGATTGTTCAAATATGTGTCATGAATCTAGCGGCACGGCTTTGAACGAACAGATCGGCATCGGCAAGGGCACCGTAAAGCTAGAAGATTTTAATCACGCGGATTGCATCATCGTGGCTGGGCAAAATCCCGGCACCAATCATCCGCGCATGCTTTCTGCCTTGCAAAAGGCTTCGCGGAACGGCTGTAAGATTATCAGCATAAATCCCTTGCACGAACCGGGCATGATGAACTTCAAAAACCCCCAAGAAGTAAGTGGCTGGCTTGGCAAGGGCACTCCTATCGCTTGCCTTCATCTTCCCGTGCGCATCAATGGCGATGTGGCGCTGATCAAAGGGATCATGAAAGAGATGCTTGCGATGGAATCTGCTAGCGGAGTGGGCTCCGTGCTCGATCTAAGCTTCATCAAAGATCTCACGCTAGGGTTCGATGTTTTTGCCGCTGATCTTGAACAAGAAGATTGGGATGCAATTGTGAAAGAGAGTGGCATCTCTCGTGAACTCATTCGAGAGGCGGCGGAAATTCTGGCGAAGGCGAAAAATACGATTGCTTGCTGGGCCATGGGTCTCACGCAACATAAAAATGGTGTTGCCAATATTCAGGAATATATGAATCTCCTTCTGCTGCGTGGAAATATTGGTAGGCCAGGTGCTGGCCCTTGCCCAGTGAGAGGTCACAGCAATGTGCAAGGCGATCGCACGATGGGTATTTTCGAAAAAATGCCAGAGTGGTTTCTCCATGCTTTGGATAAGGAATTTGGGATGCAAACGCCGCGGGAGCATGGCTTCGACACTGTAGACAGCCTAAAGGCGATGCACTCGGGGAAAGTAAAAGTGTTCTTTGGTCTGGGTGGGAATTTTATGTCGGCCACTCCAGATTCAGAATTTACAGCGCAGGCTTTGAGAAACTGTAAACTTACCGTACACGTTTCTACGAAACTCAATCGCGCCCACCTCGTTACTGGCGAAACGGCCCTCATTCTTCCCTGCCTTGGTCGCACTGAAATCGATCTGCAAAAATCTGGCTCTCAATTCGTGAGCGTAGAAGATTCCATGGGTGTAGTTCATGCTTCGCGCGGCAACCTAAAAGCGGGCTCGCCCTTTCTCAAAAGCGAAGTTGCGATCATATGCGGCTTAGCTAGAGCCGTATTTCAAAAAGATCCTGCCAGGCAGAAACTCGTGAACTGGGAAAAGCTTGAGGAGAATTATGATCATATTCGCGATCATATCGCTCGCGTGGTGAGAGGCTTCGATAGCTTTAATATTCGAGTGAGACAGCCCGGCGGATTCTACCTTCCCAACCCTCCAAGAGATACGCGTAGCTTTGATAATGCGGAACATAAGGCCTTGTTCAAAGTTCACTCCATCACAAGCACCATCATGCCCGCGGGCAAGTTTATGCTGATGACCATTCGCAGCCATGATCAATTTAATACCACGATCTATGGCTTGGATGATCGCTACCGCGGAGTAAAAAAGGGCCGGCGTGTGATCCTCATGAATCCAGAAGATATCAAGGCGAATAACTTTGCGGAAAATACCTTGGTGGATATTACGAGTCATTTCAAAAGTGAAACACGAATCGCGCCACACTTTATGGTGGTGCCCTATGAGATTCCAAGGCAATGTGTAGCGATTTATTATCCGGAAGGCAATATCCTGGTGCCGATCGAAAGCGTAGCAGAACGTAGCAATACACCCGCCTATAAGCGCATTGAAGTGAGCTTAAAACCCTGCGAGACCAGCTTTGCCAACAACTAAAGTGCAGGGATTAGTGCTTGCGGGAGGTCTTAGCAGGCGAATGGGCGAAGATAAATCCCAACTAGTATATCCAAAGCTCTCTCGAGAACCTCAGCGAGTAAAACTAGTTCAATTGCTGGAAAGCAGCGGTTTGGGAAGTTTTCTCTCCTGCCGTGCCGAACAGCCTCCCTCAGAGAGCCTCTTTACTGGCAAAATAATCTTCGACCGGGAAGAACTCATAGGGGGTCCGGGTGTAGGAATCCTGAGCGCCCACCTTGCTCATCCCGAAGTAAATTGGCTTGTGCTGGCTTGTGATTTTCCCTTTGCTTCAAAATCGGCGATCGAAAAACTGCTACAAACTTATGCAGATCAAAAAAAATCAGTCTGCTATCGCCACGAAGATGGCACTATAGAACCGCTATTTTCCATTTGGTCCACAGCAGATCTACAATATTTCCACATTCAGTTTCTTGCCGGATCGAAGAGCCCGAAACGCGCGCTAGAGGAACGTGGAGTATTTTCTATTCTCCCCCTCGAAGAAAAAATTTTAGAGAATATTAATTCTCCGCGAGAGGCTGCCGCCCACGCTGAATTACTTAAATAGAGCGGAAGCTTTTATAATTGTTTGGGAGATGCCCCATGCCAAGGGAATACCAGCCCAAAGCCAAGAGATTACCAATCTTATCGTTTGATTCTTCATAAGCGTCTCCCTACTTCGCTGCCTTGATATGCCATTTTGCGTCTACGGCTTTCACCGAAAGATTTGCAATGAAGCCGAGCACTAAAAGTGCCGCCATTAAATACATAGTAACCGAGTAGGCTTCGGCCTTCGCCACACCCTGGCTAATTTCATATTCACGAATATAGTTCACCAATACAGGGCCAGCAACGCCAGCGGCAGACCATGCCGTGAGCAAACGACCATGAATTGCTCCCACTTGCTGCGTGCCGAAAAGATCCCGCAAATAGGCGGGAATCGTGGCAAATCCACCACCATACATGCTCAATATAATCGCATAGCCAGCCACGAAGAAGCCGACGCTTCCCATTCTGCCAATCGAGGGAATTAATGAATAGAGGATAGCGCCCAAGGTGAAGTAAATAAGATATGTTGTTTTTCTTCCGAAAACATCGGAGAGCGACGACCAGACGAAGCGTCCGCCCATGTTAAAAATACTCAGGAGACCAACAAAGCCGCCAGCAGCAGCCTCCGTTACCTTGCCTTGAAACATTTCCTGGATCATCGCAGAGGCTTGCCCAAGTACTCCAATTCCTGCGGTGACGTTCAAAAACAATACTGCCCAGAGCAGCCAGAATTGAGGCGTTTTAATCGCATTATCAGCCGACACATTTGCCGTTGTCACCAATTTCTGAGCCACCTGTGGGGGTTGATAACCCTTCGGCTTCCAGCCATCAGGAATCACGCGCACATTAAATACACCAAACATCATAAACAAAAAGTATATAATACCCATTGTAAGGAAGGTTTCAGCCACTCCCGCAGAGCTAGCCGTTTTAAAGTGATTCATTAAGGCCACTGCAAGTGGTGCGCCCACCATTGCGCCACCACCAAAGCCCATAATCGCCATCCCCGTGGCCATCCCAGGCCGATCAGGAAACCAATTCATTAGAGTTTTTACTGGCGAGATATAGCCAATCCCAAGCCCCGTACCGCCGAGCACTCCATAGCCAAGATAAACTAACCATATTTGATGAAGAGTCACTCCCAAGGAAGCAACTATAAATCCGCCGGAGAAAAAAACGGCCGAAAGAAACATCGCCTTGCGCGGACCTACTCTTTCCAGCCAGGCACCTAAGAAGGCAGCGGATAGACCTAAAAAGACAATCGCAATACTAAAAATCCAACCAATTGTGGTGAGTTTCCAATCATCGGGAGCGGCTTGGCTAATTCCGATCAATTTTGTGAGAGGCAAATTAAATACGCTGAATGCATAGGCTTGCCCGATGGCAAGATGGATCGAGAGCGCTGCCGGTGGAACCAACCAACGATTAAAATTAGGACCAGCTACTGAATTTTCACGATCTAGAAAAGAAAATAGACCTGCCATGCACACTCCCTGTATTTATAAATCAATATTGATATATTGAAGGGAAGCAGGCATCTATTCAAGGCGGATTTTATTATAAATTTTTCCGTGTTTCCCAATAATGACGAACAAGAAGCAAGCGTCGATGGATTGGCTTTAACACGCCAACTCGCTCGGAAGCGTGCGAAAAAACACGCAAGATGGTGGGCGAACGTAGTAGATACAAAAATAAAAATGCAACTCCTAGTGGCCGCAAAGCCAACCAAACAAACTCCGACCAGGATTCTTTTTGCACCAAGAGAAAAATCCAAGTGAGTGCAAAGGATAAAAGAAAAAGAGGGCTACGCAAATCCCTCAGTGTGCCACGCAGAGGAGTTAACTCATGCTCGCTTTTCTTTTTGGGCTTCAATAGATTGGCTCGCGCTGTCCACTTTGTTTGCCACTCCTCCCACTTTTCTTCATTCTCACGATTGAGGTAGCGCACAATGAATAGGCTCACCCCTAGTTTTAAGGCGAACAAAACGAAAATGGCAGAGAGCACCGCAAGGCCTGCGAAATGATAATCCAAGTGCAATTTTTGTAGATAATACGATATTACTTTTTTTAGTTGCGTTGGGCCAAAGGCCACGAGCAAACCTAAAAAAGGATGAATAAAAGCCCAGGTGGATAAAAGCAGCATCCCAAAGAACTGGCCAATTCTTTTGCGGCCAAACAAAACTATTCCCGTAGAAAAAAGCAAACCTTGCATCAATATCGCAAGCATCGGGCCTAATTTTCTATTTGTGGGTGCTAAACTTTTAATGGTTGCAGCTACCCCTGCAATTTCATAGCAGGCCAATGCCCCAGAGCGACGATCTGAGGAGTGGATGCAGCCGTGACACAAAAAGGCTCCCTCATTGAGGGAGAGTAAATGTCCTGTGAATGGCAGATGAGCCGCATGGGCCACGCTGCCAATCACCTCCTCCACAATCGCGAGATGAGCCGCATCTTTTGTAATCACATCGGTTGCCATGGAGGCACTATAGACAGATCGACTCCAGCCAACAAGAGCAAAATTAATCGGTTGTGTTGTGCGGCCGAACTGGTGCGGCTGTGCCTGGAACTACAGGAGCATGTAGTATTGCAGGCTTATCTAGGTCTACATCGTAATCGAATAGCTTTCGCAGCTCATCCACTCGCCACACATTGGGGCTCCACTCTTCTTGCGTGGCGTGATTAAAGGGATTTTGTAAATCCGCACGGCGAACATCGAGAAATTTTTTCAGCCATTCGGTTTCATTTTTACCATTAAACTTCAAAATCTCATTCGTTCGCTTGATCAAAGCGGAAGTTCCATCCTTAGCAGATGCTCCGATTGCCTCATCGCCATGCATTATCATCGTGTCATACAAGATCGCCTTTCCTAGCGGCGAACGTATTCCAATTTTTTTGGCATGATCCAAAGCTGGAAACAAATACAACTCATTTACAAGCTCATCCTGTGCCTGACGAAACGCTACATTACTCGCGGCGGCTTCCCACGCAGCTTCAAACCCATCTAGGCCAGATACATCCGGATTTGGATCTTTCGTTTTGAGAAACTGTGCGTTTATCTGATTTAGCCGTGGCAAGTACGTACAGATTTTGTCGATGGGCGTCTTCACCCGGCTGCAAAATCGATTCACAACTTGGACTAAATCACCTGTTCCTGTACAAAACCCCACTCGACCAGCGGTAAATCCACGGCCATCCTTCAAGTTTTCTATATAGTCATACTTAAAATCTACGGTGCCATTTTCAAAATAGGTAGTGATCTGCTCCGCCCTGCGAACTTGAATTGCAGTGAGGCCAGTAAATGGTTTTTCCATCTCTAGTTGGAGTTTTTTTTGGGCTGCATTCAGGGTAGCTTGTTGCGGGAAGCCACGCTGCATAGAGGATACATCTACGCAGGCTTTGTCATCGGCTGCAAAAGCAACGAAGCAAGTTAACTGCAATAATAGGATTAATAAAAGTTTCACCACCTATCGGATCGGCTACACGAGCCTATTTCTTTAAAAATCTGCCTATACAGGCGGAAGCCTCAGATGCCCTTGCCTTTCCACTTTCACTGCCTCATCATAGGCACTATAAATAAGGAACTGGGGTTTTACACTTCGCCGTTTAGCATGTGGCCCTAGACAAATCATGACCAAGCTTTTCAGTAAATCAAGCCTTGCGGCGCTCCTCAGTCTCGCGCTTTATATTGTTGTCTATTTTGTGCAAAAGGAGTTCCTTGTACTCCCAGGTGTGAATGAGCTTAGTTTCGAAAGAATGATGATCCTGAGCTACGCGATCATAACCGCCATCATTTTTGGCTTGTATTTTTGGCTCTTTAAAACAGGCATCGAGCTTGCGCTCAAAGATTCCTTTACAGAAAAAGTGCTTTGGCTAGTTCCCCTTCTGATCTGCATTTTCGCTATTTTTTGCCGCCCTGTTTTTTCCGATGATTTGTGGTCCTATATCAGCTCTGGATTCTTTAGTGATCTTCCTGGAGATAATACCTATCTTCACATGGCAGCTGATATTGCTAAATTTCCGATTGCCTCAGAGTTCGCTCAACTCGGCGCGGTTCCCGTAACAAGCGTCACGCCCTATGGGCCAATTTGGAGTTTATTCGAGTGGTTCGCGTTTCATATTTCTCCGAATGTGGGCGTGGCCGCCATTGTTCTAAAGTTAGGTGTATGCGCGGCGATTTTTGGTTGCACCTGGCTCATTTCAAAAATTGCGAAAATCTTAGATCCAAGCCGATACAAGTGGCTGGCCTTAGCCTTTCTTTGGAATCCGCTCATCCTCGTGGAGATCGCGTTTGAAGGGCACAACGATATCTGGATGATCTTCTTCATACTCGTTGC
Organism: Oligoflexia bacterium; assembly: GCA_903867855.1. Taxonomy (GTDB): domain Bacteria; phylum Bdellovibrionota; class UBA1018; order CAIPTA01; family CAIPTA01; genus CAIPTA01. Next base: position 20,191 of record CAIPTA010000064.1, on the reverse strand, counting down.
GCTCTATTTTGCGTCCCGAAACAAGCTGATGCGCAGCTTGTTTGCCTTGTGGATCGGCGTGCTCTGCAAATTTTTGCCGCTCATCTATTTTCCAGCCTTCGCAGTATTCACTTTGCGAAACTCCAAACCGAATCCCGCGTTTTTCAAAAAACTACTTTTTCTCGTCGCCCTCTGTGCATTCACCACCATCGTTCTCTACCTCCCCTTTTGGTCGGCGGGAATTCACTGCTTTGACGGTGTGCTCGGTATGCGAGAAAAATCCCAAGTCACCCTCTCGTACTGGATAGAGCGAAGCCTCGGCTATGTGATGAAGGCACCCTATCCAGCAAGAATCTCCACCGTCATCGTAGATATTGGCTTTGTGCTCCTTGTTCTTTGGATCAGCATGAAGGTAAAAACGTTCAAGGATTTAGCCCGTGCCTACCTTGGAATCAGCACTAGCTATCTATTTATTAACTCGAAACGATTTTGGCCCTGGTACCCTGATATGCCATTGTCCGCCGCAGCATTACTAGACGGGCCTTGGAGCCTTTTCTTTTTTATCATCCTCCCTCTTTTTTCCAGATACGGTGCGCCAGTTTCTGTGCTTCGAAATGCAGGCTGGATCACAATGAAACAAGGTGGATATTATTTTATGGCCATTCAGGTGGTAATTCCTATACTCATACTTTGCGCGATAGCGTTTAAACGATTTTTGTCCTCTAGAATGCAGGAGTCCACGAAACCATGAGCCAAACACTAACGGAAAATGTGGAGAATGGTATCTCCTTACATAAGAATAAAAAACACACGAACTGGACTCCCTTTCTCTATGGCTTTGCGCTGCTCTTGGCAGGAATATTTTTACATCTCCTAGAAATGTTCACGGCATTCCCTGCGTTTCACTTAAGCAGCACCATTCCGAATGCGATCTTGGCCATCAGTAGTTTTCTGCTCATCTTTGGCGGCCTGCTTTGCGCTTTTGACCTTTTCATTCTCTACCCCATCAAAAGAACGGGGCGTAACGTCGCCTATGAAATTCCTAAATCGCGAGAGCTCACCGTTGTGCTCACCGCCTATAACGATGAGGAGAGCATTGGTCCCGCAGTACAGGATTTTAAAAATCATCCTGCTGTAAAAAATGTGATCGTGGTGAGTAATAATAGCAGTGATGGCACTTTTGCTGCCGCAGAAAAAGCCGGCGCCATCGTATTCAATGAACTAAAGCCTGGCTACGGTCAATGCGTTTACCGCTGCTTCCAAGAGGGTTTGAATCGAAAAGATACAGATCTAATCCTTTTGTGCGAAGGCGATATGACCTTCCGTGCCCATGACATCGATAAATTCCTCGCCTATATTCCTCACGCCACCATTGTGAATGGTACGCGCATCGTGGAGCAACTCCGCGCCAATCACACTCAACTAAGCACCTTCATGTACTATGGGAATTTTTTCGTGGGCAAGCTGCTAGAGATTAAACATCTCGGTAAAGGCACATTCACTGATGTGGGCACTACTTATAAGCTCTGCCGTCGGGAAGCACTGGAGCGGATTATGCCCTACCTCGATCCGCGAGTTAATTTAGAGTTCAATGCCCACTTTCTCGATACAGCCCTTTCCCGAAGTGAAGTGCTAGTGGAATGCCCTATTACTTTTTATCCGCGAGTGGGCCAGAGTAAAGGAGGAAATGTGAATAATAGCCGCGCCTTTAAGGTGGGGAGTCGCATGATCCTAGGTTTGTATTTTGGATTTGCACGATCATAGATGCTGTTTAACTCTTATTCCTTCTTATTTGTCTTTTTGCCGATCGCATTTTTCGGTTTTTTCTTCATCGCTCGTGTGAGCCAAAAACTCGCCGCTCTCTGGCTTGGGCTCGCCTCGCTTCTATTTTACTCTTGGTGGGATTGGCATTTTACCTCCATTTTACTATTGTCGATTCTTGTTAATTATTCTTTTGGGATGCATCTCCGCAAGCAAGGGCCAAACTCAAAGCCGCTCTTAGCTCTGGCCGTTACCCTAAACCTTCTTACGCTTGGCTACTTTAAGTATGTTAATTTTTTCGTGCATAGCTTTGCCTTCGTAACGGGCATGCAGTTCGCGTGGCAGAATATCGCTCTGCCGATCGGAATTTCATTTTATACTTTTACTCAGATTGCCTTCTTAGTAGATACCGCCCGCGGCAAAGCCGAGGAAGCCTATTTCCCCCACTATCTCTTATTTGTTACTTATTTTCCCCATTTGATCGCCGGGCCCATCCTGCACCACGCAGAGATGATGCCGCAGTTTGCTCGCAAAGATACGTATACGCTTCGAGCCGAATCGATCTCCACTGGTATCACTATATTTAGTTTTGGTCTTTTCAAGAAAGTGATGCTCGCTGATTCGATTAGTCGCTATGCTGATTATGCATTCTCGCAAACGAATGCGAGCCAGCTAAACTTTCTTACTGCTTGGGTGGGAGCGCTCGCCTATGCCATGCAAATCTACTTCGATTTTTCCGGCTATACCGATATGGCCATTGGCATCTCCCGCATGTTCAATATCAATTTGCCTGCCAACTTTGATTCTCCCTATAAATCGAAAAGCATCGTGGAGTTTTGGCGGCGCTGGCATATGACTCTTTCCCGCTTCCTACGCGATTATCTCTATGTTCCCTTGGGAGGAAATCGTAAGGGACAAATGAGTCGCTATACCAATCTCATCATCACTATGGCTCTCGGTGGGCTTTGGCATGGCGCCGGTTGGACCTTCTTAGTGTGGGGCCTTTTGCACGGCTGCTACTTGATGATCAATCATGCCGCTCAGTATCTAAAAATCTCCTTCAATCATTTTATTTCTTGGGCTCTCACCTTTTTCGCTGTTCTCATCGCCTGGGTATTTTTTCGCGCTGCGGATATGCATACTGCGCTTCACATACTGCGCACCATGTTTGGCATGCAGGGCATCGTGCTTCCTAATGCCATTGGCGCCCATCTCCACACTCACCTGGATCGCCTAGCAAGCCTTGGGGTCCGCTTCGCCGATATCTCTCTCGGTGAGCATGCCACCCTACCAGAAGCTTTACGTTGGATTATCGGGCTAATGGCGATCGCACTCTTTCTACCGAACCTACATGAAGTGATGGAAAAGTGCTGGCGCGCCAATCTCCTTTGGGCCATTCCCACTCTCAGCGCGCTCCTAGTTTCTCTTTATTACATGACTCGTATCAGCCAGTTTTTATACTTTCAGTTTTAGGAGCCCCTATGCATCGTAAGTATATCGCTTTCATACTCTCGCCCCTACTATTGCTTGCGTTGCTAGTGCTCAGCTTCGGCTGGAGACTCCAGGAATTGAAGGGCGATATGACGAGGGTTGGTGGTTACTCCGAAAATGATTTCGGTTGGAATGGTCTACAAAAAAAGTTTACCGCTTCTCTAGCGGAAGAGGGCGTGGAGGGCGGGAGCTACGATATCATTATCCTAGGCGATTCTTTTAGCCTTCGCACTTCTCCCGATCGCCAAACACAGTATGGTGGTTTTTGGACAGATTTTCTGGCACAAAAAATCGACGCCAAAATCGGAGTATTCAATGTGGAGCCTCCGAAACTTGAAGAATTTTTACAGAAGGAAACTTTCACGCGTCACCCGCCGAAACTCGTGATTCTCGAGTATGTAGAGCGCCAATTGAAAAATAAATTTTTCTCTATCGGATCGGAGTGCCCCTCTACCCAGCCTGAATTAAAAACCAAACTACAGCTTTCGCTAAAGACCAAAAATCTAGAGCCCGTTTCAGAAAAGCGCGCGGCGAAAACCGGCTGGCACGATAACTTACCGGGAGAAACCATCGATTACTTGTGGAAAAATCTCTATCGAAAGATCACAAATCGCGATCCAAGCACCATCGTAAAATTACCAATTTCGAAAGCGGATCTATTTACGAATCTCCGTTCTTCTGAAATTTTACTTACCGACGGTGATTTTCTAAAAAAAGATTGGGCTCCCTCAGATTGGCAGGCGATAGATTGCCGTCTTCTACAGATTCAGGCGGCTGTAGAATCCAACTCTTTTACTCATTTTGCTTTGATAATTGCTCCGGATAAAAGTACTGCGTACTCTGATTTCTTAGCTCCCAGCGATCGAATGCCCAATAGCGTTGAGAAAATAGCTCAAGATCCAAAATTACATTTGATCAGGCTCGATCTCCCGCTAAAAAATGCGATTCAAAGCGGCGCGAAGGATGTTTATCTTCCCAACGATACTCATTGGGGAAGCGCGGGCTCCGTGATCGTGGCAGACGAAGTGCTATCGTTTTTAAAAAAATAGTCTAGACCAACGGCGCTGCCATATCGTGTATGCGAATCAGTTTTTTATTTACAAAAGCTTGAATACCCATATTGCCCAGCTCGCGTCCATACCCAGAATTTTTAATCCCACCAAAGGGCAGTTCCGCATCGGCCCAATCGATATTGTTGATAAACATCATCCCCGTATCAACCGCACTCGCAACTCGTTTGCCTCTCTCTACATCTTTCGTGAACACAGATCCGCCCAAACCAAAGTCGGAGTTATTCGCAAGGGCGATCGCCTCTGCTTCATCTTTTACGCGGAAAAACATTGCAACGGGACCAAAAAATTCATCTCGAAAGGCGGGGTTATCTGATTTTATATCCGTTAAGATAGTGGCCTGCATATAGGAGCCATCCCGATCTAAGCGCTTGCCACCGAGCACTACTTTTGCGCCGTTTGCCACGGCCATATCCACCTGCTTGAGTAAAAGTTGAAGCGCAGCTTCACTCGATAGTGGTCCATGGGTTGTTTTCTCTTCCATCGGATCCCCTGCTACAAGAGCCTCGAGCGCTGTTTTAAATTTTGCGAGAAATGCATCGGCGATTTCTTCCACCACGATGAAGCGTTTCGAAGCGCAGCAAGTTTGGCCAGCATTGAACATGCGCCCCCAAACGGCCCATGCTACCGTTTTCTCTAACTCAGCATCTTCCAATACAATGAAGGCATCAGATCCACCTAGCTCCATCGAAGATACTTTTACATTTTTGCCAGCTCTTGCCGAGATCGTGCGGCCCGCGGCCACACTGCCTGTAAGTGCCACTCCTTTTATACGTGGATCATCTACAATTTTTTCCGACTGTTCATGAGTAATTAGCAAATTGGTATAAAGCCCTTGGGGAGCACCGGCCTCGATCCATAGTTTTTCAAATTCGATAGAGCATTGGGGAACACAAGCAGCATGTTTCACTAGTAAGGTATTTCCGGCCATGATGTGCGGGCCTGCGATGCGCGCTAGTTGATAGTAAGGAAAATTCCAAGGCTGCACTCCAAAGATGATGCCAATCGGACTGCTCTCCATATGCGCTTCTCCTTGGGTTGGATTCAGCTTTACCGGTTCCAAAAATTTTTCACTGTTCTTCGCATAGTAACTCAAAATTTCTGCACTGAAGCTTACTTCATCGCGTGCTTCTTTCCGTAATTTTCCCATTTCCTGGGTTGCATGCGTGGCAAACTTATCTAGGTTGGCTTTCAATAACGCAGCTACTTTATTTACTACCACTGCGCGCTCTGCATAGGATTTCGCTTTCCAGTCTTGAAAACATGCAGCGGCAGCGGCAATTTTCTGCTCCACCTGCTTATCGCTTAGTTCTTCGAAAGTTTTCAGCGTTTTGCCTGTGGCTGGATTGATACTTTGGTAGGCCATGGTTTGGAGTCCTTTAGTTTCTTGGAGGAGGAAATATGCCTCGTTATTTTTACTTGAAAGCCTAGCCTGCATATAGCGAACCAATCGATTGGGCTCTTTCTTGCAGTTTCTGTAGAATGGGCAATACGATTTTTCTACGAGCCGAGGATGTGCAGCATTGGCTGCCGAAGCGCTTGAATGGCCGCGATATCAATAAGGGAACATTCGGACACGTTCTCGCCCTTGCCGGCTCTCGTGGGTTCGAAGGAGCTCCGATACTCGTGGCAGAAGCGGCATGCAGAGCGGGAGCGGGCCTCGTTTCCCTCGCGGTGCCATCTAGTATTACAGCCTCAGTTATGGCTCGTATTTCCCCCGTAGTGATGGCGCAGGGATTAGTACCGCCGAGCACTCGTACATTTGGAAAGGATTCTTTAGAAGCTGCTCTTTCACTCTCCAAAAAGGCGAGCGTGGTGGTGCTTGGGCCAGGCCTAGGAATCGGCGAAGAGATTTTCTATTTTGTACGTGAATTTATCACTCGCTGCCCCGTTCCCCTTGTGGTGGATGCTGACGCTCTCACTGCCTTATCGCAAGAAGTAGATCGAGGTGCCTCGCGCATTCAGAGCAGAAAGGCCGCCACGATTCTCACTCCACATCCAGGAGAAATGGGCCAACTCCTCGATTGGAAAACAGAATTTGTACAGGAGCACCGTGTGGAGGCGATCACGAGTGCCGTAAAAAATTATGCCTGTGTGGTTTTACTAAAAGGATTTCATACTTTGATTAGCACAACGCACAGTCCGCTCTACACCAATACTAGTGGCAATCCAGGTATGGCAAGTGGCGGCACTGGAGATGTATTAAGCGGCGTGATCGCAGCGCTAGTTGCCCAGGATCTCGAACCACTCCCCGCGGCTGCGGCAGGCGTTTTCCTTCATGGCATGGCAGGAGACATTGCAGCAGCAGCTCAGGGCGGAGCAAGTGGATTAATCGCAATGGATATTATTCATCGTTTGCCGCAGGCGATTGCGCATTGTCAGGCGATCGGATCTACACTATGACAAATTCAACCATGCTTCCCGAAGCCCATCGATCTGCAAGAATTGGCTGGCTTCGAGCGGCAGTGCTTGGCGCTAACGATGGCATCGTTTCCACGGCGAGCCTGATTGTGGGAGTGGCAGCAGCACACTCTTCCCCCCACACTATATTACTCACTGGCATAGCTGGCCTCACGGCGGGAGCGATGTCGATGGCTTCGGGTGAATATGTTTCCGTAAGCTCCCAAGCAGATACGGAGCAAGCAGATTTGGCTAGGGAAAAACTGGAGCTTGCTTCTAATACAGAATTCGAAACAGAAGAGCTCGCTCAGATCTATGTTAGGAGAGGAATCGAAGCAGCGCTCGCCAAAAAAGTAGCAGAACAGTTAATGATCCACGATGCTCTTGGCAGTCACGCCAGAGATGAACTCGGTATCACCGATACTTTGAGCGCTCGCCCCATCCAAGCGGCTTTTGCTTCGGCGGGATCTTTTTCTGCGGGAGCAGCCCTGCCGCTACTCTTAGTTCTTCTCTCTCCACCTCGATATCTCATCGAGCTAGTTTCCTCAGCCTCCATAGTATTCTTAGTACTACTGGGAATACTCGCAGCGCGGGTTGGAGGAGCTAGCGCATGGCGAGGCGCCCTCCGCGTGGGATTTTGGGGAGCACTGGCCATGGGAATTACGGCGGGAATTGGTGCGCTTTTTGGCACAGTTGTTTAAATCCGGCGCGCTTTGCAGGCGGCTTCTCGAACTGCCCGCAAGACCTATAGCAGAAATAAAAAAACCCCAGCCAAAGGCTGAGGTTTTTTTTAAGTTGGCGGAGCGTGCGGGGGCAAGAAACCCACTTTGTAACCGCATGATCTTCCAGCAGAATTAAACAAAAACAACAACTTGGGAATGACGCGAACGATACCGAGAGATACTGAGCGATCTGTTTGTAGCCTGTGACTGTCAGCATAGTGTCAGCGTTTTCTCGAATGCTGCCATCAATAGGAGATCACTCTAGAATTAAGTTAATGCGCACCGCGCCTTAAGAAAATCACCCAGCTGAGCTTCGACTAAGCCTTTCATTCTTCTTCATATTTTTCTGCTTCTTAAGAGAGATCTTTTTTTCAATTTCAATCTCGATTTTTTCATTAAATGCCTCAATCGGCATTTCTGGCAAAGCCATTGCGGCAGCTTGAAGGTCTTTAGCGAGATCAAATGGAAGGAACCTTGGTGACAAAATATACTTATACGCCCACCCAATTCCAGATTGCTCTTTCAATCGACTCTTTAAATTGGCCAAGCCTAGGTCACAGGGATCACTAAACAGCTTTATCTTACCAATTTTAAATCTATGAGGATAAGTCCTATCCGACCAAATCAATGTAGAGCTGAATTCATAGGCCCCAGTAATTTCGGCCATACCCCACAAGAGAGAATCACAATGAAGCATAACTATATGCCCAACACCAAAATGATTTTCAACAGTCTTCGAATTTGAGCCAATCCGCTTGAACTCTATCGCAGAAAGCAAATTTTCAAGTTTTTTTCCAAAAGTAACAATATGGACAAACACTTCTCCATCTTTTCCTTGAAAAACTTTTGCGTCCACCATGATGTAAACTTTTATGCAACGAATAAACTTCAATGTCTAGAACAAGAAGTTGGAATTTAATTTCATTTTGTCTTATTGCTCATCTGCCATCTCCTAAATTCTGTTTTATTTAATGTTCAATTTTTTAGCATTCATTTCGCCGCCTTTTTTTCTAAATGTTCGCCCACACAGGGTCGCCAACTAATTTGGCCATCTTAATCACCCGGCCCCAGGTCGCAGGCTTTCGGCCATTCGCCGAGAGGCACCACACCACAGGCACAGCAGGCGCATGTTTTGGCGCGGCTCCATAGCCATCCGTGAAATAAACAACTAGGTCGGGGCGATGCTTTCCTAAAAACTCTTTTTCAAGGGCTGGCCTAAAATCAGTTCCTCCCCCTCCTAGGACATTCTCGATACCGCCCTGAAAACGATATGTTCTTTTCACATCTGCGTCGCATTCCACGATCAGCATTTCAGCTACATTCTTTAAAGAATTTAGTTCGCGGGCAATAGCTGCAAGCTCGAACTCATCTATCGAGCCACTCGTGTCGATAACTGCCATCAAACTAATTTTTCCAGGGCGATTTAGGCGGCCAGGAACCAAGCCCAGTAGCTCCGGCAACCTTCTTGAAGGCCTAGTTGCACAGTATGCTGGCGCATTCAAACTACCGACGAAATGGCGTAGTACAGAGATCCAATTCACAGTGCCACGCTTTTTATCACGCAAAACCTGCCTACTAAGCCCTGCCGATTGATCTCCCCAAACTTGCCTTAGCAGATCATTAAGAGCCTCACTTTGGGGCCCAGATAAAATTACAGCGATTTCCGACTTTAATAATGCTCTTGCGAAGTCCGCATCTTGCCCCTCTAGAGGCACAAGGAAGTGGGGCTCTTTGAGAAGATGCTCATAGGATGAGAGATCTTCCTTCTTCAGGAGTTCGTATCGAGTCAGAGTGTCCTCATTTGGCTTCAGTTTTGGAAAATCACTTAGGAGAATTGGGCGCCCCGGCAATGGCTCTGCGACCCATTCATTTACTGTAATCTCCTCCGCCAACATCATAGCAGTGGGATTTTCGTGAGGCCCCTTGCTATCAAGATGGCCCAGTAACACGTGGTTGATTTCATGATGAATCACACCCTCGAGTTCCGAGAGCTTAATTTCTGCCGTAAACTTTGGGTTGTACTGAAAAAGAAGGCCGGCCCGATCGTATCCAACGCAGCACGTGGAAATTCGTTCATTTTCGACCCACGTCATTAACCCGATCAAACCGGCATGAAGAGGGTAATTTTCTGCGTGTCGCTGAAGAGCAATCTTTAGAATGCCTTTTGGTTTTTCAGATCGCATCTTTTATTCCCGTCTTGGCTTTTGAATAGCCTCGGCTCTTTTCCCAACGCGAGAATTCTTTACGAAAGTCTGCTGGAAGCAGAGAAAGGAACGCGGCAACGTTCGCCCTCTGTTCCTTTGCTTTTGTCATCTCATCAAAATTCGATTGTTTTTCAAGATGGTTTTGCAAATTCTTCATGGAGCTTTTGGCCAAATCCAAACGGCAACGAGAGATCCAAAATTGAAAACTGGCCCGATGCTGGTCAAATTCCGTCAGAATTTCGGCGGCCTTCAAGGGCTTCTCTTGCTTGAAATAATATTTCAAAAATGATTTTGCCCAAGTCACACCCACACAACCACTAACGGCGGCAAGAAGAACACTATCTTTGCTGGCAAACTCACTCTTTTCGTATGCCTCCAATAGCTTAGAAACTTTGTACCAAGCGCGAGGATTGGCGCTCGGATCAGAAAAAACTTTGGGGCTGTTTTCAATGAAGCTTAATAACGTGCTGGAAACACCGCGGCTGGTCGCCCACTTTATCCATTCCTTTGGATCGGCATAGGCATAGAGAATAACAAATCGGGATCGCATTGCTGGATCAAGCTCAAAAACTTGGTACTCTTCGCCCTCGTTCCATGCGGCTGCAATCTGCCAATCCGCGGGCAAATTATAATCGTTCAGTGTTCGAGCGGTTAGTAATTGAAGGCAAGGTGTAATTACGTGGCGAGGTGCCCGATTCAATTCCTCCATCACAAGGAGCCCGCTGCCGCTAGTAGGTAAAAAAGAAGGGGGCAAAAACTTTGTGCTATTGCCCTTCATTACTGGAAGCCCCACAAGATCAACTGGCTCCATCAAGCTTAAATCTCTCACGATATATTCAAGTGAAAGATCGTCGGCCACTTGGCCCAGCAATTCACTTTTACCAATTCCGTGAGGGCCCACCACTCCAACTGCAAGTTTTGCTTGGAGTGCCAGCCGAATTGCATCGGAAAGGCTTGGTCCTATTGGAAATGAAATCTCACCCATAGCAGACTCCCGGCTTTTCGAGAAGGATCCGCATTGCAGTAGCTTCCTCGCGTGTCAAGATCCCCATGCGCATCAGCTGAGGTTCAATCTCCCCAGTGATATCCGAGCGGTGAAGACCACTGAATGCAGTCAAAGCAATCAAACGAGCTCGGCCGCCAAAATGTTTAAGGGCCTTAAGATATCTTCGCTGATTGGAATCCAGCCCAATCTCATTGATTCCCCAAAACTTCATAAGTTCTTCAACGTGAGGTTTTTCAAATGCAACTACTCCCGGATTGAGCACCATCAAACCACTTCCCACAATTTTGATCAGCTTCCGGGGTGAGAGCTGAGAAATTTTTACGAGCAGTTCTGCAGCTTCTTGCGAAAAGTTAATTCCGCTCTGCGCACCACCAGCGATGAGTAAATCGTGCATGTGCTTACTGTCATAGGGCTCGAGCTGAAGATCAACTAGGCGGTTTCGTAGGGGGGCCTTTAAGGCTCCCGGTTCATTGGTAGAAACTAAGACCGTGAATCGGGATATGGAAATTGGCCGAAATGGGTCAATTCGCTTTCCATCACTAAAGGGAACAATCCTCTTATCAACGATATCGTAAATAGCTTCTAATACTTGAGGGCTACCAGATTGAGCCTCGTCGAGATGGAGAACATCACCAAAATTTAATTTGGTAACCTCCTCATACAGCTGCGTAAATCGAAGCTTCGAGGAGCAACGAATTCGAAGATAATTTCCGCCCATGGCTCGAGAAATCACTTCTGCCACAGTGGACTTTCCATCCCCCGAAGGGCCCGTTAGCAAACAATCGGGAAACGGTTGCCCGCCCTCCTTTGCTGCTGCGATATATCGAGCCAAAAGCGGCTTTAACCGCTCCTGCCCGATAAGATCGTCAATGGTTTCTGGACTCATAAATTTCATTTTTCATCCCTTTCTGAATAATTCTTCTCGCAATATTTTTCTGTTGGCACAATTAAAAAAAAACACCTACATCAACCAGACCTTTTGTTTTTTCCATTGATCAGCTGGAATATTCGAATCGCTCCAAACAACCTCCACTTGCGCAGCCACTGCCTCAGTACTCTTTGAATCGACAAGGAGATTGCCGTGCACTTTTCTTGCCAAATATTTCTTTCTAAATTTCACCATGCCGCCTTCCATGGGAATTCCTAATAGCTCGCAAATCTTTTTGGCATTTTCTTCTGTGCAAAACCGATTGCCAGCTTCGATTGCCATATATGTGGTCACACTCAAAGCAACAGATTGTGCCACATCTTTTTGAGTAAAATTTTGCATCATTCTTGATATGCGAATATGGCTGGGATTCGACTGAGCCTCCAGGCGGCCGAGTAACAATTTTCTACGCCACTCAGCTCCTCGGTTCCTCGCAACAGCTTGATTCCAATGAGCCGTTTCCACAGCTGAAGCCTCAGCGAGCTCAAGGGCAGGTGACTCGATTTCTTTTTTAGCCAAACTCATATTCTCTCCAATTCAAAAATATTATCCGTTCAAAATGCGCCATCCGTGGCGTTAGCAATTCCTCGAAAATTGAGGCTTTTATCAGCCCGTTACTTCTTCTTCCTCTTCTTCGGATTCCATAGGGATCGCCAAAAGCGGAATGTCTGGAAGGTTCTTTTCACCGATCAAACCTTGAAGATCGCCAAACACCCCGACAAGGTTGTCCATTACCGAATCGACAAGTTTTTCTCTCTGAGCAAAGGACTTCATTGCCAAGCGCTTTTCACGTTCAAGCCCATCACGCATTTCAGACTGCACTTCCACAAGCCGCTCAAAACGCTGGCGAAATTCCTTGCCAGAGAAGTATTCATAAACTGCATGTTTGGCGTCTTTCATTCCTTCCTGCACCCATTTTTGACGATGCAGCTGAAGCACGCTAATTCGCAATACTGATACAATTTGTTTAGCGTATGCAGGCGAACACACAACCACGCCATCGATCATTCCGAAGCCAATCATCTCTTTGGGCAAAGCGACCGAAACGATCACAGCCACATCAGCTCCATGTTGCCGAGCATCTTCTTTTGCTTTGGCAATCCAAGTGTCACCGCCCCAATCCTTGGTATTCTTGGCTTCGATATGCAAACTCCCAGCTTCAGCACTGGATCGAGTGCGAACGATGTGGCAATAGTCTCCACCCCTCGCCCCCTTTTTCACGTCGCGAATCAGGTCGTCGGGAAAAGCTGTTTGCATTTCCTCCACAAGGATCACCTCAAGGGACTCCCCCTGTAATTGCTGAGAGCCAAGGCCGGCAGTACGTGACATTTCTTTCACTTTCCCCATCAGCTGCTCAATTTGAAGCTCTCGCTCCTTGAGTTTTATTTCGAAACTAGATGCTAGCCGAGCTTCTGTTTCCTTAATTAGCTCTTGAGCCTTATTATCTAGGCCCCTGGCGATCTCTAGATCAATGGATTTACGCTTAAACTCGAGCTCATTGCGTTCTTTCAAAAATGCGCTTTCTCTTTCAGCGTAATTTGCTAAATGATTTTTCATGAGCTCCAGCTCGGCGGACTGGTCACGCATGACCATACTCTGATCAAGCGCGGCTTGGCGCTTTGCTTGCTCCAGCAACTCAGTTCGCTGCTTTTCAAACTCAAGACGACTCTCGCGTTTCGCGAGCTCAAGGCTCTTAGCAAATTCTTGCTCGCGTTGTTTCTGTTTCTGCTCCATCGCTAGACGTTCGCGATCGAACTCTAAAGAAACATCTTTTCGGACTGAATCAGCCAGAGCCGCTTCAATAGGAAATTCAAATGAACATTTTGGACAAGACGCTTTATTTTTCATATTTTCTCCAATTAAAAGTTATTTTAAAAAATCGCTCAGCCGGCAAGTGCGAGGCGCTGTTCCTTGCGTGAGGTAACTTGATTCGTTAACCGCCATACTCGCTCTGCGACGAAATCAGCCAAGGGCACATCCTTAGCCAAAAGGAAGGCACACTCCTTTTCGCTAAGAGGAGACCCATCTAACGCAAGCCTTCTCAGCGTTACGTTGCAATCAATGTCGCCTTTCGGCAGGCCGACCATATCGACCTCAATGAGCATGTCGTAAAGTCTATTTCGGAGCGTCACCTTCTCCGAGATTAGGTGTGCATTCTTCATTTGGGTGGCGCATTGGGTTTTCATAAGGATCGCTTTCTTTTCATAAATTTATTTGTTGTCTTGGAAATACATACTTCAAGGTATGTGCCAACTGCGGATCTCCGGCAGAAACCAATGTATCTATCTAATTTTTCAGGGGACCCTTCGTATGTCGAAAAAAACAGATGGCTTCCTCGAGGCAAATAGGCATAAATAAATTTGTGTTCACATAAGTTTTATTATACACATGGGAAATGCAAAAAACGTTGTTCGCATGGTTAGGAAGAACCGACATCGCAGCATCTCAAGGCGACCCGAAAGCTGGAGACGGCCCTATTCTTCAGGGAGTTCGCGGAGGTAAGTTCGGAAAACTGGTCCTTCTATCCAATTTTCCGAAAGAAGATGCAGATCCGTTTATTAAGTGGCTAAAGAAAAATGCTGAGATCGATGTAGATAGGCACATCTTTCCCCTCAAATCGCCAACTCACCATCCCGAGATTTTTTTAGCCGCCGATCGCGTTATAACTGACTTCAAAAAGAACGCTCCTGAAGGAAACTTCGGTGATCTATATTTTCACCTGAGCCCAGGAACTCCCGCGATGCACGCAGTTTGGTTACTGCTTTCTAAGACCAAGCACCCAGCTCGATTAATAGAAACATCTAGAGAACAAGGCTACTCCGACGCGCGTGTACCCTTTGATATAACGGCTGAATATGTTCCCGAATTCGTAAAAGCTTCGGATCAGATCTTACAAGAACTAAACCTTGAAAAGGCGCCTCAGTGGGCGGCTTTTTCCCAGATTATTCACAAAAGCCCAGTAATGAAGCGCGTGATTTATAAAGCTATCAAAGTTGCACCAAGAAGCACCCCGGTGCTTATCGAGGGAGAGTCTGGAACAGGAAAAGAATTATTCGCTCGAGCCATTCACGATGCCAGTCCAAGAAAGTCGAAGCCGTTTATCCCGGTCAACTGTGGAGCAATCCCCCCAGACTTGATCGAATCCGAACTCTTTGGTCACAAAAAGGGAGCATTTACGGGTGCGGCCACAGACAGAAAGGGGCACTTCGAAACGGCGACCGGCGGAACCATCTTCTTGGACGAAATTGGCGAGCTGCCGCTATCGGCGCAGGTAAAATTACTTCGCGTCCTGCAGCAATCGGAAATCACGCCAGTTGGCGCAAGCTTTCCGATTAAGATTGACGTGCGGGTTATTTCTGCGACGCATAGGGACTTAATTCAAGAAGTCTCTAGATCTGCTTTTCGAGAAGATCTGTTTTATCGATTAGCGGTATTGGTACTTAAAATCCCCCCCCTGAGAGAACGCCCGGGAGACTTGGGCCTATTAGTAGAGAATATCCTAACGCATATCAATAATGAGAACTCAGACCAGGCAGGGTACAATCATAAAAAACTTTCTGTTTCCGCAAAAAATCTTATCCTCCAGCACCCTTGGCCAGGCAATGTTAGGGAGCTCCAGAACACACTTAGGCGGGCAGCTATTTGGACAGAAGGCGCCTCAATAAATGAGATAGACCTCAAAGAATCTCTATTTCCAACATTAACAAAGACCACCCAGGATATTCTTGCTCTTCCTTTTGCAGACGACTTTAACTTAAAGAAATTACTTGATAAAGTGGCCACGACCTACATTGAGCGTGCCCTCAAGGAATCTGGGGGTAATAAGACAAAAGCCGCGAAGCTCTTGGGTCTCCCAAGTTACCAAACGCTTACAAATTGGGTGGAACGGCATGGAGTGAGTTCTTGATTGGCATTGGCCGTGCATTAACTCATCGCATAACAAGTTTTCTTGTGATGAAGGAACTATGACAATACGATCGGCAAATTTTGAGTTCTTGCGAAAATCGAATCCCGAGCTTGCGGATCTCGGTGGATTCGCTGAACAGTATCTTTTTTCGGACACAAATAGTGCACTCATAAAACTCCGAACCTTTGCTGAATCTGTTGTCGCCGCGATCTACCAACAAAATTCACTACAAAAACCTCCTTACGCGAATTTCAACGATCTATTAAATGAACAAGATTTCCTGGACTGCGTTCCAGAGGTTGTAATCGGCAAATTGCACATGTTGCGGATCAACGGCAACAAGGCGGCACACGGTGGATTTCAAAAGCCCCCTACAAACGAGCATATTATTTGGTTAGTGACGGAAGCCCACAGAGTGGGTCAGTGGTTTGCGATTGCTTACTTAAAAATTAGCAAAGCCGAACTCAAAGATTTTATTCAACCTAAGGCTCAGGAAAAAACTCAGGCAAAACCAAGCAAAATTGCAGAAGAAACTATAGCAGCTCAAGAAGCACAGCTACAGCGCGTACTAGAGGAGCTTGAACAAACCAGAAAAGAAGCATCCGCCCTAGCTAAATCCAATGCGGAGCTGAAGCTTGTAAAGAATGAGTCTCAAAAAGCGGCAGATTCTCTCTCATTCAATGAAGAGCAGACTCGCAAAATCCTAATCGACGAGGCTCTTCGCGATGCAGGTTGGAACGTGGACGCTAAAGGCGAAAACACATCTGAGGTGGGCCAAGAGGTTCCAGTTGATCATCAACCCACCCCTTCTGGTAAAGGTGCCATTGACTACGTTTTATACGACGATGCTGGAAAAGCACTTGCAGTAATTGAAGCCAAGAAAACATCGAAAGATAAAGCTATAGGGAAAAAGCAAGCAGCGCTTTACGCCGAAGGCCTTGAGAAAATGTATGGCAACAAGCCTGTAATCTTTTATACCAATGGCTACGACATCGGAATCTGGAATACTCTTAATAATGAACCTCCTAGGCAAATTTTTGGATTCTATTCTAAAGAGAGCCTGATCAGCCTTCGGTACCAAGCACAAAATCGCAAACCACTAAATCTCGTTAAACATAATAACGATATCGTAGACCGTACCTACCAAGTCGAAGCCATTCGTCGGGTTACAGAGCGTTTTACTGGGAACTATCGAAAGAGCCTCATCGTACTTGCAACGGGAACAGGCAAAACCCGAGTAGCAGTCGCGATTTGTGACATTCTAAGCAGGGCCACTTGGGCAAAACGCATTCTTTTTCTATGTGATCGTCGTGAATTGCGCAAACAGGCAGACAAGGCTTTCGCCGAACATATGCCGGGAGAGCCGAGAGTTTACGTTACGAGGAAAACCGCCGAAGACCGTACAAAACGCATATACCTATCCACTTATCCAGCGATGATGAAAGCCTATACAAATTTCGATGTTGGCTTCTTCGATCTGGTTATTGCCGACGAATCTCATCGCAGTATTTATAATAGGTACAATGAGCTCTTTAAATATTTTGATGCTCTTCAGATAGGACTTACAGCAACGCCAGTAAAATTCATTGCGAGAAATACTTTTAAACTTTTTGGCTGCGAAGATCAAGACCCAACAGCCAGCTTTACTTATGAAGAAGCGATTCAGCACAAACCTCAGTATTTAGTTCCACGGGTTGTAATTAAGCACACTACTAAGTTTCTCCGTGGCGGAATCAAGTACACGGAGATGAGCCCCGAACAGAGAGAGCAACTCGAAGATCAAATCACTGATCCAGAATTAGTCGATTACACTCGCGAAGAAGTGGATAAGAGAGTTTTCAACAAAGATACGGACAGAAAAATTCTTCAGAACCTAATGGAGAATGGGATCAAAGATGCCGAAGGCAGTTTGGTTGGCAAAACTATCATCTTTGCGCGGAATCACGACCACGCCATTCACATGAATGAGCTATTCGACGAACTCTACCCTCAATACGCTGGTAATATTTGCGCAGTAATCGATAACTACGAGCCTCGCGCAGAGCAGCTTATTGATGAATTTAAGGATCCTACCAATCCGCTAGTAATCGCAATTTCCGTCGACATGCTCGACACGGGAATAGACGTGCCTGAAGTGGTGAACCTTGTGTTCGCAAAACCTGTAAAATCTTATGTGAAGTTTTGGCAAATGATCGGCCGAGGCACGAGATTGTGCCCAAACCTATTTGGCGAGGGAAAGCATAAGACTCATTTTCAAATTTTTGACCACTGGGGAAACTTTGAGTACTTCGGTGAAGAATACGAAGAGCGCGAACCACACCAACAAAAATCGCTACTACAAAAACTTTTTGAGACAAGGATAGAGGCTGCCGAGAGAGCCGTAGCAAACCAAGATATTGTTGCGCACGACATTTTTTTCGATTTGATCCACCAGGATATTAATGCGCTACCCAACGACTCAGTTAGCGTGAAGGAAAAATGGCGCCAAGTTCAACAAATGAAACGCCTAGACCAGCTTAAAGTATTCGATGCCAACGTAAGAACAATTCTACGAAACGATTTGGCACCATTGATGCAGTGGCGGAATACGGAAGGCAATGAGAAAGCTTACGCCTTTGATTTGCTAATCACCCGTACAGAAAGCGCACTACTGGTAAAATCTGCTGACTACCAAGATCTAAAGGACCACTGCCAAATCGTTATGACTCAACTTCCAACCACGATCAATGCCGTAAAAGAGAAAATTTCTCTTATCGATGCTTTAAAGGGAGATGACTTTTGGAACTCAGCAACTATCGAAACTCTCGAAAACGCTAGGAAGCAACTTCGCGGGATTATGCGATACCGGCAGATTCCCGAATCTCCAGAACTGGAAAATCTTAAAATTGATGTGACAGATGACGGCATTGAGGTAGCGACGCATGAGTCTGATCTAAAAGATGAAAATAGTATCGTTTACCGGCAACGCGTGCGCTCGATTCTGGATCGATTATTCGATCAAAATCCAGTTCTTCAAAAAGTAAAACGATGTGAACCTGTTACTGAGAAGGATCTAAAGGCTTTGGTAAATAAAGTTGAAGCCGCGGATCCCACCTTAAAGATAGGTGAAAAACTAATTCGATTTCCGGATGCCAATGGGCATCTAGACACTGCAATCAGGCATGTAATTGGTCTCGACGCTCAAAGGGTTGAAGAGTTTTTTAAAGAATTCTTACAGATCAATCCAGGCCTTACGCCACATCAGATTCGATTTCTGGGGCTTCTAAAGAGCCATATCGCAGAGTACGGCCGCATTGAGCTCGATACTCTTTGGGAGGCTCCGTTTACTACGATCCACGACGACGGAATCGACGGTGTATTTTATGCTGAAGATCAAGCAGACAGTTTAATCACGCTTATTAAAAAAATTAATTCATATACGGCAACGGAAAGCCGTGTCGTTTAGGGAGAACATATGATTACTGGCAAATTAAAATCTAAAATTGATCAAATTTGGCTCGATTTTCATACAGGTGGCATCACTAACCCACTTACTGTGATTGAGCAAATCTCGTACCTCATGTTTGCGCGAATGCTTGATCTTAACGAAATTAAGAATGAAAAACGTGCTGTACGCCTTGGCAAGAAGCTAGATAAAGAACGTGTATTCAACTCAAATCAGCAGCAGTTACGATGGCAGAATTTTAAAGAATTACCTGCACAAAAAATGCTTGAATTAGTTCGAGATGAAGTTTTTCCATTTTTTAGAAAAGAAATAATCAGCAAAACAGCTATCGGAGAATATTTAGCAGACGCGCAGCTAATGATCCAAAAGCCAAGCTTGCTTGTCTTAGCCGTGAATAGGATCGAGGAACTTCCACTTACGGACAGAGATACAAAAGGTGACCTTTATGAGTATCTCCTTTCAAAACTAACTACTGCAGGAATTAACGGACAGTTTCGCAGTCCTCGCCACATAATTCGCGCAATGGTGGAAATGATTGAGCCGAAGCCCGACGAAAGAATTTGCGATCCCGCGTGTGGCACAGCGGGTTTTCTAATTTCTACTATGGAGTATCTCACTGAAAAATATTCAACTCCCAGCCTGATCCACATTGAAAAGGATGAGGATGGCTCGGAAGTAAAAATCTTTCCTGGCGACAAACTCGAACCCTACAAGAGCCATATTCAAAAAAATTTACTAACTGGCTTTGATTTCGATGTGACCATGCTTCGCATTGCAGCGATGAATCTTCATTCCATAACCCCATATGATGCGGCGGCATATTCAAAAAAGGATCTCGTGTGTGACGAATGAAGGTATCATTGTTTGGTACACCGACGATCAGTTTGCCGCCCTTTTTTAGTAGAGCAATAGAGTCTTTGATGAAAGGGTGTATATCAAACACGTGTTCCATCACCTGGAACGAACACACGATATCGTAGTGGCCATATTTTATTTTGACGAGGTCGGAAAGTTTGCTGTCATATATAGTTAACCCCCGACTTCTAGCCTTTGCTGCAGCCTCTTTGTTGAGTTCTGTTCCTTCGGCAATGGTTTTCTTTTCTTGCTGGGTTCGATATAGAAAATCTCCATTTGCACAGCCGATTTCCAATATAGCGTCGCCCTGGTTTACGTGCTTGAGTGCAAAGTTGTGTTCCATTTTCCAAGGGACATAATAGTTTTCGCCACGAGAGAGATATTCATAAAATTTTCCATCACCAGCCGTGGAAAAAGGGTAGA
>CAIPTA010000063.1 GCA_903867855.1 Oligoflexia bacterium | reverse complement strand
GGGAAACTTGCCCCTTCCCGAAGCTGGAAATCGAAATATCTATATCTTTCTTTTGCGTTTCTTCGATCACGAACTTGCTAACCTTCGTGACCAAATCAATAGCTGAAATACTTTTTTGCTTTAGAACTTCTTCAGATACAGCGCTGTGGAGCGCGCTCACTTGAGCGCGAATTTCCTCGATCCACCGTGTTTGCTCGAAATCGAAGTTTGCTTCGGAGGCCACAGAATATACTTCATTATGCAAAGCGATAGCTTGGAGACGGTCGAGCCGCTCCTCTAGCACATTGAAGTTTTCTTTGATCTCTTCTCTCTGCAAACCCGCTCCTCCTTGAGTGGTTCTTGCCAAAAGCTCTTAGGCGAGCATTTGCAGGAACTCATCGAAGTTATTTTTGAGACGACTCTTCAAACGAATGATGGCCTGCGTGTGTAGCTGGCTCACTCGTGATTCTGTCACATCCAATACTTTTCCGATCTCTTTGAGATTCATGTCTTCGTAGTAATAGAGTGCAAGCACGAGACGCTGCTTCTCTGGAAGATCATTGATGGCTTTTTCCACCATGTTCTTCATATTGCCGCGGCTCACCTCTGCAAACGGATTGGATAGCTTTCCATTTTCAATGAGGCCAAGCATGGATTTTTTGTCCGTCTTGGTGAGGCTATTTAAGTCATCGTAGTTGAGTAGCGATACAGAACGCACTTCATTCAAGAGTTCCGCATACTCTTCTGGATTCAACTTCAACTCATCGCAGGCTTCTTGGTCTGTGGCTGGGCGACCCTTCTCATGTTCAATCTTCGCAAACACGCGCTCTAGCTGTTTCGCCTTCTCGCGCACAGAACGGGGCACCCAATCCTGTGAGCGAAGCTCATCAAGCATGGCTCCACGAATACGAAATTCTGCGTAGGTTTTAAATTTGTTGTCGCGAGTATGATCATATTTATCTACAGCGTCCATTAAGCCAATCACACCAGCACTGATGAGATCGTCGAGCTCGATATTCGCGGGTAAACGAATCGCAAGCTTTTGCGCCAGATACTTCACGAGCGAGGCGTATTTTACTACGATCTCTTCCTTCGTGAGTCCGTCGATCAGCTTCACGCCTGCTTTAGCGGCTTTGGGTGGTGCGGATTTTGGCTTTTGTTCCGCAAGATTCTTATACTTTTCAACGGCCTTGTTCATCTAATCTCCTCCGTAAGCTTAGGCATTGCCAAGCAAAGCATTCCAAAAAAACTGCACATTCCCTGTAGCAGAGGAGCTGTCAGTGCTCCTGCATAACGTATCGGCAAGAACTGTAAAATTCTTAGTCGCTTTTGAATTTGGGAAACTGTGTAAAAGTGGCTTACGCTGACGGATCGTTTGACTCACGTTTTCGTCCCACAGTACATGCCCCACATAGTCGATACTTACATTCAGGAACTTATCGGAAACGCCGGTAATCTGTTGGTATACACGCAAGGCTTCCGTATCACTCTTGGCTTGGTTCACAAGGAGTTTGAAATCCTTGAGCTTATGCTTTTGATTCAACACTTTGATGAGCGCGTAGGCATCTGCGATGGAAGTTGGCTCCGGAGTGGCCACCACGATCACTTCACCAGCAGAGGCGCTGAGCCAGGTAACATCTTCATTAATACCGGCACCGGTATCGATAAGGAGAATATCGTATTGGTTTTCTAGCTCTTGCATGATTTCAAGGAGACGGGCTTTCTCGGGTACACCCAGAGCCGTCATTTCAAAGATTCCTGAGCTAGCCGGAATAATATCCACATTCTCAGCAGCGCGAACAATCACTTCGCTGATTTTTCGCTCGCCACTCAACACAGAGGAGATGTTCAATCTAGTTTTCAAATCGAACATGATGTCTAAGTTGGCTAAACCGAAATCGCCATCAAGAAGCAGCACGCGCTGCCCTCGCTGACCAAGAGTGGCAGAAAGATTTGCCACTACGCTCGATTTGCCCACACCACCCTTACCGCTCGTAACGGAAATCACCCGCATCGAACGCTTTGGTTGATATCTTGTATCTCGACTCTTTGCTGCTTGTCGCAACGATCTAACTTGTCCTAGCTCCAACATGAAGTCCCTCCATGGACTAACGGAAACCAAACTACCTAGAGATCCAAAATCAAATCAACTACTCGCTCCGCACTTGCTTTCTCAATATCCTCGGGCACTCTTTGTCCGACCGTGAAATAGAGAAGAGGCAAAGCCGTTTTCTTCTGCGTATTATAGATGCAGCCGTAGACGCTTGTTTCATCGAGCTTCGAGAACACTATTCCCGCAGGATTAAATAATTTGAAGCGACTCACTACATCGTTCATATCGCTATCTTTCGTGGTCGCACTCATCATCAGAGCAGTTTGGCAGTTCTCGATTCCGCCAAGCAAGTGACGAAGCTGCAACAAGCTCTCCTGATCTTTCTGTGAGCGCCCCGTGGTATCAATGAGCACAAGATCTAAACTCGAGAAATCATAGATCGCCTGATTCAACTCTTCCTTCGTGTTCACCGAGCGGAACGGAATGCTCATGATGCGAGCATAGGTAGAAAGTTGATCTGCGGCTGCCACTTTATAGGAATCCAAGTTGATTAGGCCCACGCGCAGGCGCTTATCAATCACACCAAGACTTGCAATTTTCGCGATCGTGGTGGTTTTTCCAACGCCCGTTGGGCCAACCAAAGCGATCACCGTTGTTTTTGCATTACCAGCCCTCGCGCCTACTCCTTCGAGCAAATCCTTCACTTGGATATCTTGCACAAGGTGATGGGCCACTCGATCGAGGATCGCCGATTCATCATGCTGATCCATGGAGTTTAGATCAAATGCTGCTTGGCGCACTAATTCACGAGCCAAGCGTTTTTCCACACCACTCGCCACAAGATCTTGCATGGTTTGAGTGAGCTCGGCGCTTAGACCAAGACTCTCTTGATCTGCTCTTGAGGTGGCACCACTGCTTTGTGCTTGAGTAAGAGTGAGATCTTGAATCATCGCCTTTAGATTTTCGATATCGCGCTCTAGGTTTTGCACATTACGATCATCGGATTGAATTCTTGTTGGCTGAGCCTCGGTAGCACGCTGAGGCTGTTGTGCTCGAGCGGAACGTTGCGGTTGCACCACTTCATCGTCAAGAATATCTGCATAGCGACGTTCTTTTGGCGCATCATTCACGGCCACTGCCTGCTGAGCTTGTGCTCGCTGCTCTTGTTGGCGTGGTTGCTGACGCTGTTGTGGTTGTTGACGTTGCTGGCGCTGATCGGCTTGGTTTTGTCGCGCACGTTCTTCAGGCTTTGCGAAGGCTTCAGGAAGTTGACGCGTTTTACGTCCACCGCTGAGTTGCACCTTATCACCGCCGGCTTGTTTCAGCTGACGCTCGAAGTAGTTATCATAAATTTCTGCCTGCGTATTCGCCTTAGAATTCCAGATCTTCTCTTTCACTTCCTGCGGCAGACCCTTTTCGGCCATCACCTTTTTCTGAATGTCTTTTTCTGCGATGGCAGCAGTCACCTCAACAGAAGCTTTGCTCATCAAGCCAAAGCCGCTGCGGTTTTGTTTGGTGGACAGAATGATTGCGTCTGGCCCAAGTTCTCTTTTGATCACGCGCAATGCTTCCTGCATTGTTGGTGCTTCGAATTTCTTAACTTGCATCTTCCAACCTCACTGTTCCTATAGATTTTAGATTCACGTTTGGTGCCACTTCATTGTGTGAGAGCACAACTAAACTTGGGATAAAACGTTCGATCAGGCGCTTAAAGTGAAAGCGGATCGAAGGAGAGCACAAAATTACCGCCTGCGAATATTGTTCGAGGGAGCGTGCCACGTCTACGTTGAGTGAACTCAAGAGCTGACGCACAAATTCGGGATCAGTAGCTACCTCTGGGCCTCGCTCCGTG
Organism: Oligoflexia bacterium; assembly: GCA_903867855.1. GTDB lineage: Bacteria > Bdellovibrionota > UBA1018 > CAIPTA01 > CAIPTA01 > CAIPTA01. The sequence continues at coordinate 50,021 of CAIPTA010000063.1, read as the reverse complement.
TTCACGATCGAGCTAGCAATAGTTTCTTCGATCTGACGATCGAGAGTAAGAATCGCGAGTTCAGTGCCACCAGCCAGTAAGCGAGAAGTGATAGAACGCTGCAATCCAGTTCTCGCGGCCTCTGTGAGAGAAATTGGGTCTTTCGAAGAAGAAGCAGTTTCCGTAATCGCCTCTAGAATCGTGCGCAAATCGCGAATCGGAACTTGTTCACGCAATAGATTTTGCATCACCCGTAGCAAGAGTGCTGGCGAAACAAGGTTCGGCACCAAATCTTCCACCACTTTTGGATACTGCTCCTTGAAAGAGTCGAGAAGAGTTTGCAATTCTTGACGTCCAAATAACTCTGGTAAGTGTTTCTTGAGGAGCTCCGTGAGGTGAGTTGCGATAACTGTGGAGAGATCCACCACGGTATAGCCGTTGAAAGTAGCAGTGTCTTTATTGGAAGGCGCAATCCAAATCGCAGGCAATCCGAATGCTGGTTCAGTGGTGGGCACACCGGCTACAACAGAAGAAACGTTGCCCGGATCCATGGCAAGTAGATGATCCACCATCATTTCTCCGCCGCCGATGGAAACGCCTTTGAGCAAGAAATTGTATTGCCCAGGATTAAGCTGCAAATTGTCGCGGATGCGAAGTGAAGGAATGATCACTCCCATATCGAGCGCAAACTGACGGCGAATCTGGTTGATACGAGTTAAGAGTTCGCCATTTTGCTCTGGGTCCACAATGCTGATTAGGCCATAGCCCACTTCGAGTTCGAGCACATCCATCGCGAGCAGAGATTCGATCTTCTCCGAATTCTCTTTGCCTTTTTCTTTGCTGGCAGCGAGCTCCACCTTTTCTTTATCTTTCGCGTTATTTGAAATTTTATAGGCTGCAAAACCAAGTGCGCCACCAACGATCAAGAAAGGGAGCGCTGGGATTCCAGGGATCACAGCCACAAAGGCCATCGTGCCGCCTGCTACTCCGAGTGCTTTTGGATTACTGGTGAACTGATTACCAAACTCATCCGAAAGATTATTTCCAGAGCCAGCGCGAGTTACGATCAAACCGGCTGCAGTAGAGATAATGAGAGCAGGAATTTGAGATACGAGACCATCACCCACTGTTAAGAGCACGAAAGTTTGCGCGGCGTCGCCAATATTCATGCCCTGCTGGATGGTACCAATGATGATACCACCGATGATGTTCACGATAACAATCATGATCCCAGCGATGGCATCTCCGCGTACGAATTTGCTAGCACCGTCCATGGCTCCGTAAAAGTCTGCTTCTTGCGCTACGGTAGAACGGCGCTTGCGAGCTTCTTGCTCGTTGATCACGCCAGCATTCAAATCAGCATCGATTGCCATTTGTTTACCAGGCATAGCATCCAAGGTGAAACGCGCAGCAACTTCTGCCACGCGGCCAGCACCTTTTGTGATTACTACGAAGTTAATGATCACAAGGATCACGAAGATCACGATACCCACGGCGTAGTTACCACCCACCACGAACTCTCCGAAGGCACGAATGATCACACCGGCGGCACTAGTGCCTTGATCGGGTCCGTGTAACAGAACGAGACGAGTAGACGCAATGCTCAAGGCAAGGCGGAATAAGGTGAAGGTAAGAAGTACGGATGGGAAAACGGAGAAGTCGAGAGGACGTTTCGCGTAGGTAGCTGTCAAAAGTAAGACAACGCTGCCAGCAAGAGATAACGTCAAGAAAATGTCGACCATGAACGAAGGGAGCGGCACAATCATCAGCACCAAAATGCCGATTACGCCAGCTGCGAGCGCAAGATCTGAATTCTTGGCTCCTGAGAACATGCTAGATTTTGCTTTGCTATCTGCCACTTACATCCACCTGTAGCTTACTTCAAGTTCATCCTGCCCTTGAGGCGGTACACATAAGCCAAAACTTCTGCGACCGCTTGGTAGAGAGCTCTTGGTACAGAACCACCCACCTTAACTGATTTATGCAGGGCTCGGGCCAACGGAACGTTTTCCACCATGGGAATTCCATTTTTCTTCGCAACCTCTTTAATTCTTTGAGCTAATAAATCTGCGCCTTTTGCAACCACACGTGGAGCCGCCATTTTATCGGCGTCATATTTGATGGCGACCGCGATATGTGTCGGGTTTGTGACGATAACGTCAGCTTTCGGTACATCGGCCATCATGCGCTTGCGCGACATCTCACGCTGCAAGCTACGCATACGCGCTTTAAGTAAGGGATCCCCTTCACGCTGTTTGTGTTCCTGCTTCACTTCCTGCTTAGACATCATCAAACTTTTTCGGTACTTAAATTTTTGATAGGCGAAATCAAGAGCAGCCACTACGAATAAGCCCACGCACACGCTACCAATTAAGCGGAAGGCAGTGCTCGTCATATAAGTAGCGAACTGGGCGGAATCCATATCCATCACAGAGGCTGAGGTTAGGATTTCTTTTTTGATCAGCAAGTAAGTTACCCAAGAAACCACGATGAGTTTCATCACAGATTTGAAACCCTCAACGAGCGCACCCATGGAGAAGATTCTGCCAAAGCCTGAAATAGGATTCAGGCGGTCTAGCTGCGGCTCTAGGGGCGTGAAGGTGAAGAGAAAACCAAATTGAATGATGCTCCCTACGATACCGGCGGCGAATCCGGTGAAAGCGATGGGGAGAATAATTTTGGCGGCAGCACCGAAGCAAAGGTTCAGTAAAATACCGGCGCGCTCTGTGGTTAATTCCGTAGTGCCACACTCAGCGAGTAGGCGGCGCATGAATCCGAAGAAATCAAAAAGTAGAGTTGGCCCCATGGCATACATAGCGCCCAGGGTAGCGAGTAATACGAATAGAGAGGTGAGCTCCTTAGATTGAGCTACCTGACCTTCTTTGCGATAGTCTTCTAGGCGTTGCGCGGACGGTTCTTCGGTTTTATCCTCATCACCGCCCCCACCCTGCTGCTCTTCAGCCATGATTCATCCTTCAGTGGACTTACACGAATATCCAGTGGGCCAACCACGAATATTAAGTGAGGTATCGTAGCACGTCCGTCATCCTGACGAACATCTCTTGGAATACTGCTCCAACATTCGTGCCAAAAACCGGCAGGGTCAAAAAAAGTACGAAAAAACCTACGAGCACGTTCACAGAAAAGCTCACCACTAACACGTTAATTTGTGGCACTGCTTTGGCGATAATACCGAAGGCTGTGTTCGCGAGAAAAATCACGAGAGCCATCGGAGCCGAAAGCTTCACGGCGATCCAGAAAACCTGCACAGCTGCGTTCATCACAAAGCCGGAAATTGCTTTGGTAAACACAGCACCGCCAATCGGAATCACCCGAAAACTCTCCACCATCGCGCGAATCAGCATGTGATGGCCATCAATCCCTAAGAAAATCAAAGTGGCGAAGATCATGATCACTTGCGAAATCACGGGCATATTCGATTCTGTGTGATGATCGTACATCGATGCCATGGTAAATCCCATCTGCATACCCACGAAGGCGAAGCCAAAACTCAGTGCATCGAAGAACATCTTCGCAATGAAACCCATTGCCAAACCAACACTCGCCTCTTTGAAAACTACGATCACGATTCCTAGGCTGGATTGCAAATCTTCCGGACGCACAGAGATCGCACCCGTCTTCAATATCGGGAAAAGCATCAAAGTGAGGGCAAAAGGCAGCAAAATTTTGACGGTGCCTGGCACATTATTGTCGCCGAAAAAGGGAAGTAGCAGGAAAAACATACTCACGCGCACGAGCGCGGCAAAGAAAAGAAGAATCTCAAATTCGCTAAACGTAAAGACGTTCAACTAGAGCCTCACCATGTTGGGTAGGGATGTAAATAGTTCCGTTGTATAGGAGGTAATCATTTGAGTCATCCACGGCGCCATCACGATGATAACCACTACGATGGCGAGCATTTTTGGAATGAAAGAAAGCGTAGATTCGTTGATCTGCGTTACGGCCTGCAGAATACTCACTAAGAGACCTACCACGAGAGAGGCAAGTAAGAGGGGCGCCGCGAGCAGCACCGTGGTCCAAATGGCATCTCTGGCTAAGCTAAGAACAACATCTTCTGTCATGGGTCACTCCTAACCGAAAGATTTCACCAAAGAACTCACTACAAGTTCCCAGCCGTCCACAAGAACAAAGAGTAGCAACTTAAACGGTAGAGAGATTACCACTGGCGGCAACATCATCATCCCCATCGCCATCAGCACGGAAGCCACTACCATATCGATAATCAAGAACGGCAAGTAGAGCATGAAGCCGATAGTGAATGCTGTTTTCAATTCGCTCACCATAAAGGCAGGAATGAGCACCCAGGTTGGCACTTCTGCTTTTGTTTTTGGCTTCGCTGTTTTTGCGAGTTCTAGAAAGAGACGCAAATCTTTTTCCCGCGTCTGGTGAAACATAAAGGTGCGCAATGGTTTTTCAGCGCGCTCCATTGCTGTGTCTTGATCAATCTTATCTTCCATATAGGGAGTTAGAGCGTTCGTGTTGATATCCTGCCAGACTGGTGCCATCACGAAAAAACTCAAAAATAGCGAGAGACCAATGATCAATTGGTTCGGCGGCATATTTTGAGTGGCTAGGGCCTGACGCAAAAAGGAAAGTACCACCACGATCCTCGTGAAGGAGGTCATCATGATGAGAATCGCAGGAGCAAGCGAGAGAACAGTGAAAAGAATTAAAACTCTTAGCGCAGAAACTGTTTCTCCAGGATTGCTCCCTTTCGCCATCGAGATATTAATATTCGGCAGCGACACACCACCGCCGGCGGCATAGCTCGAATATCCCGAGAAGAGGCAGAAGAAGATACAGAATGCGAGTAGGGCTCTTTTCATGATCAACTTTCTAAAGGGGCTTGAAGCCTTCGATGCGCTTCTTTATCGAGGAGCGAATACTGGCTGCCACTGGAGTTTTCTCCGGCAACGTATCTGAACTCGCTTTAAACGTAACATTGGTATTCAAATTATTACTAAGTGTGGAACTGAATGCCACTTGGTCAGTTTGCACTTCATCGATATCCAAATATTTTTCCACATTGGCCTTGGAATCGAGATTCGTGAGAAAGTTGATATTATCGCCCGTCACACCAATAACAATATACTGATCAGCAACCCGAACCACGGAAAGTGATTTTTTCGGACCCAACCCTTGCGTAGAAACCACATCAATCATGCGATTGCCTCTAGCAAAGTTAAGTGAACCAATCTTCAAGCCCTTGCCCAACACAAATTTGCGGAAGGCCAGCGCGATCGAACCGATAATCACGAGCACGGTGAACAAACCAGAAATCATTTTTTGGAAAGGAGTTGGACCACTTGCTGCAGCAGGCTTGGCCACTTTTTCTGTGCTTTCACCAAGAAACAAAGGTTCATTTTCACCTTTGCTATCGAGCTTCGCGGTTTTCTCCGCGCTCTTTTCTGCCTTACCAGTAGTTACTTCTTTTAAAATCTGCGCCTCAGCTGCTTGATTTGCTAAATCTGGTTTTTCTTCTACGGCAGAAATTTGTTTCACTGAATCCGCTTTTGGTGCAGCCGCTGCAGTAGCGGAGCTGTCTTTCCCAGGAATAGTGATCACGAGGGAATTGCCGATCAAATGCCAAGTGGTAGCTGCTTTAACCTTGCTGGCTTCCGATCTTAAGAGAAGGCGAACACGCGCTAGGTCTGGCTGGTATTGGTAGGTAAAGATTTTTTCCAACACTTCTTCGCCCACATTTTTGTTTTTTGCAGGGAAAGCGGAAACGCCATGAAAGGAAACCTGGATAAAGTTTCTTTCGAAATCAACAGACACATTATTTCTCGCCACGGCAGAAGAAAGCTTGAGCTCCACTTTCGTGGCGCCAGCCTCCTGATCTGTTACAACGAGATCTTGGATTTGGGGAGTGGCCGCGCGAGCCCCAGAGATCATCCACAAGCAAACCAAGATACTCACGGCGAGTAGCAAGGCCTTGGAAGCTAATTCAACTGCTTTATCTTTGATACGGGTATTCTTCATGAATCTCATTTGGTAGTCCTCCTGACTACGCAACAAGCATTGCTGCTAATTACTTCAGTTGTTCAATACGCTCCACTGGGGAAATAATATCTGTTAGGCGGATACCGAATTTTTCGTTCACTACCACCACTTCGCCTCTGGCGATGAGCTTATCGTTCACGAGAAGTTCGAGTGGTTCACCAGCAAACTTTGCAAGTTCCACTACTGAACCTTGCCCAAGTTGAAGAAGATCGCGCACGAGAATTTTTGTGCGACCCAGCTCCACACTCACGCGAAGGGGAATATCGAGGATGAAATCTAAATTATGAATTTCATCTACTTCCTCTTTTTTTGCAGGACCTCCGGCAGCACCTATGCTGGCTACGTTCCCGTTTGGATTCAGACTATCTTGCTGTATATCCGCCATGTTGCATCCCCCTCAAACTTACTTATCAATTGCTCTTGTGATTTGTATCGCGCGATTGCCGCGGGATACGCCAAATAAACATTTATACTTCGCAGTGCCTTCGATATGCAGATCCAGTTCTCCATCTGCATCTTGCGTGAGCGGAATAATATCGCCCACATTGAGGTTCACTAAATCACCCACGGTGAGATTCGTCTCGCCGAGGTTCACTCTGCAATTTAAAAAAGTATCGCTGATATGTTCACGAAGTTGGTGAGTCCATACGCGCTCGAAGCGATCGCCTTCTGGCTGGAAACCCGCGTTCAATTTTTCCTTGATGGGCTCCAAGGTTTGGTAAGGCACAACAACCGCAATCGTTCCGGATGCGTGTTCTAGCTCTACTTCGAAGGTGGTAGAGATAACCACATCCGATGGAGGCACAAGACCCACGAACTGTGGGTTCACTTCGATACGTACGAAAGAGATATCTGTGCGATGCACAGGTGCCCATGCTTCATCGAGATCTTTCAGGGCAAGATCGATCACCTTGCCGATTACGGAGAGTTCGATACGTGTGAATTCTTTTCCTTCACTCTTTGTGTAGGGGCGATCCGAGCCGCCGAAGAAAGCATCTACCAGAGCATACACAAGCTTTGATTCGATCACGATCATACCCGAACCGCGCAGTGTATCGAAGCGCATCACACCCATGCAGGATGGAATTGGCAGTGTATTCAAGAATTCGCCGAACTTCAAAAGATCGGTAGAGATAATCGAAAGAGAAGCAATTTTGCGAAGTGAAGTGGAGAGACTCACTCGGAACAAACGAATGAAACGCTCGTAGATGATGTCGAGAGTCATCATCCTGCCGCGGATCACGCGGTCTTGGTTACCTAAGTCGTAAGGAGTTACATTGATCTGCTGAACTTTTTCATCAACGCCGCCACCGCCGCTATCACCGCCGGAGCCGCCACCAGCAGCGCCCGCGTTGGGATCCATCACCGCGTTGAGGAGAGCATCTACTTCACTTTGAGATAGAACCTGATTCATTCAGACTTCCTCAGTTAATAATAAACGTTGAAAAGTAGACTCCTTCTACTTTTCCTTTTTGAATAAACGTATTCACAGCTGTCTTGATTTCTTCTTTCAAAAAATTTCTTCCTTCAGCGCCTTCTAGATCCGTGGGCTTCTTGCTATTGAGCAAGGAAATCACTTTATCCCGAAATTGTGGGCGACGGGCTTTGAACTCTTCTTCATCAGCATCCTTGCTCATTTCAAAATTCACGCTAATACGCACATAGTGCGTGGAGGCAGCACCGCTCAAATTAGCAGTGAAATCGCCAACGCTAAAGAAGTGCACATCAGCTTCAGCAGCTCCGCCCTCTTTGCCCTTCTCGCCTTCTTTTCCCTTCTCGCCCTCTTTGCCTTTTTCGGCAGGCTTGGCTTCAGCGCCTGGAGTAGCCGATCCAGCGGCTACTTGATCTAGAGTTTGGGTGGTTTGCTGCTTTTTATTTCCTAAAAAGAGCACTACGAGAACGCCCACCATCACAACCACGTTGAGTCCTAGTAGACCCATCATGATCTTGGCGTTACCACCTGGTGCTGATCCTGCTGCTTCGTCGGCCACGAGATATCCTCCTGATAAACCCACAAATGAAATTGCAATGCGCATGCCAGCGTCAAAGGGGCTGAAAACGATGTAAGTAGATGATTTTACTATGCGGATAAGAGGTAAATAATACCGAGGTGTCAAAAGGGGAGAAATAGTGCCGTCAAGGCTTTGACAAAAGGGAAGTCCACGCTTCGACTAGCGCAGACTTCCCCAGGATGTGTTTTTAACGAAAAGAACTATTAGCTACGTTTGATATTCAGAATCTCTTGCATCATCTCGTCGGAGGAGCTCAAGGTTCTGGAACTTGCCTGGAAGGCACGTTGCATTTGGATCAGGTTCACGAACTCGGATGCGATATCCGTGGTAGAGGATTCCACCGATTTCGCGAAGATCTTTCCACGGCCAGAGGTATTCGGTGCACCAAGGTTTGGCGCTCCAGAGTTACGACTTTCTTTGAAGTTGTTACCACCAGCTTTTAAGAGGCCTTCGTTGTTCTCGAATTTCGCCACAGCTACCTGAGCGATGTTTTTGGTCACACCGTTGGTATAGGAAGCGGAGAGTACACCATCATCGTTAAAGGAGAGACCACCGATAGTTCCAGCGGTATATCCATCTTGTGAGTGCTTGTACACATCGCTCGCTGTACCGTACTGAGTAGATCCTTGCACGCCTGTGCCACCTTCTGCGATCGCATCACCGAACTTGAAGTTGATGGCTTGTCCAGGAAGTGCACCCTTCGCGAAATTGAAGGAATTGGATCCAATTTGTTGCGACTGCAATTTACCATCAGTGGTGAATTGCAAAGTGCCAGTTGCGCCAACCACACCAACACCCTTGGTGCCGCCTGCAGTTTCCTCGCCCTTAGCCATGGCATTCCATGTCCAAGTGTTGTCACCAGTTTTTGCGAAAAACATAGTGAGGTTGTGGGAGTTACCAGCTGAATCGTAAACTGTTACGCCAGTGGAATAGTTAGAAGTTTCATTTGGCTTGGTCGCATCAAAGCCCGCTGGCAATGCATCGGCACGAATATCGAGGTTCATCGAAATATCTACCGTCTCAGTTTTCTTTGCATCGATCACTTGGCGATCCAATTTAATCGAATCAAGTTGAGTGGTTACTTTACCACTATCATCCGCGCGGAAACCTTTTACGAGTAAACCATCTCCGTTTACAAGCTCGCCATCTTTGTTGAAGTTAAAAGAACCGTTACGAGTGAAGTTACGACCATCTGGACCATCTACCACGAAGAAACCGTCGCCGCTGATGGCAAGGTCGGTAGCTTTTTCAGTTTGGGTGATCGCACCTTGCGAGAAGATTTGATCTACGTTGGAAAGTTTTGTACCACGACCGATTTGGTTACCACCCAAGATCCCTTTCAGTGATTTTGCAATCACATCGGAAAATTCTGCTCGGCTCGTTTTGAAACCGATGGTGTTTGCGTTCGCAATGTTATCTGAAATTACGCCGAGGGCCTCACCGTTAGCTTGAATACCGGTGGTGCCAGTGTACATTGATGATAGTATACCCATACGAGAGCCTCCCTGCTCTTTAGATCAGACGCCGCTGTCGATTAGCATCTGACGGCCTCCCGTAAGGGTCCGGCCGTTAACGTTAAAGTTCACATCCTATAAATCTCTAACTATGTCTCATCTCCACCCTACTTTTTCTTGCTCCCCTCTATTCAGGCCAATACGGTGGAATCGATATTGGTGAAAACATTTCCGTTCATTTGATTGCGATCCAAAACAGTAATCACCGTTTTGTTCTTTACACTAACAATGAAAGCAGCGTCGTCTGTCAAAACGAGCGAATCCTTCGATCCCTTCGCAGCCGCGCTATCTACAGCCTTCTCCAACCTACTCATCATTTCGCCACCCATATTGATAGAGCGATCACGAATGCGGTTCATCGCGTGAGCGCTGAACTTCAATCCTGAAGCTGCATCAGTAGGAGCCTTGGAACCAACTTGTGGAGAAAATTTATCTTGAAGAACTTTATCAAACGCAGGACCACCCGCTTTGCTTTCGCGAAGCGATTCAGCTCCACCCGCTAGGGGTTTCGGCTGTACGGGCCCGACATTTGGTATGAATAGTTCGTTCGCCATATTATTTTCGCAAGCTCCGATTCCTTCTCACTTACAAATTTGGATTCCAAAGCGGCATCGGTGCATCCTGCTCCGCTATAGCCGCTGATCCATCTACCTTGGCAGGCTCGCTCTGCTTTGCAGCTGCAGCCATCATAGATTTAATTGTCTCAGCATCTAAATTCGTTGGCAAGCCCTGTTGTGAAATATTTTCATTATTCACAACATTTTTTTGCCCACTAACTTGATTTTGTTTACCTGTATTTGGTGCCGTCAAAGGATTGGCTTCCGCTGCTGCAACTGGCGCCTTTGGCGCGGCAACGTCTTGCTCAATTTGACCAACACTTTCCACAGGTATTTTCTTACCGTCTACCATGAGAAGTGTTCTGCCCTGATCGAACACCACACCGCTCACGATTCCGCTATTACCGGTTTTCACTTCTACCGGTTTGCCAGCCATATCTTTCGCCATCACGTGGAAAGTATAGTTCCCAGCTGGCTGCTCGAGCCCCTTAGTACTCTTCCCATCCCACTTGATCGCTTGTGGACCCTGCTTCATGGCACCCAACTTGATTTCGCGCACCACTTCGCCTTTTTCATCTGCCACGGCAACCAACGTTTCCGAGGTATTCGCAGGCAAATCAAACTTAACGGTTGGTTCGCTCTTTTTGTCGTAGTTGATTTTTGAGAAATCAGACATCACTCGCTTACCAATCAATGATGCCGCGATCATATTCTCTTGAGGACGCTGCCCAGCAACCATCTTCTCGAGATTCTGGTTTACGTTCATCATCTGTTCGAGCGAAGAGAACTGTGCAAGTTGCGCAGCCATTTCTTCGTTTTTCACAGGATTGATCGGATCTTGGTATTTCAACTGAGCAGTCATCAGCTTCATGAAATCGTCTTTACCCATTTCATTTCGCTTTTTACCTTGATTGCCCTGTTTCAATTGATCCGTGAAACCAGTTCCGATTTGTTCACGTAGTTGTTGTACGTGACTATCGTTAGACTTCGTAACTGCATTATTATTGATTGATCTTGCGTCGATACCCATTTAAGCCACCACATCCAATCTATTTCTAGCATTCATCGATCTCTTCGTGCTTTGGCGCGAGACAGGCTCCGCCTCTTTCAGTGCACGATACATGGGTTGCCGTTGGTCGGGAGAATCAGAGCGCTCTCTGCCATCTCCTTGAAAACCAAAAGCACCTTGCTGAGATTGTTGGTGCAAGTTGTGCTCCATAAATCCGCCCTTTGTATCAGCAGAAGCATTCACTTGCTTATCTGATACAGAAACGCTGAATTTAGAAAGCGTAAGGTTCTGATCGCCAAGCGAACTAGCTAGATCCTGCGAGCTCTTCCTGAGCATGCCGGCTACCTCTTCGTTTTGCGCTGTCACAGAGACCTCCACTTTACCATCTCTCTCTCCCACCTTGACTCGTAATTCTCCGAGCGCCTCAGGGTGAATGATCATCTTCATTTCGCCGCCGCCTTTCAGCGCCGCCGTATGAACCACTTGATTCAACTCATTCGCCAAACCAGTGCGTATTTGCTCCGGCTGCTGCCCTGAGATAAATACGTTCTTCGTTGCTACTCCTGCGGTGCCATCTTTCATGGCCCCATCAAGCGTCGCAGCGAATTGTCCACCAGCTTCCGCTTTTAGCGATTTTCCGCTAAAGTCGGCCCCGCCTTTACCGATGAGTTGATCAGCATCACCTTTGGCTTCTTTGCCATCAGCCGATGTAGATCCAGCCACCGCATCTCCTGCAGCCATCGACTCAAGAATGGCTAGATCACCATGCTTGCTCGGGCCCTTCGCAAGACGATCACCAGACATCTTCCCCTCCACAAGCGATTCCTTCGATTGTGCATGGTTCAACTGGTGCATCTGCAAGTAAGCTTCCGTACTCATCAATTTATCAGAGATGCCATTTTCCTCTTTCGACTCACTCATCTCACGCAGAAATTTCTGCATGGCTTTTGGGTCGTCCAAGTTTACTCCGCGAGCTGCGAGTTCTTTTGCAAGAGCCGCCGCTGCGGGAGAAATTGCTTCTCCAATATTTCCCGGAGACTGACCTAGCTTCGAGGCATCTTGCCCTGAAACTCCTTCAGCTCCTTTTTCGATCGCCTTGAGAGCGGCCAACGCTTTGGCTGCCTCATATAGCTGCCGCATTTCCGGCGAACTATTGGCGACTTGTTCCATCTTCGCAGTCAGCACCTTGTCCACAACCGCAGCTGCTTCCTTTTGCTGTTCCGCTAAGGCGGCCAGAGGTTGCGCTGTATTACCAGCCAACTCTGGATTCATCATGGCATAGAGACCCGGGATATTTGCGAATCGATAGTCAATCGAATCTTTCCCCGTGCCAGTCTCCTTCTCGGTCCAACCAGCTTCCATGCCATCTTTACCATCGGCACCCATCCCGCTGAGCATTTTCATCAGCGCTCCGAATCCCGAACCATCTGCTGGATCTGCTTCCTTCGGCTTACTCCCGAAAATCATATCGAGAATTCCCGAAGAAGGCCCACCTGCAGTGGCATTGCTCATATCAAGCATTTATCCTCCTTAAAAAAGTTTTACATAGCTTTGTTTGTAGCAGGCACCTCCTTCTTTTCCTCCAGTATCGTATCGCGATAGCCGGTGTAGAGTTCCGAGAGACGCGCTCCCTTTTTCTTGTCTACAAGATTTAAAATTTTTGCAGCTTTCGTAACTTGCAAGCGGGAGAGAAGCTCCACAGCCAAGTTTGGATCAAGATTTTCCACATATTCCGCGGCAGATTGTGGCTTCATCGATTCCACCACATTCACAATTTTCGTTACTCGCTCTTCATGCTCTTTTTTATAGGCATCGAGGCGTTCCGCCATCTTTTGGTTTAGCTCTTCCATTTTCTTTAATTTTTCGCGCAAAATCTTTTCCTGCACATCTAGCGCACGGGCCTTTTCATCAATTTCTCGTTCGCGAGCATCGAGGGCCACTTTTCGCTTATCCATTTCCTGAATGGCATCAGAAGAAATCGCAAGAGGTTCTGATTTTTCCTTGGCCACTTCTTTTTTTGCTGCCGTGGCTGCTGCCGCAACTGGCGCTGCTGGATCAACATTCGCTGGCGCTTGTTCTTCTGCAGCCATCGCAGGCAAAATTAGCATTGAACAAGCAATGATTAGACGAAGAAGTTTTTTATTCATTTTCTTCCTCTGAATCTTCCATCAAGCCTTCGCCATGGAGGCGTGCCCGCATCGTGTAGAGTTCATCTTGCTGATGCAGCTCATGCTGACGAAACTCTTCTTTATACACTTTCTCTTTGCGCTCTCGCACTTTTTCCATAATCTTCTTCTGCTGCCGAGCCTTTAAGAAATCCCGATAGGCTTGGGTAAATTCTTGTTCCTGGATCTCTAGCTGCTGCTTCAATTCCACGCGGCGCACTTTTTGCCCTTTGATAAATTGATCGAGCATCCAAAATTTTGCAGGCGTTGCTTCTGAATTTGTTCCGAGGGCAGCGAACTCTCTTCTCGCTTCCACTTCTTTCGTATCAAGCTGTAATAGCTTTTTCTCTGTACCGCGCATTTTCTCCAAACACTTAGATAGCCAAACTTGGCGCTCTTGCTCTTGCAATTTTCTGTGTCGCTCTAGCGCTTCAAGACGAAAACGAAATTTTCTCATCGTTCACTCCTCATGCGCCACGAACGATCGCGCGCATCAGCGCAACCGTATCCTGTACACTTGTTTTATCGGCAACATCCTGCCGTAAAAATCTGGTGATAAAATCATTGAGGGCAATCGCCCGATCGATCTTTTGATTGCTGCCGCGAACATAGGCACCGATATTAATTAAATCTTCTGCTTCACGATAGACGGATAGTAGCTCTCGAACTTGGTTGTTCAAATCGTTATGCTCAGCGCCCACTACAGAACGCATCACCCTGGAAATGCTTTTCAGTACATCAATTGCAGGGAAATGGCCTTTATCGGCTAGGTTTCTTGTGAGCACGATGTGGCCATCCAGAATGGATCGCGCGGCATCGGCGATTGGATCGTCGAGATCATCCCCTTCTACGAGAACCGTATAAAGACCGGTAATACTACCGCCTTTATTTCCTCTCGGTCCTGCACGCTCTAGAAGCCTTGGTAGAGCTGCGAAAACAGAAGGCGTATATCCTTTTGTGGCAGGTGGTTCGCCCATGGAGAGACCAATCTCACGCTGGGCCATGCAAAAGCGCGTGAGTGAATCCATAAGGAGCAGAACTTTTTTTCCATTTTCTGAAAAATATTCGGCGATCGTTGTGGCAAGGTAGGCCGCGCGCATACGCAGAAGCGCAGATTGCTCGCTGGTGGCCACGATCACGATCGAGCGGCGCAAACCCTCTGGACCCAGATCTCGCTCGATAAACTCTCTCACCTCACGGCCTCGTTCGCCCACGAGTGCGATCACGTTGATATCTGCTTTTGTATAGCGCGCGATCATACCTAGGAGCACGGATTTACCCACGCCCGAGCCAGCCATAATTCCCATGCGCTGACCGCTCCCGCAAGTAATCAAGCCATTCAAAGCACGCACACCTAGATCCAAGCTATCGTGAATCGGCTCACGCTCTAGAGGATTGATAGGCGGAGAGTAAATCGTTTTTTCAGATCCATCCGCGATAGGGCCCAGGCCATCAATGGGAATACCAGATCCATCAAGCACACGACCGATCAAGGCTTCGCTCACTTTGATGGTGGCTTGTTTCGCAATTAATTTTACTTCGGATTGATTATTGATCCCGTGCAATTCTTCGAGCGGCATCATCACCACTTTATTGCCGCGAAAGCCAATCACTTCAGCGAGTGCGGGTTTTGTATTTGGAGCAATGTTGAGACGGCAGATACTGCCAATGGCGGCGCCGGGAAGAATAGCTTCGAAAGTGAGCCCCACGGCCTTATTGATCTTGCCTGAAAAACCATATTGAATGGTTCTCGACAAAGGATCGAGATATTTCTTCTGATCTAAAGCGTAGTCAGCGTCCATGCTTGCTATTCTCCCTCCTGGAGAAAAGGCGACCTATGTAAAAAGTATAACTTTGCTGAAGAACAATGAAAACAAATTTCTTAACCGCGTAAGGATCTCATCACATTTTCAATCTGAGTTTGTAAGGAAGCATCTACTACGCCAAAGCGTGTTTCGATCTTGCAACTACCTGGTCCAAGATCTTTCATCACTTCAAAAGTTGTATTGGTTAACTTACCAAATTCTTTTTGTAGAGAATCCTTCAAGGTATTTACCGTTTTCAGGTCTTCGGCGCTGAGAAAGATTTTAATATTGTCTTTCGTGCCCAGCTGATTCAAGAGTGCGATCACCACGCGGTGAATATACTCTTTGTCGATCTCCACTTCACGAAGCACCACCATGCGGGTTACTTGTGTGATTAAATCCATCAGGAAAGCTTCATTAGCCGTGAAAATTCTTTCCCGCATAGAATCAAATTCCACGAGCAAGCGCTCCAGCCGGGCCACTTTCTCTTGTGTGCGTGGCAGCTCTGCCTTATAGGCTTGTTGCTTACCCTCTTCGAGACCAGCTGCAAATCCCGCAGCTTCCGCTTGATCTTTTGCCACGGCCCAGCGGCGCTCAATTTCCTCTGCCACTTTTGCTTCAAAGGCTTGCCGATCTTGCTCTTCCAAACCTAGCTGTGAGGCCACTGTTTGGTCTAAGCGGAAATGAGCCAGCTTTTTACTGCTGGTTTTGGAAACGATCTGTTCAGGCGCAACACTAAATGCTGGTGCCTTGAAATCCTTGGAGTCACGCTGCGGACTCTCCGGCTTGTCGAGATCTTTGAACTCGTATCGTTGAAACGTCATACGAAGGTATCCGCGCCACCGCCGCGGTTAATCTGGATCTTGCCTTCGCTCTCGAGGCGTTTCGCGATATTAACGATTTCACTTTGTGCCGTTTCCACATCAGAAAGACGTTGCGGCCCAAGGTTGTTGAGATCTTCCTGCAAGAGCTGCGAAGCTCTGGACGACATATTCTTGAAGATCTTGTTCTTGATTTCGTCTGGCGCTGTTTTGAGTGCCACAAGAAGCTTATCGTTCGGCACTTCTTTAAGCAGCGATTGCATACCGCGATCGTCGAGCATCATCAAATCCTCGAACACGAACATGAGTTTTTTGATCTCTTCGGCCAACTCTGGATCTTTTTCTTCCACGCGAGCCATGATGTTCGTTTCTGCTGTTTTGTCCATGCTGTTCAACATCTCGGCCACTGGCTCTACGCCGCCAAGGCTTGTGCTGTCGATGGTTCCAACGGTGGCAAGTTCTGCTTTCAACACATCGTCCAACTGTGCGATGAGTTCT
Source organism: Oligoflexia bacterium (assembly GCA_903867855.1). Taxonomy (GTDB): domain Bacteria; phylum Bdellovibrionota; class UBA1018; order CAIPTA01; family CAIPTA01; genus CAIPTA01. The sequence continues at coordinate 33,637 of CAIPTA010000063.1, read as the reverse complement.
GGCGAGATAAAGTCGATATTCGCCAAACGCATCACCACTTCTGCCTGCAATGCATCGGGAAGACGCTTCAAGGTATCGCTCTTTCTGATTGGATCTAAGTGCGCGATAACAAGTGCAATCGTTTGCGGATGTTCGTTCACCAAGAAGTTGGAGAGAGTTCTCGTATCCACGAGTTCCAAGGCTTCCAGCGTTTTTGCACCGTCTTGAATACCAACGTTTCCGAGAATGTTTTTGGCTCTCTCTTCTCCGAGAGTTTCCAAAATAAAGCTTTTGCCCTTTGCCGTTCCGAAGATAAGAGATTCTTCTTCGGATAACTCGAAGAAGAAATCTTCCAGCACGCGCTTCACGAGCGTTACAGGTGCCTTATCTACAGCCCCCATTACCCCAAGGAGACGCTTAATATCGTTATCCTTCATTTGCCCGAAGATGCGCTTCGAACATTGCGGTCCGAGCACGTTCATGAGCAAGGCAGCCTTTTGCACACCACTTAGTTCTTCATAGGTTTCTGGAAAATTGGGCATCGTTTTTTCCTAAGTACTAAGCCGTTTTCTCGGCGGTTTTATCCACAGGTTTCTCGATAATCCATTCATGAAGAATCTGAGAGGCCTTGTGTGGGTTATCGTTAATAAGAGAAACAACTTTCTCCTTAAGCATTTCGCTCTGCACTTTTTCAGGATCCACCTTCTCTTCCATCTCTGGGAGAATATCCTCGAGCGATTGCGCTACTTGCTTAGATTGACTGCGCTCCAACTCCTCAAGAGTTTGAGGCAAGAAGTTCTCGATGCTGTCCACCGTGTTTTCTGTGAGCCATTTGATGAACGGACGCACTACGAAGAAGAAGAAGAGCGAGAAAATTAAACCGATGGCGAGCCACTGAGCAATATTGCCAATGAGACGATTGTGATCGGCTGTCTCTGCTGCTTTTTGAGCGGCGGCAAGATCATCCTTATAGAAGGGAATACTCTTCACTTCTATCTGAGGATCTCTTGTTTGGTCCCAGCCCACAGCGTTCGCCACCATGGAGCGGAATTCCGCGAGCTTAACATCGCTCATTTGTTCGTAGCGCACGCCACCTGGCGCTTTCGCATCTGGGATCGCCGTTTGATCCACCATCACAGCCACGGAGAGGCGCTTCAATGAAGCCATTGGCTTTTCTGTGCTACGAGTAGTTTTTGGCACTTCGTAGTTCGTAACTTCGCGATTACGATTCGTACTATTGGTTGCCACGGTGCCCATCTGATTTGCCGCTTGATTATCTGCGCTCGGCACATTGGATTTCACCCCAGCCACTCCGCCTGGAAGTGGGCGACTTCCATTCATCGCATCCGTATCTCTATTCACTGAGCGAATCGCAGTATTTTCACCATCAAAGAGAGTTTGAGTTTCAGCCACTCTACTAAAGTCGAAATCAGCATTCACCTTGGCAACTACCTTGCCTTCGCCAAGGGCGGTATTAAGAAGACTTTGAACCTTCTCTTCCATTTTACGTTCAAACTTGCGTTGGTAATCGAGAGCGAAGGCCGCAAATACAGCAGATGGATCATCCGCATTTTGCGAAAGTTGCTTACCGCTATTAGAAACGATGGTTACTGCATTATTATCGAGACCCTTTACCGCAGCCGCCACCATATGCTGCATGCCACGCACTTGATCATCACTAGGAGTAAATCCAGGCGCAAGATCCAACACCACGGATGCGGTTGGTTTTTTCTCTTCCTCTAAGAATGCGCTTTTCTCTGGAATCGCTAAGTGAACTCGGGAACGTTCCACACCACGAATATGATCGATGGTGCGAACAAGTTCGCCTTCCAAAGCGCGTTGCTCGTTGATTCGTTGCACGGTGCTGGTAGCGCCGAAGGATTGTTTGTCGAAAACTTCATAGCCCACCACGCCAGTTTGCGCGAGACCATTACTAGAGAGTTCGAGGCGAAGATCATATACCTTTTCTGGCGGCACTGAGATTGTTTTACCTGTCTCATCCACGATGAAAGGGATTTTTTTATCTCGCAAATAACGGATGGTCGCAGTGGAATCTTCTGCGGACAAGTTTGTTACAAGAACAGTATAGTTCGTTTTGCTTGCCCAGATGAACATCATGGTTACGGAAACCAGGATCACACCTGCTGTGGCTAAAACAGCAATACGCTTTCCCGGACTTAAATCCTTGAAAAGTTGAAACGTCTTGCCAAACGTATTCGCAAAAAACTCACCCACTAGTACCCCCTACTCAAACCTGCATGCGCATTACTTCGCGATATGCTTCAATCACCTTGTTTCGCACTTGGGTGAGCATTCGAAAGTTAATGTCCGCTTTTTCCATAGCCAAAACACTTCCATGAAGATCTTTGCTGCGACCAGCCGTTAACTCTTGGATCTTTTGATCCGCAAAAAGCTGAGAATCATTGGCATCTTGAAGCATTCCCTTCAAAGTATCGTTGAAGCTGGTACCGCCTTCATTCGCTTTTTCTGTACCAGCCGACTGATCCAGACGTTCAATTGCATTTCCAACCTTCGACTGGATTGCCTGCGTCTTCATTTCAATGCCGAAACCAGACATTTAAAACCCCTATTTCCCAATATCGAGGGCCTTCATGGCCATCGACTTTGCTGCGTTCATCGCCGTGATATTCGCTTCATACGCGCGGGAGGCGTTGATCATATTTGCCATCTCTTCCACCGTATTCACGTTTGGCATCTCTACATAGCCATCACCGCGTTGTTTTGGATTTTGTGGATCGTATACGAGGCGAGCAGGTTTGGTATCCTCCACCACATCCGTCACGAGCACGCCTTGTGCGTGTTCATCCACTTCATTTTGTAAAATTTCGCCAAAGTTCGCGCGATCTGTATTCGGAGTGAGCACAGCATCTTTTCTTTTATAGCCAACCGATTCGGCGTTCGCGATATTGGATGAAATGGTATTCATCCTTGTTTCTTGTGCGTCTAAACCCGTAGCGCTAATGCGCATCGAAGAGAGCAAATCCATTAATGGCTACCTCCTTCAGTGATGGCGTATTTCAACAGGCCCAATTTTTTCTTCATCATGTCAGCGGCGGCATCATAGAGGATTTGGTTTTGCGCCATATCCACCATCTCGGTGTCACGATCCACGGTATTACCGTCTTCTTTCACCACATTGTTGATCTCGTTATAAATATCTGGCTTCACATCGCCTACTGGGCCGCCGATGGACATATGCCCAGGATCAGTGCGATCAACCGGAGCATCATCAAGAGTTAAGGATTGGGCGAGTGCGGTTTCGAAATCGAGGGCTTGCGCCTGATAGCCGGGCGTATCGGCGTTAGCGATGTTTGAGGCGATCACCGTCTCTTTTTGAGCGCGCATGTCTAGCGATTTCGCTAAAGCATCTACTGTGCGGTCAAACATCTTAATAGACAACTCACCCTCCTTGGTCAAAGCCTACTACATAAAGTATAGAGCAAACGCTGTGCCAGTAATAGTTAGTTTGTGATGCCGAGCCCCGAAGGCGGCAAGCTCTTTAAAACAGAGGAGTATTTCTTTTCCCAATCCATGAGCTCAAGTTCTTGCTTAGCGGATTGGCCCCAAAGTGTTTGGCTTTTGTCTCTTAAGTCTGTCAAGGTCTTGACGGCATCGTCACTTTTGCCCATGGCAATATAGCTCATACCTAAATTATATTTAGCTCTTTCTACACGGTTACTCTTTGGAAAAGCGGCGATTGCTTCGGAGTAGGCAGTGCTCGCTTCTTTATGGCGACGCAAGTACCAAAGCGCATCTGCCCGAGCAAATTCAAAGCGATCTTCTTTTTCAGGCAAGAGCTTACGCACCTTTTCAATGTCCATGAGCATTTTGCCATAATCGCGCTCTCTCTCACCTCTTGCGATCAGTATATTACCGAAATTCTCTGTGATCTCCTTGGCCGGAGACTCTTGATCGGAGAGCATCTCCAGACCCTTCTCTGAAGCGCGCTCTGCATCGCCCCACTGGCGCAAACCGAAATGTGCGGCGGCTTGAATATGCAAGGCGGTGGCATCGGCCTCATCTTTTCCAAGCTCAGCTAAAGCCTCACCAAATCTAGATTGTGCGAGGGCATTCTTAGCTCGTTCAATTCGCAAGCTACGATCTGATCCACCTTCACTTGCGAGGTGGCGGCTCTTACTTCGCTCCGCCAAGAATCGTTGAATATATTTATTGCTCGTGGCGTAGAGCCCCACGCCCTTATAGGCTTCCGCCAATTCACGGAATACTTCTGGGCCATACTGATCCAACCACTGCTTTTCTCCGTCATAGAGTTTCAGCGTGCCGGCATAATCCTTCGCTTTATTCAGAGTCTGCATTTGCTTAAAGAGACTATCAATATACGCTTCTTTGAACAGAGTATTGGGAATTCCCTCTGCATTCGCCACCATGCCCGCTCTCGCGATATCTATTGCTTGAGCAAGCTCACCTTGCTTCGACATGTATTCAACCAATAGCAAATCCGCAATTTGCTTCATTTGCGGATCGCTCTGCTGACTATTCTTAATCTCTTCCAGTGTATGAATTTGAAATTCGATGTCTTCCTCAGAGGGCAGCGCTAGTCTGGCTAGGCGCAAGCTCGCCACATGATCTCCATTGGAGAAGGGAAAACCATTTTTGGCTGCCAAATATTCTTCTTTGGCAGTAGCCAAATCATGGTCATCCACTTCGGCAACTTCGCCGAGGCGCACATGGGCCTCTGCTGCCAGCGTGTGTGCAGGAGCAATTTGCAGAAAATGAGTAAATGCTTTTTTGGCTGCACCAAAATCGTGACGCCAGAAATTCGCCTCCCCAAGCTCAAACAATACTTCAGGACGTGTAGACTCATACTCCCGATACGAATGAAGTGCATTAGCGGCTTCTTCCACTACGCGAGGATAATTTTTCTCCAGCGCAAGCAGAGAAACCTTGCGATAGGCCGCCTCTTTCGTCATCGGGTGTTTAGCCAAGTGCTCTTGCATGTAACGATATATTCGTTCTGCTCGGCGCGGCTGTTCCACTCTTCCGTAGAGTTCTGCGAGTATCATCTGTAGATAAGGAAACTCTTTCATGGAAGCATCAATCCCAACCCCTAGGGCCTCATACTGATCGATGGCATCAAACCATTGTCCCGCTAGATAGGCCTTGTTCGCGAAATAGATGCGAATCGTTTGATGGAAGGGCAAGAAGTGTCCGGCCTCATCCGTTTTGGCCCCTAGTCCCTTCAGCATTTCGTCTGCCTTGGCTTGCAGTACTGGAGTTTTGCTCGTCTCTCCGAGACGTTTATACGCGAATGCCATGAGCAATCGCATCTGACTTTCATAGGGATTATTTGGATGATCACGAAATGCGATTTCTAAGCTGCGAATGCAAAGACCATATTTTCCAGCTTCAAAAAGCTTTTGGGCAAAGTTAAAGGCCTCGCTCGCCTCGCCAGGCTTAGATTCCGGCTTCGAAAAGCTCCACATCTTTTCAATATCTAAGCGGGGTGGAAGCGCCAGTCTACCCTCGCTAAAACTAAGCACGGGCATCGGTACAGGAAAGCGCGGAAAAATATCTTTCTTCGCATCGAGCGGTGGCAAACTTTCCTTCGCTTTAGGCTTTACGCTCGCAATCAATCTTTGCTTAGGCTGATTTTTTTTTGCAGGCTTTGCCACAACCACAGCAGGCACTTTGGTTTTAGCATCTGCTTTCTTTTCCCAAATATCGATCACTACGGCGGGAGGTGATGGCTGCAAATACGCAAACGAATCCACATTCTGCCCTTGGAATCCAACCACAATATCTGCGCTATCCAAGCCAGCGCGACGAGCATCCACCTTCGCTACACGCTTATCTAACAATGCGCTGAAATCCGCCAGATGCTCCAAACGAGTTCTCTCAAGATGTAACTTAACTGCATTGGAATTTTCTGTGAGTACACGGAATGTGGCTCCATTTTCGATGGGCACAATCACGCGTGAATAGGATTCCGTCGTTTTAATCGAGGGTGATTCCACGGCAAAAGTTGCCGTCGATAATGACATCGAAAGTAGAGTGAACAGTAGTATCTGAGCTCGCATCCTACAAACCCCCGAAAACTTAAACGCAAGGCTCATGCCAGACCCCTTCACCCCTTTAATCGTTCTGGAGACATCGGAGTATCAAAAATCCGACGAAACACGTGGCCCAGAGAGTCAAAGAAATGACAGTTCAAATCCTCGCGAAATTACTTAAGATTCGTTGACGGAACTAGTCTTTACAGTGATGATTGGTGAATGCAATCAAGGAAGTTGCTGCAGTTCCCAAGGATGGGTTTTTTTTCGCTGTTGCTAGTTGGAGTTCTCTCCTCTTGCTCGCTTTTATTCCCCGATCGTACTGCACCAAAAAGTAGCTCTTATCTCGTTACGCCGCCACCAGAGCCGTGGAAGAAGCTCCATGTGGGTGATGACGCGAATTCTACGGAAACCCTGCAGGCTGATATTGCGTATGAAAATCCCGATACCGGCGCCATGATTTCCCTCAGCACCCTCTGCCGAAAGTACAATACCACTTCGTTAAGAGAGCTGAGCCTAAGCCTTGTGCGCGGTATCGATGATCGCCAAGTGCGGAAAGAGGAAGAAAGATTGATCAGCGGAGTACATGCCCTGGATACCACTTACGAGGGCCTCGTAGACAAAGTGCATCTCCTTATTCACACTGTTGTATTGGTGAAAGACTACTGCACCTACGATTTCATCTACGTTGCCGTGCCTTCACGAGAAAAGAATAGCGCAGAAACATTTGAACAATTTATTCAATCCTTTCGAGCAGACTGATGGAAAACTTCTTTCGTAAAATTGGTAATTTCATCATTCAAACCATCCATACATTGGGTGGAATAGCCGTGCTCACCGAACAAACGGTGAGTGAACTTTTCACAAAACCTTTCTATCCAGATCTTCTCTCGGAACAAATTGTGATTGTGGGGCTTAACTCGATTCTCTTAGTTGCCATCACTGGTATCACTGCTGGCGCTGTAATGACGCTTCAATTTGGATATGGTCTCGAAAAATTTGGCGGCAAACTTTATGTGCCCAAAGTGGTGGCACTCTCGATCATTAGAGAAATGGGCCCTGTATTCACCTCGCTCATGGTGGCTGGGCGAATGGGTTCTGGTATCGCCGCTGAAATTGGCTCCATGAAAGTTACTCAGCAAATCGATGCCATTCGGGCACTCGGCACGAGCCCAATCAAGCGCATCGTGATTCCAAGGCTCTTGGCACTCATTATATGTCTCCCCCTACTTACCCTCTTCGCCGATCTCATCGGTCTCGTGGCAGGAATGCTTGTGGGAATGGAACTTGGTCTCGGTGGCCACTTCTTCTTCTCGAAATGCTTCGACACTCTAGTTTTTAACGACTACTGGACTGGAACTGCGAAAACCATATTCTTCGCTTTCTTTATTGCGATGATCGCCTGCTATCGCGGACTCCGCACCGAGGGCGGCACGCGTGGTGTGGGCGATTCCACCACCTGGGTGGTAGTTACTTCCAGCATTGCTGTGATGGTGGGAGATTTCTTTTTAACAAAACTCTTTATTCGACTTTCGATTTAGTAGAGGCGTATGGAACCGGTACTACAGCTCGTAAATCTAAAAAAGCGCTTCCGAGACAAGATCGTCCACGATGGACTCAATCTTGCGCTTGAAAAAGGGGAAATCCTTTCTCTCTTCGGCGGCTCAGGAACGGGAAAGAGCGTCGCCCTTCGATCCATCATTGGCCTCGAACGCCCTGATTCTGGGGAAATCATTTTCCAAAATCGCGATATCTCCAAACTCAGTGAAAAGAATCTTATCGAAGTGCGTAAACGTGTAGCCTATGTGTTTCAAAATGGGGCTCTCTTCGATTCAATGACAGTGGAAGAAAATCTTGCTTATCCGCTGCTGGAGCACACGAAGCTTAGTCTTGAGGCGGTGAAAGAAAAAATCCAAGCCATGCTCTCCCTAATTGGCATGGAAGGTAGCGAAGATCTTTTGCCAGCAAGCCTCTCCGGCGGAATGCAAAAACGTGTTGGTCTTGCCAGGGCAATCATCTTAGAGCCAGAAGTAATTCTTTACGATGAACCAACTGCCGGCCTTGATCCCCACAATACGCGGAATCTCATCGGCATTATGGATAAGCTACGCAAAACGGGTAAATCAGGACTCTTCGTAACCCACGATATTCCTGCGGCCCTTGAAGTTTCTGATCGTATCGCCATTCTCTATAACAAAAAGATTCACGTGATCGATACTGTAGAAAATATTAAAAAATCCCACGATCCCGTGGTGCAAGCATTTATTGAAGGATCTGTTTCTGCCTGAGGAAAGAAAATATGCGTAAGAAAATTGATGTAGAAATTAAAGCCGGACTCTTTGTATTCTTCGGCCTTTTATTGATTATGGTAACCATACTTCTGATGGGCGGCACCGATTCTTTATTTGAGAAAAACTTTCATCTCAATGTGATCATGCCAGACGCTAACGGAATTGCGAAGGGCACCATTGTTCGCTCTGGGGGCCTTAAAATTGGCCGCGTAGACACGATCACCTTTTCTGAAAATTACGAGAACGTAAAAGTGACGATGCTCATCCAAGAAGCCTTCAGAAAGCGCATGCACGCGGATTCTTTAGTGCGTCAGCAAACCCAGGGTGTACTTGGAGATAAGTTTTTTGATATCACTCCAGGATCGCCAGATAAGCCCGTGCTTTCGGATAATGCCACCATCGAAGTGGAAGCCAGCAAAGATTTAAGCTCCATGCTCGCAGAAGGAGAAGGTGCCATGCAGCTTCTCAAGGAAAATCTAGTAAACCTTCGCAGCATCACGGCGGAAGTATCCGCTCATAATCATTTGCAGCACATTATGAAAGATATGGCGGAAACCACGGGCAATTTAAAATCCGTATCTGAACAACTCAAGAATGGCGCTGCCATCAATGAGCTTAATCAAACGATGAAAAACATTCGTGTGGTTTCGGAAAAGGTAAAAAATGGCGAAGGAACGATCGGCGCATTATTCAGCGATGCTTCCCTATATGAAGACTTAAAACACCTCATCGGTGGTGCTAATAGAAATAATGTACTGAAATTTTTCGTTCGCCAGGCCGTAAAATCTAGCGACGATCAAGAGCTGCAACAGGAGAAAAAGTCTGCAGCTCCGAAAAAACCTTAGAGCGAAAGCTGCTTCTTCTTCAACTTCTCCACTAGCGTGGTGCGATTCATGCGCAAAAGCTCACTAGCTTTGTTCTTATTTCCACTGGTGCGCTGCAAAGCCTGCTTCAGCAAATGATCTTCGAAAGAACTAATGAGTGCTTTAAAATCCACTCCATCTTCAGGCAGATCAAAGTTCATCATATCATTGCGATGAATTGATTTCCCTGGAGGTAATTTCGAACTAGATCCAAAGAATTTAGCAGGGAGATCCTTGCATTCAATCTCGCCTTTATTCTTCAGAATCACCATGCGCTGAACTAGATTTTCTAGCTCTCGCACGTTTCCAGGCCAATCGTAGCCCATCAGAGAGCTCATGAGCTCTTCCGAGCGCATCACTACATCACACTTTTTTTCTTCATTAAAGATCTGCAAAAAGTGATGCACAAGCAGAGGAATATCTCCGCGTCGCTCTCGCAAAGGAGGCATCACGATAGGGATCACATTCAAGCGATAGAAAAGATCTTCCCGAAAGCGACGATCTTCCACAGCCTGCTCCAAATCCACATTGGTAGCAGCAATAATTCGCGTATCAATTTCTGTAGGACGCACAGATCCCACGGGCTCGATTTGCTGGTACTGCAAGGCTCTCAAGAGTTTCACCTGAAGATCAGGCACCATCTCACCGATCTCATCCAAGAAAAGCGTGCCTTGATCGGCAGCTTGAAATCTCCCCATGCGATTCGCTGTGGCTCCCGTGAAGGCTCCCTTCATGTGACCAAAGAGTTCACTCTCTAAAAGTCCCGCAGGGATAGCACCGCAATTCACAGGTACGAAAAGCTTATCCGCACGATTAGAATATTGATGAAGAGCGCGGGCCACTAACTCTTTTCCCGTGCCGCTTTCACCGCTAATCAAAACGGTGGAATCACTACTAGCCACTTTTTCGATGATCTCAAAAACAGCCGCCATGGGCTTAGAGTCACCAATGAAATTATCAAAATTATATTTACGATGGAGAGCCTGCTTGAGCTGCTTATTCTCTTGAGAGAGCTGCTCATGATGCAAGGCCTTGCCTACCAAAACTAATACTTCGTTTATATTAAAAGGCTTCGTGACGTAATGAAACACACCTTGCTTTGTGGCTTCGATAGCACTTTCCACAGTGCCATTTCCTGTGATCACGATGGAGGCTAAATCAGGATTGGCTTTCTTCAGAATTCCAATGAGCTCGAGACCATTGCCATCAGGCAAAATAAGATCGGAGATCACCAGGTCGAAAACATTCTTTTCTCGGGAAACAGCGACGGCCTCTTCATGGGATTTCACGGGCGTTACAAAGTAACCTTCCCGCTCCAAGCCCTTGGTCAAAGCTTTTCGAATCGAAACTTCATCATCAACGACTAAAACTGACCGTCGTGTCATATCCTATCCCTCCTGGGTAAGATTGCTTCCGAAAAAATCGGAAATTTGCTTCGTAATTTTAGGATTTTTTTGAGTAAACAAAATCCCCCGCCACCTATAAAAACGCTAACATGCACCCCTAGGGCTGTCAAACTTCCGTCATGCGCGAAGTGCTAGATGCAAAAACGAATCTCGTCTTAACAATCATTTAAAACTCTCGTGGGATCAGTGATTTAGCGAGCCTCTACACTGAAAAGGTGATGGGAAAAATATTTTTAAAAATGAAATTTCGTCAAGAATTTGCCGAAGTGAGCAGACCCACACTGTACCTGATTTCTGCGCCAAGCGGCCAAGAAACCACAAATTCTATTTACATTAAGAAATTTTCAATGCGATAAATTTTCTTCACCGAGCTTGCTTCTTTTGTGGAGCAGTTGGAGTAGAAAAATACCAAATGAGCATCGGGAAAATTCTTTTCGAAAACCACAAAATTGGCCGGTTCATTATCAAAGAAGGCCACCGCTTCAGAGTGGATTCGCAAATCTCTTAGGGCGGAATCCTTATATTCAGAATCATCAATCCCGGCATTAGGCTTCATCAGCAACTCACCAGCACCATGATCAATCGGGAAGCCCCAATGGCGGAGCATGGTTTGCGTGCCGCGCCCCATCCCCGGCCAATCGCGCCCCGTGAGGTAAACGGCCACTGCACCTGCATCCACGATCGCGTGGGCATAATCCACCGCACCAGCCGTGGGATGATCTTCCAGCAAATAGGCATCAGAAAAAAAACGTTTCCGCCAGAAACGAAACGCCTCTTTCATAAATTCGTCGGCGCGAGGATCCTTCGGCATATTATTCGCGAGCGCGCTTTCTTCGAGAGTGTATACCAGACGGTGAGCACGAAGATCCTTTGTCCATTCGCAGAGAGCGGATGAAATTGCTCGCGCCTCTTTTGTGGCAGCAAACTCTTTTAAGATTCTTAGTGATCGTGGCTTCACATCAAAAATAGTGGAATCAAGATCGAACACAACCTTCACCGGCTTGCCGCCATGGCGAATTCTCGCATTCACTTTTTCCTTCACTTTCGCGAGAATTTCTCTGAGCAAAAGCTTACTATCCATTTCCTCGAATTTGGTGGTTTCGATCCAGGGATGCAGTGATTTTTTTGAGGTAGAACTATGGGGTAGATGTTTCAAGCAAGAATCTCCGTATCGTCTGAGATAATACTAACTGCACCGCGAGCCAAGAGTTTTTTTGCCTCAACGGAGCTTTTTAAGGTCCAAAGGGCCACAGGAACTCCCCTGGCATGCAGGGCCGCAGCCAAAGCCTCGGTATACATACTTTGCTCTAAATTCAACATGTGCGGGCGAGCCAGGAAGGCCAGAAGCATTCGGCGTAAATAAAACGCATTTTCTTTAGTTCGTTCACCGCTAACTAACAGCGCACGAGGCACCATCGGGCACAGCCTTGCCAGGCGATATAGTACCAAGGGATTAAAAGAAGAGAATAGCACCCGTCCCTCCGCGCCTAGCTCCCTCACCAGATTCGCCACCGCTAATTCTAGGCCGTCTGTGCCTGCCCGACTCGACTTCACCTCGATATTCACAAACTGTGGACAATCGGAATCCAGAAGCACCTCTCGCAAAAGTGGCACCTTAGCCGCTGCCTTCAGCTCAGCAGCCGTCATCGAAGCTACGAGGCCCTGACGACCGCTGATGCGAGCGATATCATTATCGTGCACAACTACTACTTGCCCATCCCCCGAAAGATGCACATCGAGCTCCACCATCGCCGCACCTTCTTTCTTGGCCAAACGAAAGGCTTCCAGGGTATTTTCCTGCGCTCCGGACAAATGAAATCCCCGATGGCACTGCAAACTAGGCAGCTTCATCGCGCCCTTTGGCCAAGCCTGAGCCGAGAAGTGGAGGATCACCTTTGTCCACCACAGGAGAGCAGAAAGAAAAATAAAAAAGGAAAAAATGCTTAATCCAAGCTTCAAATTCGAATGATCTGAAATCGCCCCAACCAAAGAAGGCGAAATAGCATCACCAAATAGATGAATACAAAAAATGGCTGCAGCACTCGCTGTTGCCCTCACCGCCACAGGCACACAGTTCACGATCTGCGCATTGATCGGACTCGTAGAAAGAAAAAATAAAAACTGCAGCACAACGAGTAGGCCGCAGAAAACGCTAAAGTTCGCAGCGCCAAGCAACAATACATATATTGGGAGCGCCAAAATCATGGAGAGTGCGGAGAGCTTTAAGTAAGCGTCTGCGCTGGCAGCTTCCCAGCGATCTGCCCATGCCCCACCGATAATGGTGCCCGCGAAGCCTGTAACTACGGTGATCCCCCCGAAGAGAATATTTCCCTTAGCCGCAGTCACCGAAAGGTAGCGCTCCATGTAGGAAGGCACCCAAACGGCGATTCCGCCAAGCACAAAAGTATAGGCGCAATAGCCCAATACAGTGAATACGTACGACATATTCGCGGCCAGCACCCTATAGGCCTTGGACAAAGATAGACTTTCCGTAACTTCGCCATCGAAGCGGCCGCGCGGCGGATCTGGCAAAAAGAATAATCCTAGGGCTAAAAGCAGTCCGGGCAGTCCCGCAAAGAGAAAGGCATGGCGCCAGCCGAATTTGCTCTCTAGAACTCCACCTAACAAATACCCCAGCGCACTTCCTACCGGGATCGCCATAAAGAAAATTGCAAATATCTTCCCGCGCTTTTCTTTGGGAAAGAGATCACTCAGCACTGCCGGACTAATCGTGGCATAGCCCGCCTCGCCAACCCCAACACCAAAGCGGGCAAACAATAGAGCCATATAGCTCATGCCCATCCCGGAGAGAGCCGTTGCCACGCTCCAGATTGCCACCCCACTCGCCATCACTCCGGTGCGCCGGCGGCGGTCGCCTAGCCAGCCGAATAGGGGCGAAATGAGGAAATACATGATCATAAAGGCGGTGGCCAGAAAGCCGAGCTTGGCATCGGAAAAGCCCATTTCCTTTTTTATAGCCGGCAGAAGTGCCGCCAGGATATAGCGGTCTAAATAGTTAAAAAGGTTGATAAGCGTTAAAAAAAGAAGGGTAAGCATTAGAGAGAATCAGAGAGCTTAGCGAAACGAAAATCCCGCTCAGAGAGGCCATCGGCATCGTGGGTGCTGAGTCGCAATTGCACTTTATTGTAGCGAATCAATATATCTGGATGGTGATCCTCCTTCTCAGCTAGAACGGCCACCTTGCTCACGAAGGCAATGGCATCTAGGAAGCGCGGCAATGTCCACTCACGCACGATCTCTTTTCCGTGCAAATGCCAAGCAGGCACAGCCGCCAATTCTTTTGCAATCTCTGAATCTGTTAAAGCGCGCATAAAGTACTCCCGTCTTCTGTAATTTTCATGCTACAGAAAATCTCGATTCCCCTATGAAAGCAAGGAGAAAGCTTGACGCGCATTCTGCCCCGCGTTATTGTGCCCTGAAAGCGAAACCAACTATGCCATTTAATGATTTTCCTCTGAACCCAACTTTGTTAGCCAATATCGCCGCGATGGGCTTTCAAGAGCCCTCTGATATTCAGGCAGCGATTCTGCCCCTAGCTCTCGCTGGTGGCGATGTATCGGGCCTCTCCCGCACAGGCACCGGAAAAACAGCAGCCTTTTTGATTCCTACCATTCACCGCATGAGCGAACTCCCTGAGGGAAGCCTCGCGCTTTGCTTAGCTCCCACGCGCGAACTCGCCCAGCAAATTCAAGTGGAAGCCAATAAGCTCGCGAAGGATATGAATCTCCCTACTGTGAGCGTGGTGGGTGGCATGAGCTCTGAAGATCAAATCCGCGCTCTGCAAAATGGCGCACGAATTATCACCGGCACTCCCGGACGTCTCATCGATCTCTTTAAAGAACGCGCCCTCGATCTCTCGCGCGTAGAAATTCTCGTGTTCGACGAAGCAGACCGCATGTTCGACATGGGCTTTGTGAAAGACATGCAATATTTGCTAGAGAAGATTAATCAGAAGCGCCAGATCCTTGTGTTCAGCGCCACGATGAATTTCACTGTGCTGAATATGCTCTATGAATTTGGGGCGAACCCACAAGAAGTGAACGTTTCTCGCGATCAGATGACGGCCGACAAAATCGACCAGCTCATTTATCATGTAGGCGAAAATGAAAAGCCAGCCGCTTTAGTTGCTGTGATCAATAAGCACAATAAAGATGGCAGCATGATCATCTTTGTAAATTATAAAGAGCGAGTGCCCTGGGTTGCCGAACTCCTTCGCCTCAACGGCATTCCTGCTGAAGGCCTATCGAGCCTCATGCGCCAAGAGAAGCGCAACAAAATCATTCAAGGCTTTAAGCAGGGTAAATACCGTGCACTCGTTGCCACCGACGTTGCCTCTCGCGGGCTTGATATCGATGATGTGGCCCTCGTGGTGAACTATCACCTCCCCGAAGAGGCCGCCACCTACGTGCATCGCATTGGTCGCACAGCGCGCGCTGGAAAATCGGGAATCGCTGTTTCCATTCCAAGCGGTGAAGACGCCATGAACCAAGTGCGTATTGAAGAATTTCTGTCGGCAAAAATTCCGACTGATTGGTTAAACGAGGAAGACATGCCGAAAGACCTAAAATTTCCAAACCGCAACTTTGATGGCCGCGAAGACGAAGAAGATGCAGCTCCAGCTCCTCATGGTCAGCGCAATGATCGCGGACACTCTCGCGACCGTGGCCCACGCCGCGACCACCGCGAAGCGCGTCCACCGAGAGAGCCAAGAGAGCCGCGTGAAGCCCGTCCGCCACGTGCTCCTCATCCAGCAGCTACAGACGGCGCACCAGTGAATGCTGCGCCCAATGAGCCACGTCATCGCAATGAACGTCACCCACGCGGCAATCACCCAAGAGATCGCGATAATAATCGCCCTCGCCGTGATCACCGTGGCCCGCGCGAGCCTTTCGTGGCTCCAGCGGATATGCCATCGCCCCTCACTGGCAATCCAATCATTTATTGCATGAAAACGGGCAAGCCCAAGAATCGCAGCGATGCGGAAATGCAAGAATTGGAAAGCGCCCACAGTGCCCGATTCAAGGCCTCCAAGCCCGGCAAACGGAAAGCAGCTGGCCCTGCGATTATTAAAAAAATTAGTTCGAAAGTTACCGCTCTTTTTGGGGCGAAAAAAGAATAAGAGATGCATAGCGCGTCTCCCTTAGTTTCTATTGTGGTCGTTTTAACTGCGGCGCTTATTAGCGCCAGCATTTTATTGCGCCTCAAACAACCCACCATCATCGGTTTCATCCTCGCTGGCATTTTGATTGGCCCAAGCGCACTGAAGCTTGTGCCCTATGAAAACGTAGAAATTCTTGCGGAGCTGGGTATTGGTCTCTTGATGTTCACTATCGGAGCCGAACTCTCGATCCAGCAGCTATTGCGAGTAAAGTATGTGGCCACCTTAGGCGGCACTGCGCTCCTACTATCCACCGTAGCAGTGGCGATGCTGCTGGCGCCACTCTTCCACTGGGCGCTCCCAGAAAGCATTATTTGGGGCCTCACCGTGGGAATCTCCTCCACCGTCGTGGTGCTTAAGCTACTCGCTGAACGGGGCGAAGTGGGATCCACTCACGGCAATGTGAGCACTGGAATACTACTCTTTCAAGATGTGCTCTCGGTGCCAATCCTCGTTTTCATTCCCCTGCTCGCAGGCGGACAAAGCCAAGGCCATCATGAAATCTTGCTCGCCGTGAGCAAAATGTTGATCTACTTGGTTTTACTTTATTCTACGGCGCGAATTATTGTGCCGAAGTTTTTGCGCTACGTGGCTCATGCTCATAGCAAAGAACTCTTCTCTATCGCCGTGCTCAGTATTGCCTTCGGTATTGCTAGTATAGCAAGCAGCCTGGGCTTGAGCCTTGCGCTGGGAGCCTTCCTTGCCGGACTCATCGTGAGCGAAAGCGATTTTGGCAACCAAGCTGCCTCAGAAATTTTACCGCTGAAAGATGCCTTTAGCGCCATCTTCTTTGTGAGCGTGGGGATGCTCCTCGACTGTGCTTTCTTTGCGCACAAAATGCCGGCCCTGATTTTGGGTCTCATCTTTATCATTCTCTTGAAGTTCACCATTATGATGGCGATCGGCTTTGCCTTTCGTTATCAGGCCAAGATCACAGTATTTATTGCCATTGCACTGGCGCAGGTGGGTGAATTCGGCTTCCTACTTCTTCTTGCTGCGAGAAAATATTCCCTGATCTCTGTGGGAACCTATCAGCTACTTTTAGGCAATGCGGTTCTTTCGATAGTAGCCACTCCCTATTTGCTTCGTCTAATCCCAAGCCTGAAGAAGAGCTTTTCGTGGATGAACCATACCAAGTGGGTTTCTCGATATCATGTTTCCAAAAGGCAAATTCTCGAGCGTGAGCGCGAGGATGAGGCCAAGCAAGACATCAAAGATCATGTGATCGTATGTGGTTATGGTCCAACAGGATCTGCGGTAACAAAAGCGCTACAAGATTCTGGTTTGATCGTTGTGGTAGTGGATCTCAACTATAAGGCGATTCAAAAACTGAAGGCAGATAAGCAACACGCCATCTACGGTGATTCAGCCTCGATGATCGTAATGGAGGCGGCACATCTAAAAACAGCCGCGCTGCTAGTAGTAACCATTCCAGATCCGGTGTCGATGCGTGCTCTTGTGCGAAAGGTAAAACAAATTCGCTCTGATCTCCCGATCGTGATGCGCGTAAAATATATGAGTGATCGCGATAGCCTACTTTCTTTAGGCGCGGATGATATCGTTTGGGAAGAAGAAGTGGCGGGAGTGGAACTCGCCACAAAGGCTCTGACCAGGCTCGGAATCAGCACGTAATTTTTTTTCTGCTCTTATTATTATCCAACCTTAGCTTTGCCGAATCAAAACTGGCTATGGTTTATAATGGTGCCGGAGCGTGCGATGGCTGCGGCGAAACGCTAGGTGGCATGCTCCAGGAAATACATTTTGAAATTAAGTACGTGGGCGGAATTGACCCTGTAACACACTCGCGAGTTGGGTATCTTGAAAGCCTTACCTCTGGCGAGCTCACAAATATCAGAAGCTTTGTATTCCACGGCCAGCAGAACTTAGCCGTGATCTTTTAAGAGCTTTCGTCCAAGACCTAATGGCAAGATAAAGCTCACTTCATGATCACGAGCACTTCACAATAACGCATACCGATCGCTGTGGTGCTAAAGCTTTCTGTATAAGAGGTATTTACTAACTCACAGTTATTTTTGCCGCTAATTCTACATTGGCCTTCGGCCTCAGTGGTTGCTGCAGCCAAAGCATTGGCTAGCTTCGGTGAAGCGCTATCGCAAATCGTTGGGCTATCGATAGAAGGAATACTGAGGGCATGGCCATAAAATAAATTCACCATATAGGTGCCTGCCACACTAGCTGTGACGATTTCACGGCTCGCACGAATGGCAAAATCGGAAAATTCAATGCTCGCCTCATAGCGATCTCGCTCTACGCCTAGGATGCCAAAGTACTCGTGTAACACTAGCTTTGTTCTCGCCTGGATATCATCTTCGCGCCAACGAGTGCGGTTCACTTGAATCAAGTTTTGAGTGCTGTCGTTAATCGCATCTACCACTTGTCCGCGTAAAATAACTTCCGATCCCTCGGCCGAAGTTACTCGAACTGTTTCTACGGCCTGCTTGAAGCTATCCGCAGTAAATTTCCACTTCAGAAAAATTCCCGGATTATTGGCCTGCTCCTTTGCGAGCTTTGCAGAAAGTGCCTCGCCGATCATAGTAAATTCCATCGAATAAGGGTCGCCTCCGTGACCGCCCTCATTACCCATACTCGCGTACGAAGAACTCCCAAGGAGGAATGCCAATACTAGTAAGCTTAAAATTTTCATGATTTGCTCCGTTTTGAAGTGGGAAAAATTTGAATGGTTAAATTGTAAACTTCATCTGGCTCGCCAAAGGCTTCTAACTCATTCGAAAGCTCACGGCGAAATTCGCGAATGCGTCCTAATGCATAGGCAACGTGTTTCGCATTCATGGCAAAGGTGGTGGATGAGAAATCTCGCGTCTCCATTGGATCATTGTCTAAAGACTCAACCGCCTTGGCCATGAGTTGACGCTGAAATTTTCTCGTGTGCGCAGTGGACTTTACATTTTCCACGATAATTGGGCCCGGGCGCTGCTTCCACTTGCCTTTTTCATCTTGCTCTACAATTCCAAGATTAGTTAATCGCTGCATTGAAACCTTAGCGAGCAGCTGACTAATTCCTAAGCGTTGCGCGATGAATTTTGCTTCAAACTTGGAGTCGGGAACTTCGAGTAAACTTAAAATCGCGTAGTGCTGCCACTCAGAGATGAGGGCAAACTGATCGAGCGATAACTTCTCATAGCCCTTCCCAGTATAGTCGCCCCGCTTCTCTTGTTTCCTACTCACAGAGGCCAGCAGCGAATTCGTTTTTTGTGCCGAAAAATGCAGGCGCTCTGCAATTTTCTCTGCCATCGAACGAGAAGGTTTTCTGTGTCCATTCAAAACCAGAGAGAGAAGGGTGTGACTAATTCCGAGTTGCTTCGCAAAAGAACGCAAGGAATATTGCGGATTCTTCTGCACACGTTTTGAGAACTCGTGGCGCAAGAGCTCCAACGCAAGGCTCGTGGCTTGCGCTGGCGGCGCCGGATTTTTCACCGGCGCTTCTGTATTTTGTTTTTGCTCTTGCGACTTCATCGTTTCTTCTTTGACTAATTATCGTCTTGATTATCTTGGCTGCCTTGAGGATTCAAGTCAGATGGCAAACCAATATCCTTAAATACTGTTTGTTTGATTTTTTGAAATTGCTCAATATAGGCGGGAGACATGCATTCCGCCTTAGGCTCTTTTTCACAGCTCTGCTCGGCGCTAATCATCATTTTCTCAGCGAAGCTGCGCTCTTTGCAGTAGATGTTCGCGTACACTGTGTTGTTTGCATGGCTGCCATCGCTAGCATCATCGGCCATGATGCACATTCCAAGCGTTATAACATCGCAGAGAAGGTGACCGCCGCCGTTCCAAAGTTTTGCACCTACATCGGTGCTGCTATCTTTTTGGTTCGACCAAGTGGTGTAAACAGACTCGCAGCGCAACTCCAAATTATTTTGACGAATATAGGTGGCCACTTGTGGTTGGAGGGCGAGTATATTGCCTTTGATGTTCGTTGTAGAACTATCCGATTGAGATAGTTGGGTGAGCAAGGCGGCATCTGCAGGGATGAGCGGCTGCTTGGCGGCAAATGCTGGAGATTGGGCTAGGCTCATAGTCAGTACAAATAGGGCGGCTAGTATTGGGTGTTTCATTATTTTGGGTCTCCTTATTAAAATTTTTGTTGCGAAATCTTCGAATGTGTTTATGCCACGAGTCATTATTGACTTCAACACATAAGTAAACAAAATGGTTACACATTTCGTAACCAGCACCAAAACCGGCAGCGCTACAATGTTAAATATTCAATAAAATCAGCATTTTAAAGGGGTGGGGATTTGCGAGCCCAGCGTTGGCCTTATTTCTAAAGCTAAACATCGCGGCCAATTTCCCTTGACATGGTTACGGATCTGTAACCACTTTGTTTACAGTTTCATTGCACATCAATTGCCGCCATGCAATAACCCGCCTCGACAGCTTGAAACTCAAAACACAAACAAAGGAGATTTTATGTTCATCAAAAAAGTGCAGTTAATCAAAATTCTAGCCCTAGCTTTCGCACTCACGGGAGCCAGCCAAGGCGCCCAAGCTCAAGCAGCCAACTATACTGGAAACACCTATACCGTTACCTTCCAGTACCCTAACCCGCTAGATACCTTTGAGCGCTGCGATGCCTATTCTGGAGCCGGTCGCTATGCCGCAGACAACGCGGAAGAAGAAGCGCTTGAAGAATGCCGCAACGACCACAATGGCGACTGCATTTCCGAGGGCGCCGTTTTTCGCTCGATCTTGAGCGAGCAATTTATCGGCTACAAGGCCTGTGCTGCCACCGTAAGCGTTCACGGCTACCGCTAGACTATAAATTTCCCCACACTCCCAAGCCCCTTCTATAATGAAATAGAGGGGGCTTTTTTCAATTTAAACACCCGAATCAAAACTCATAAAGTTTCACCGTGTCATGGCCGATACATGGGATAGATGGCTGATTCACCAGACAAAACCCAGATCGAAAGATGGCGCGTAGTTTTAGAAAAACTAAACGATATCCCCACCTTACCCATCGTCGCCACGAAGGTCACAGAGCTGATTAACGACCCCAATTCCTCCTCTGGCGATATCGCCGATGTGCTTAAAAAAGACCAAGTGCTCACTGCCAAGGTGCTTAAGCTCATCAACTCCCCCTATTATGGAATACCCGGCGAAGTAACAGACGTTAAGCGCGCCCTCGCCTACCTCGGCTTTAATACCCTCGCTCAGCTCGTGTTGAGTGTTTCCGTGATCTCAATGTTTAAGAGCGATGAGAATTCGAATTTTTCCATGCAAGCATTTTGGAAGCATGCGCTCGGCACCGCGATGACCAGCGAAGCTATCGCCAAAAAAACTGGCTATCCAAAACCCGAAGAGTGCTTCACTTGCGGCCTTCTCCACGACATCGGCAAAATAGTGCTCTATGAAATTTCACCAAATGATTTCATTAATATAGTTCGCACGGCGGAGAGAGAAAAACTTTCCTTCACCGAAGTGGAGCGCCGCCTCGAAGTGCCGGCCCATGGTTATTTAGGCGAATATATTGCAAACAAGTGGCGCTTACCCATGGTGATCCGCATGGCAATTCGCTATCACCACACCGATGTTACGAATATGGAAACGATTCTCGAATCCATGAAACCCGCTGTACGCATCGTCTCTCTCGCCAATCAGTTAATGGTGAAGGAAGCCATCGGTTATTCGGGCAATGCGAGTGGTGGGCAGCTTTCAGCAGACTTAGTTAAGCAGCTTGGTCTCGATGACAAAATGCTGGCGATGATTGTAGAAAAAATCAAAGGCGATATGGATAATGCTGGCTCCTTCCTAAGGAGTGCCGCATGAGTGCCGCGAGAAAAATCGCTTCAAAGCCGCAACTCCACCTCGTAAAGAGTAATGATTCTTTCTACGAATTACTTTTTGATGAAGCAAACGATGCCATTTTGGTGGTGGATTGCGATACAGGAAAAATTCAATCTGCCAATCGCCGCATGCAGGAGCTTACTGGTTTTGTGAAAGCAGAGCTCGAAAGCTTCGATTGCGATCAACTATTTCCTAATCCAAAATCTGAACAAAGTAGAAAAGTACGTAGTCAGCTCTTTCAAGCGGAAATGTTTCGTCAGAGCGGATTTTACGAAGACATTGCACTTCAGAAAAAAGATGGCTATCTCGCCTTCGCCACCCTAAGCGTGAAAACCTTAGCCTCAGAAAAAACCGGCGGAAAAAATATTAGCTTTTGCATTCTCCACGACATGGGAATGAAAAAATCCATGGAAAGAGATCTACTCACCAAGCACATGGAACTCAAAAATGCGTTCACAGAGCTGGAACGCGCCCACATGGAGCTAAAATCTGCCCAGGAAGCGCTAGTGCAGGCTGGAAAACTCGCGGCCCTTGGAGAGCTTGCGGCAGGCGTAGCTCATGAACTAAATCAGCCGCTCTCGGGCGTGATCGGTTTCACCCAAGAGCTACAAGCGATTCTCAAAGAAAAATTCCCTGATCCAGGTGCACTCGATTTCACTGAAGAAGTGGTGAAAAACGGCGTGCGTATGAAAAAAATTATTCAGCAGCTAAGAGAGTTTACTCGTAAAAGCACGGAAGACTATCGCTCCGTTGATATTCTCACCGTAATTAATGAATCCCTTCAATTGCTAGAGCAGCAACTGAAGAGTCGCGGAATTAGTGTGAACATCAATGCCGATGAAAATATTACACCTGTTTACTGCAATCCATTTCAGTTGGAACAAGTTTTTATTAACCTTGCCACCAATGCGAGAGATGCGATCGAAGCAACTGGTAGAGGCTCCGGCAGCATTGCCATTCAAGTGAAGAAACAAAGTCAGTTTCTGGAAATCTCTTTTAAAGATGATGGTTGCGGTATGTCTGGCGAAACGAAAGGCCGCGCCTTCGATCCTTTTTACACCACTAAAGAGGTGGGCAAAGGTACTGGCCTGGGGCTCAGCGTCTCCTATGGCATCCTCTCCAAAATTCATGGTTCGATGATGATAGAAAGTACTCCAGGAAGAGGCGCACTTTTCCGAATTACAATTCCAGTAGATTACCGAAAACTCCACCAAGACGAAACGAAAGAGGTATAGTATGGCAAAAATATTAATCGTAGATGACGAAGATACAATTCGTAAACTCTTGTTATCCGCCGTGCAACGCCATGGGCATGAAGCGGTTGCTGTGGAAGATGGTTTCCGCGCCGTAGATACTTTTGAAAATTTCCAACCCGATGTGGTGGTTTCCGATATCAAGATGCCAAAATTTACTGGCTTCCAAATGTTTGAAAAACTAAAAAGCAAGCATGCAAAACTCCCCCCAGTGATCTTTATTACAGGTCATGGCGAAAAGAGCGCGGCTGTAGAAGCCCTTCGCTTGGGCGCCTTCGACTATCTCGAAAAGCCTTTTGATATGGACGATTTCGCTCATCATCTAAATGCAGCGATCGCGAAGCGCACTATGGAGCAAGAAAATACTCGTCTTGAAACAGAGCTTGCGACGGCAAACAAAAAACTTTCTGAACGTTTAGAAGCCCGCACAGAATTAGTGCACAGAATCCAAACCACGGAAACAAATACTCTAGATCGTCTTGGCGTGTCTCCTGCTATATATCCTGCGAAGGAAGCCTTGAAGCGCCTCACCGAAAATGAACTCGGTAACGACGTGAGTGTGCTGCTCAGTGGCCCATCAGGTTCTGGTAAAGAAGTAGTGGCTAAACTTGTTCACGATCTTAGCGCTCGTGCAAAAGGCCCATGGGTACCCGTAAACTGCGGTGCGCTTCCTGATAATCTGATTGAAAGCGAACTATTTGGCCACGAGAAAGGTGCCTTTAGCGGTGCCGCTAATAAGAAACTAGGTCTTTTCGAACTCGCTGATGGTGGCACAATCTTCCTCGACGAAATTGGCGAACTCCCTCTTGCCATGCAAGTGAAGCTACTCCGGGTATTGCAGGAGCGCTCCATTCGCCGCGTTGGTGGCAACACCGAAATTAAAATTGATGTACGCGTTGTGGCTGCTACCAACCGTGATCTTAAAACAGAAGTTACCAAGAAAACTTTCCGCGAAGATTTGTTCTTTCGATTGAATAGCTTCCCAATTGCACTTCCTTCCTTGAAGGAGCGCAAAGAAGACATCATTCCGTTTGCCGAAAAACTCTTAAAAGAGTGCACCAACGGAATGACTAAGGCGCCAAGAGAGTTTACTGAAGAAGCAAAACGTATCTTTGAAGGCTACGATTGGCCAGGAAATGTGCGCGAGTTGAAATCAACCGTGCATCGCGCAGCGCTGCTCAGTAATGGACCAGTGGTTACTCCAGACGCGGTTCGTACAGCGCTTGGTGTAAACAACGTTACTCCAATTCGTGCGAATATTACCGCCACTACTGCTCCAGTGCTTAGCTTGGTCACAGATACTCCCGCAGCCGCGGCTACCAATAGCACGAGTGCGGGTATTCCTTATCATGAGTGGAAAAAGGGCTATATGAAGAATATGGAGCGCGACTATCTTCAGCAGCAGCTCCTCCACTTCCATGGCAATGTGTCTGCGATGGCTAGAGCGATGAAGGTGAGCCGGCCGAATCTATGTCGCCTGCTCCGCAAGCATACTATTGCCACGGCGGAATTCCGCGATACTCCAGCCGCAGCGGTGGAGACTCTAAAGCGCGTAGCCTAAGTATCCTCCAGGATACAGTGGCTCAGCCCATCTAGTGATTAATCCGAATGGCCTGTCTCCGCAAGGACACAGGCCTTTTCTATTTCCTTGATATTACAGCAATTCCTCCTTTCGTGTGCGCTGGCCCAAAGCTCGCAACTACCCTTGCATAGGGAGCGCATATGAATAAGCAAATCAACAATCAAGCAGTAGACCCAATCGCAACAGATATGTTGGACAACCTCGAAGGTGAAATCTTTCGAGTGATGCGCACGCTGCAGAAATTAAAACTCCGCGTAGGCAAAGATGATCTCACTGGTCTCTATCGCCGCGATGAATTCTTCGCCCGCCTAGAGCAAATGATCGGCGGCGGCCAAGGTGCCGACGTAGCAGTGATCATGATCGATATCGACAATTTCAAAAAACTCAATGATCGCGATGGCCATATTGCCGGCGACCATGTGCTGAAGAGAGTGGCCGAGGTGATCGCTCGCTGCGCCAAAGCGGGGGCCACCACGGGTCGCTACGGAGGCGAAGAGTTTATCGTGGGCCACTGCGGAAACGAAACATCCGCCATGGCTCTTGCCGAAGCCTTACGCAGACAGATTGAACGAGAAGTGAATGTAACTGTGAGTGTTGGAGTTGCCACCGCGAGACAAGCTAACGCAGAGATTCGCCGCATGGTGGGCATGGCGGATCAGGCCCTATACCAAGCGAAACACCTAGGCAAAAATAGAGTCGCCCTTGCTGCCTAGGATCAGAACGTATGCGGACGTTTCGTAATGAAAGGAGAATGTCATGAAGAATACCAGTGACCACCCTCCGTAGTGTGAGGAAAATCAAAAAGCATGAAGAGCTGGCCTAGGGAAGGGCTTGGTTTTTCTGAAGTCTTAGGCTAAAAGAGTTTCATGAAGAAAACTCCAAAGATTGAACAACGAGGCATCAAAGAAATTCGCGAAAGTAAACTAGAGCGCTTTCCGAATCGCAACGCTCATCGCAAATATAGCATTGAATTCACCTGCCCAGAATTCACCTGTGTTTGCCCAAAAACTGGATTTCCCGATTTCGCCACCATATTTATTAAGTACTCACCAGACAAATGGTGTGTAGAACTCAAGAGCCTAAAACTCTATATAAATAAATTCAGAGATATGGGCGTTTATCATGAAGACGTAACGAATATTATTGCTGACGATCTAATCAAACTATTAGATCCAAGTGAAATTGATATCGTGGCGGACTTTACAGTACGTGGAAACATTCACACCGTAGTTTCTGTGCAGCACTCGAAAAGCTCTTCCAAAGATTAAAGCTTTTCCGAGAATTCCGATAGCGACATGGCATGGTCTGCACTAGCAGACCAAAATATGCGTAAGCCCTTGTCTACAAGGGCATAGCGCCATTCCTTTGTGGCTTGATAGCTTGTCCATGCGCCAAGATTTCTCCCGATACTACCAGAGGGATCGCGCAAAATTCGCCCCGGATAGCCAGAGATTCGCTTCAAGTTAAAGCTAACATCAAAATTCGAGCGGCTGATCAGTGCCACTACAATATTCTTTTTCTTCAAAGCTCCTAGATCACGAGCAAAAGATTTCAATTGAACAGTAGAATCTGGCTGCAAGATATCTGGAACAAACACGAGCAGTAGTTTTTCATCGCTCTGCAAATTTTTTGTGCCGAAAAGATTTCCCTCGTCATCCAAAAGGAGAAAAGAATGGCGCTCATAGACTGATCCAATAAAGGCCGATTTCTTTTCCTTCCACACAGTATTGCCTGCGAGAACAGCCGCAATAGCACCTATTAGAAATAGAAAAATGAAGCGATAGCGATTTAAGATTTCCATAGGTCGCGCAAAAGGTTTCTTTTGGTAATCACCCAACTCGTGCGCACTAAAGCGCGGGGATCTGTATCGCTCAAACTCAAAATTTCAGAGCGAAGTTTAATATTTGCTTCGTGCTTACTCGCTAGCTGCGCCTTGATAATGTTTAGGTCTTCAACGTCGATCGCGCAGCGCACTCGCCCAACGCCCTCGAGCTTACGAGCGAAAACACAATCGATCTCTTTCAGCTCTACAAGGTATTGCCAGAAAGGAAAATTTCGCTGGAGCAAAAAAAAGGCAGCCCGTTCGCCAGAGGCATTGATCACGCTTGGATGAATGCGTCCCTGGTGGTCCCGCAAGCGGCGCAGCTTAGGCACCTCTAGCTCGCACAGCTTATCCTCCCAGAGCAAAATATTTAAACGAAGGTGGCGATCAAAGGGCGAAAGAATCGTGGCCATACTTTGCAGGATTGGATTCACTAGCCACGGCAACTTCGCCACTGCCGACTCCGCAATCTTCACCGTGGCAGCCGTGCCGCCCACTACCTTTATTTCTTTTTCACTCATTGCGATAGCTTAGCATTAATCAAACGCGCTTGCGCTTTTAGCTCTTCCTTATCGTAGGATGCCAGGGCAGTTGTGGCCATCTGCACGTGCTCCACTTCTTCTTCCGCGATAGTGCGAAAGATCGCGGCGCTAGTAATATCTACTGATTCCATTTGCTTACCCAATAATAGACCAGATTCCATACCACGCTCTTCGGCACTGGAGAGCAAAAAGAGAAAGTGGATTGGATCTTCCGCTGCTCGGCACAATCGATTCAACTTATCGCTCACAGCCCTCGCGCCAGGCTCACCGCCAAGGTCAGAAAGTCGCTGAAGCAACATATTCGCGTGCCGTTCCTCTACTTCCGCAAAACGAATCCAGGTGGCGCGCAATTCTTCAGGAATCTTCCCAGCAAAGCGCTCTGCACCCCAGTAAAAGGCATCCCTCGCTTGCACTTCCGCAAAAGCCACCAAGCGCAGGCGATCTGTTACCCCCTCAGGGCTCGTTAGGGGACGAATCGTATCCCCCCGCTCCTTGATCAGAAAGGGACTCCAGGCATTGCCATGATGTATACTATCCGCACGAATCATTGTATTTCCTTCGCGGCCACTATATAAAACTTCCTGCAAATGGACGACTGGTATTTTGTCACCGGCGATAAAGCGCATATCGCCAAAGAAAAAAAGAAGGCTCAGGAGCTTAAGGCCTCCCAATGGTGGAAGAATATCCTAGGGAAAGGCCTTTGCCACTATTGCGGCGCCAAATTCCCCCCGAAAGAACTAACCATGGATCACGTAGTGCCCATTGCCAGGGGCGGCACAAGTACCAAAGGTAATGTGGTGCCCGCCTGCCGCAAGTGCAATCAAGAGAAGCGGCTGCATACTCCAGTGGATATGGCCTTCAAGAAAATCGAAGAAGAAGAAAAATAGACACTCGATTTACTGATCTTTTGTATTTAAAAAGCTTGAGAAATTAGTCTCTTTCACAGCGGTATACATCATAGAATTTGGCGGGAAATTCTCCATCAAGCCCACCGTCTATTCTATCCGCTGTCAGCTTAATGAGATTCGACTTTGGATATTTCCTAACGGCGACGACGCCCGGAGGCTGTCCACGTGAGATCGCGTTTAACTTCATTGATCCCAATTTTTTACACGAGCCTAATTGTGAGGAAACATATCCTTCGAGCGTCTTTACTTTATTACCTAGTGCCATTTCAGCTTGTGTTTGTTCGAATTTATTAGAATCCCAGCTCGCACAGCCAGGGAGGAATGCCGTAACTATAAGTAAAATACGAATCATCGTTTCATGGTCCTAGGCTACAAACTTAGACGCGCGCCGAGCAATAAAAAAAGGCGAACTCTCCTCAAATTTAAGCCGCTGCAAAATGCACAAGATGATCTCGCGCTCCTGCGCTCCACTCTCCGAGCGACTTCTGCCGTGAGGCTATAAATGCGAGATTTTTAGTTCAGAATACACTTTAAGGCTGCGAAAAAAGAGCAAAGCCGAGGCGTCTCGACGAGCGCAACAAATTAGGACGAACTCGCTCCAATTCTAAGCCGCTGCAAAATGCACAAGATCGAGGCGCCTGCAGCGGGGCCAGCCGTGAAGCGCCCGTGAGGGGGCGCTGGAACGGGGGTCTCGCAAAGCAACGAAGAGATTGGGCATTTTTCAGTGGCGACTTGCGTGTTTGAGTACGTTGAGTGCAGACCCCGCCTGAAACCACTTAATCTGTTCTGCATTAAAAGTATGCTTCAGCGTGATCGTCTTGCTGGAACCATCCTTATGCAAAATCTTGCAGCTCACATCTACTCCCGGTGCCAACTTATCTAGACCCAAGAAAGAAAGTTTATCGCCTTCTTGTACGAGATCGTAATCTGCAGGATTAGCGAATGTGAGTGGCAGTAAACCTTGTTTCTTGAGGTTGGTTTCGTGAATCCGAGCAAAGCTCTTCACAACAACAACCGCGCCGCCCAAGAAGCGTGGGCTCATGGCCGCATGCTCACGGGAAGAACCTTCGCCGTAGTTTTCATCGCCCACCACAACCCAGTGCAAGCCTTTCGCTTTATAGTCGCGAGCTACTTTTGGAGTTTCAGCTTTTGAACCGTCTAACGAATTCACCACTTTGCCAGCATCACCATTGAAGGCATTGATCGCACCGAGGAACATGTTGTTGGAAATATTATCGAGGTGACCACGATATTTCAGCCACGGTCCAGCCGGAGAAATATGGTCGGTGGTGCACTTGCCCTTTGCTTTCAAGAGGAGTGGCAGATCAATCATGTCTTTACCATCCCACTTATCGAAAGCCTCTAGTAGCTGCAAGCGGTCGCTCTTCACATCCACCTTTACTTGCACCTTGCTGCCATCTTTTGCAGGCATCACGAAGCCTTCGGCTTTTGGAATGAAACCTTTTTTCGGAATATCATCGGCGATCTTAGGAGCTGCCAACTTAAATTTCTTACCGTCTTTACCCTCTAGCTCATCATGAAGAGGATCAAAATCGAGACGGCCGGAGAGGCCCATAGCCACAACGATTTCTGGAGAGGAGATGAAGGCTTCTGTTTCCGTACTGCCATCGTTACGACCGCGGAAATTGCGGTTAAAGCTTGTGATGATGGAGTTCTTCACAGTGTCTGCAATATCATCCCGCTTCCATTGACCGATACATGGGCCGCAAGAATTCGTGAGGATCACTCCGCCCGCGTTTTCCAAGGTGGTGAGCAGGCCATCGCGTTTCACGGTTTCGAAAACTTGCTCAGAGCCAGGGGAAATAAAGAGCGTGCTCTTCGATTTCACACCATGGCTTGCCGCCTGAGCAGCCACATCAGCAGCGCGAGAAATATCTTCATAGGAAGAGTTCGTGCAGCTTCCGATCAAGCCAGCGGTGAGATTCATTGCATAGCCTTTTTCCTTCGCTTCTTTTTTCAGCTCAGAAATTGGGCGCGCTAGATCTGGAGTATGCGGACCCACCACATAAGGCTCCAAGGTGGTGAGATTAATTTCGATCACTTCATCAAAATATTTTTCTGGGTTCGCGTGCACTTCTTTGTCCGCTTCGAGGAGAGCAGCATTTTGTTTTGCTAGATCGGCAAGATCCTTGCGGCCAGTGGCGCGCAAGTAGCGATCCATGCTGTCATCAAAACCAAAGTGAGAAGTGGTTGCGCCAAGCTCAGCGCCCATATTCGTGATGGTACCTTTGCCGGTGCAGCTGATCGAAGCCGCGCCTTCACCGAAATATTCCACGATCTTATTGGTGCCGCCCTTAACAGTCATGATGCCAAGGAGCTTGAGGATCACGTCTTTGGCGGATGTCCAGCCATTCATCTTTCCGGTGAGTTTCACGCCAACCAATTTTGGTTGTTTCACTTCCCAAGGGAAACCGGCCATAACGTCTACCGCATCACCACCACCCACGCCAACTGCAATCATACCCAGACCACCAGCATTTGGTGTGTGTGAATCAGTGCCGATCATCATTCCACCAGGGAAGGCATAATTTTCTAGCACCACTTGGTGAATAATTCCCGAGCCCGGCTTCCAGAAGCCGATGCCATATTTATTCGAAACAGATTCTAGGAAATCGTATACCTCTTTATTCGTAGACAAAGCATTCGCCAAATCTTTTTCCGCGCCGAAGCGGCCGAGGAGCAAGTGATCGCAGTGAACAGTAGTGGGCACTGCCGTGCGGTCTACACCTGCGCTCATAAACTGAAGCAGAGCCATCTGCGCAGTGGCATCTTGCATGGCCACGCGATCAGGATTCAAAAGCAAAAAACTTTTTCCCGCATTCAGCTCTTGATTGGCTGGATCAGAAAGGTGGCCGAAGACAATTTTTTCTGTGCGCGTGAGCGGACGATTCAAGCGCTTCCGCACTACTGCTAGGTTTTTCTCCATTCGGGCATAGGTGGCTGCAACAAACTCTTTAGTGCTATCGATGCTATTCATGGGGCCTTCCTTCTGGGGTAGCGTGATTGCATAAATGCTAGCACGAAAACCGGAGGAAGTGACGACCTTGAGCGTCGAAAATCTGCCTTCGCCGCTTAAAAATGCTCAAGATTGAGGCGTCTCAGAAGCGACTAAGGCGGCCGTGTTGGCCGCTGCAGGCGCGTCCGAGGAGAGCAACTAAAAGATTGGGCATTTTTAAGCGGCGGTGAAAAAAAGAAAAGGGGCCTCCATGGCCCCTTTCAAAGTGTAATAGTTAGTTATTCGATACTTTTCGCTAGCCTAGTTTCCAATGAATTTCGAAAGGTTGAGACCGATCGCATTGGATATCACAGCGGTAGCAGATTTATTCTTCGCATCCGCGGCTGCCTTTGCTGCAATCGCATCCTGTTCTGCCTGGAGCTGTGGGATGGTAGAATCAACGCCTACCAACTTGAGCGCTGCTTGTGTGAAAGCGAGCGTGTAAGCGTGGTAGCCATTTTCAAAATCGTCTTCGGTGATTTGGTATGGGATATCAGCGGAAACACCTTTGTTCTCCACATATGCCCCGTTAGGACGAACCATCAAGCTTTGCGTTAAGGCAAACTTGAAGTAGGAGTTGGTGAGAGGACCATACTCAGCCACGTTCCCGCCGGCGCCATTGGTATTTTGACCAAAAGTGGTTGCTCTGCCGTTATCCTGCATGATTGCTGGAAAGGCATCGCCACCAGAAAAATCCAGCTCGTTGATCAGAAGCAAGACGGGCTTCGTATAGCGAACAGTGGATTGTGGCTGAATCATTCCGTAGCCATTTTGCAAATCAAGCGACACAGGAGAAATCAAGAACTGTTGTTGCTCCATGCCAGTTCGAATCGCCTTCGCGAGGTAAGCGAATCGAGCCTGTAGCGCGTTGGCACCTACATCCTTTGGATCCGTGGAAAGAGCTGTCGTGATCTGTTGATTGATCTGATCAATCTGGTTCGCCCATTCCATGCTTGGACGTAAAGCAAAGTTCATATCTTTGTAACTCTTGTCAGCAAAGATGCTCACGAGCTGAGAAACAAGCGCAACCGAGCCACCAGGATTATTTGTCTGGTCGAGTACGAGCACATCAGTCTGATCTTGAAGCTGCTGAATCGCAGTGGCGATATCAGACATCAAATCATCTCCCTCGTAGCTAGGCACTCGGAGGATTCCGATTTTCTTACCGCCAGCTTGATAGATAGCCGCAGTCATAGAAACAGTATCGATAGTGGTGGCGCCAGCAGGCAAGTCGAACATCGACTTCGCATTACCAACATCGGTAATACCAGCTTGTTTCCAGTCAGCCATTTTATCTTTAGGCATGCCGATATTGTAGAGCGGAAGTTTTTGAATCGAATCACTGAGCGAGTCGCCACCGCTGGACGCTTGAATAGAGTTCACGATTGGCGCAGACTCCAATAATTTACTCAGGTCGTCTAGATTGGTTACTGGTGTACCCGAAACAATCCAGGTTGCAGTGATCGTGATTGGTATTGCGGCACCTTTTGGTAAAACAGTAACAGTGGAAACACCTTCTGGCACTGCGAAACCAACCGCTTCACTTCTACTCGTCAATCTTGCAGCAGCGATACGCTTGGTGGTGATTTCATTCCCTGTATTATCCGTTAAGGATAATTGCGCCATCAACTGTTCCACCGGAACACCATCGATAGAAATTAACTGATCGCCTTTTTTGAAAGGGAAGAGTGACGTAGGTAAACGCAGCGGATTGATCTGATCGATCACCACTTTGCCTTCGATATAATCACAAAGAAATCCAAGCTTGGAAGAATAGGTAGAAGGAACAGTGGAGCTCACATGGGCATCATGCAAGGACGCCAAAAATTGAGCTAAAATTTGATAGAATTCTGTGTCGTTTTTTGCGGAATTAACGCGCGCTAAAAAGTTCGCCTTATTCTTTTCCCAGTTGAGGCCAATGGTCTGCGCCTTCAAGCGAAGAGGGCCATAGTTACGCTCAAAAGTGGTGGCAAGTTCATTGAAATCGGCAGCTCTTTGGCTAGCAGTAAGGGAGGCGAAGCAATTTTGCGGGGCTGCTGCGAAGAGGAGAGCGCCAACCGTCATCCCACCCACTAAAGATCTTAATTTCATTGAGTTTTCTCCCATTTTTGGGCTGCAAAATCGTCACCTTATGGCCGTTTATTTTGTTGCCTGCGGAGAGTTATAGCCAAATTGACTCGTATAGTCAATTTTAATTGATTAAAATACTTAAGTTTTTAGTGGCAAAAAATACCCTTTTAAATCAGGTCCTTAAATGCATTCGCAGTAAGGCGCAGCTTGGCCTCCAGATCCGAGGAAAAGGCCGCCAATTGGTTGCTATCAATATCCAGCTCTGCGATGAAGGCACCCTCACGATTTGCCAAGGGAATCACCAGCTCAGATCGCGTTTTCAGGCTGCAGGCAATGTGGCGAGTATCCGCGCGCACATCCGCCACGTTCACCACCCGCTCCTCACTCAGAGCTAAACCGCAAAAACCGCGATTCAGTGGGATACGTAAATGATCGGTGCTGTCGCCAAGGAAAGGACCCAGCAACAAATCAGTGCTATCGGTTTCCTTTAAAAAATTTTCCTTCCAATAGATCCCCGTCCAATGACAAATATCTGGAGCAATCTGCCTGATCGCTTCTAGCCAATCTAGAATCCGGAGATTCCGTGCAAATAATTTTTCGTCGGCCGCGAGGTTCATAATAGGAGCAATAATTCTCGCAAACTCTTGAAAGAAACTTTCATCGCCGCTACCAATCACTTCACCGAGCTTATGCCCTTCAAATACGATATCGCCGCGCTGTGGCTCCATTGAACCCGTACCATTAGCCGCCACCAGTATAACGCCGATCATGTACTCAGGATATCCGCGCAGGAACAAGATCAGATCGGAAGAGCGTCGTGTAGGGAAAGAGTGTCTTCGCCTGTGTAGATCTCGGTGGTCGC